>JAIPHJ010000017.1 GCA_021735245.1 Candidatus Bipolaricaulota bacterium
CGTCGGTTACTTCTATATCGAAGATGGCCATCGTTTTTTCACCCGATTGGTGAAGGTTTTGAGGAAGTTGAATCCCTCATGAACCTATTGTACTCTATGTTTGGTAGTTGTTACAGTAAATTGACGTCACGGATTGAGGAAACTTTTTACTATTCTCAAAAACGGTATTCTGAATTTTATTGAGAGAAGAAATATCTTGTTCTTTTCTTTTCAAATAACCCCACTTTTCCAGTAAGTTATTTAGATGGATTTCTCCAGATATTTCACTAAAGCCATGGTCGGACAATACAAGAACGTTCCACTCACTTCCTATTGCTTCAAGCAATTCCCCAACTACTGTATCCATAAATCGGTAAATTCTGTTGACCGCTTTTTCCCCATTTATGGTCTCATTCCAGAGGTAGTGCTGAACCCAATCAATACCCATGAACACGGCCCAAAACATATCTAAGTCGTAATCTTGCAATAGGTTTAGAGCAACTTCTAACTGTTTTTGAGTAAGCTCTTCAACTTCTTCAATATATTTCCCGGGAGGGTTATCCTGAGCCCCAAATCTAGGATGTATCCGATAATCTTTTTGTTGAAGCCTTTTTTTGAGTTCCGAGGGATAAGTAAAGTCTCCACTCTCAGGGGAACTTATTCCCGATATAAAAAAAGGTTCGTTCTCGGGGGGAGGATAAGAGAGAGGAAAGTTCATGACGCCAACCTTCCTTTTCTGCTGGCTGAACAAATCCCAAATGGCAGGAACTTCTAACTCCACTCCGTCGCTCACAATTGGAGTTATTTCGTAGCTACCACTGTCCTGTTGAACGAAATCATAAATCCCGTGTTTCCCCGGATTTACCCCTGTTACGATTGAGTTCCAAGCAAGAGGAGTCATAGGAGGGGTTGTAGATGTTAAATTCCCACTAACCCCTTTTTTCGCTAGGTCTTTCAAATTTGGGAGATCTCCTGATTTCAAAAGTGGTTTCATTATAGACCAGGTAGCTGCATCTAGTCCAAGTACTATTGTTTTGCTATTCTTTCCCATTTGCTCCCTCTTTTTGTTTTGTATTAACGTAGCAGATTTTTCATTCTCTTCGCACCCTGGAATAACTTGGGGCTTAACTTTAACGCTTTTATGAAAAAAGTTTTAGAAACATAAAGACAAAATCTGAACAAAACGATCAATTTTAACTTTAGGGGTACTAAATTAAGGTTCTTTTGGATCACTTTGCTTCGCCAAAAAATATGACTGTGAGTAGACGCAGAAGACAAACTTTCTCCGGCCGAACGATATGCGACTCCTTCTTCCCTTGTAAAGTAAAATTCGTGCTGTGCAGCCAGTCTTATTTTGAAATCCCAATCCTCATACAGTTGAAAATTGGGGTCAAAACCACCGGCCTCAATGTATTGCTCTTTTCTAAAAATTAGATCTCGGGGAACAGGTTTGCTCCTAGTTATCATTGAATAAAGAATATTCCCTTCTGGGGCATTGCATTGGTCAATTCTAGTAGATATTTTATCCCCTTTTTTGTCAACTTTAACAATACTAGAATATGGAATTATACTTTCACTTTGTTTACTTTTTTTCTTAATTAACTCTAATTCCTTCTCTAATTTCGTGCGAGAGAAATAGAAATCGTCACTATCGAGAGTAGAGATATATTCGTATTTTGCATCCAAAATGGCTTGATGTCTGTTTTTGGCCACTCCCAAATTCTGCTCTCGATATATACCACGAATAAAATCGTATTCTTTTTCATAGGTTTTGATAATACTAACTGAACCATCAACAGATGCATCATCCGCAACAATTACTTCATCGGGGATGTAAGTTTGGTTCAGCACGCTTTGCAAACAGTCCTCCAGATATTTTTCATTGTTGTAATTGGGAATTATTAATGATAAATTTAGATCCATTTAATGACACAGCCTCTAATTGATATCATTTACGTAGCTATTTGCAACTACTATAAGACTGTAACAAATTTAATTTTTTGACTTAGCCATAACAAATCTATCGAACAACACTTTATCCTTTTTTATTCGTTTTAGGTATAAATTACCGAAAGATCTGTAAAATAGCTTTAATCTTTGGCTTTAACTCTTTCGGAGAGGGCACGTGGCGCAGTGGAGGAAAGTACTTTCTGGTTAACCGAACTAACTCTCTCAATATTTTCAAGTCGTTTAGCGGATATTGTTTAATCGGCTCGACCTTGTTGCTTTTTCCTTCCACCACGTTTTTAAACAAGGATAGCCACTGTTTATTAATTTTCTCGTGAGAAAACTTCTCTTTCACGTACTCTATTCCGTTCTGGCCATATTCATAAGCTACATCATCATTTTTTAATAAGTACACGATATTATCAACTAAATCCTCGTCTCCTCGGCCGAGCAAACCAGTTTTCTTATGCTCGACTGTATCCAGCCAAGCTTTGTAGGCACCAGTAACTACAGGGGTCCCAGCTGATTGAAATTCCACTGCTGATAGACCAAAAGTTTCTGTTTTACCAGTGGGGTTTACTACGCCAACCTGTGCTCTTTGCATTATTGGTATTTTCTCTCGCCCTAAGACCCCCTTGAATTCCACTGAATCTGCTACCTCCCCATTCTCATTTGACAAGTATGGCCTAATATATTCTTTTTCATATGTTTCTTCGGCAATTCCCCATCTACCAAGAGATTGGTTTCGGTTGTAAAGTTTACCACTCCCGATTACAACCAATTTGGCCTCAGGTACTTCTGTATTAATTCTGGGCCACACTTTTGCTAATTGGTGAAATCCTTTTGCAGGCACCAAACTTCCTAAAAATACCACAGTTTTCTGATGCTCTATGATACCCTGTGGCTGGTATGGCGTTGGATCAATTCCATTATATATCTTAGCTGCCTTATTTATAATCCTATGATCTCGAAGTCCATCCAATTGTTCTTGACCAACACAAACGAATCTCTTAACGTTTTCAGCTTTAAAAAGTTCATTTAAAGTCGCAACATTTGGTGTATTATGAGCCCAAGCAATAATTTTCAAATTGAACGAATTGATATTATCCAAAAATTCTCTTCCTTCCTCATCATTCGTGGGGCGCCAAACAAATATATCACATTCATCCTCTTCTGCCTTTTTTGCAGCCTTGGAGGGTGTTGAGGCTCTTTTAGTTCCTATATTATCCGGTAAATTACCAGTCTCATTTGTATACCAGGTAAATTTTACTTTCTCGTGGACATTTTTTTTAAAGTAATACGGCATACACACAAACATAAACTGTGTACCGCCTACCCCAGGATTACCCTTCTCGGGTTCTGTTAAGTCAACATCGGCTATATCACGATTTTCCAGGTAGAGTCCAACTTTCATTCTCATAAAATGCCTACACAATCTCCTTATACTTTCTTTTTATACTTTGCCTCTAATATAAGCACTTGCTTTTATAGCTAGTTGGCGCTTCCCCCGAAAAGTCGTACCAGTAGAAGTTGTTTTTTTTGTGGATCTCAGGAATTCTACCTACTCCTACTTCTAATGATTTTTTGGCCTGCACTTGATTAGAATCCATTTCCGAGCTTCGCTTCAATAAAATCAATTTCCATCAGGTTTTGCAAGCTAGTGTGTCTTCTATCAGTGTTCCAGTAATCTACAAGATCGAATATATTTTTGTTTTGGAACTCATAGTAATTTATTTAAGAAGATTCCTAACTTCCCTATATACTCTTTTAAAATTATATGCTCTCATGTACATAGTAAATAAGCCTCTTGATTCGGAAAAAAGAAGAATACCAAAATAATCCTGAATTGCCACGGATACTAATGTGCTCAGAGCACTTCCAACTATACCAATTATTGGAATTAATAAAAAGTTCAAAACGAGATTCATGGAGGAACCTATTATTGTTCGAAAAAGATTAATTTTTGTAAGATTTTCTGCAACTAAATATTTAGAACTTACAACCCCAGAGAAGTTAAATAAAATTTCTCCCGCCAGAATTGAAAGTATCAGAGAGGATTTTGCGTATTCTGCCCCGTATAGCAGTCTAATTATAAACGGGGAAAGAAACACTACACCAACAGTAAAACTAATGGCCAACCAAGTTAAGAGATCTAGTAATTTCTGTAATCTTGCATGGTATGACTCTTTATTGTTTTCTCTTGTTCGAATCAAAGCGGGAAAGACCGAATTAGATATCACTACTGCAACAAAAGACCATTTTTTTAATCTCGCCGCAGCTGCATAAATTCCTAAGGCCTCGTCTCCAATCATATTGCCTATCATTACCTGATCTATTCTGTCATGGATCGTAATAGCAGCACCCGACAGTAATAACGGCCAGCTATCTTTCAGTAAAGACTTTGCCCATCTTAGACTAAAACTCCAATCTAAAAGCGATACACTTGAATAATTTTGAAAATAAAGTATTAGTCCTAAGGCAATGAAGAAAAAATTGATAGATATCAACCAAACAAACGCAACCAAAGGAGCTTTCAAAAGGATTAAAACTACACGAAATCCATTAATGATAAATCTGCTGCTTAATCGGGCGAATACCGCATATTTCGATTCAACTTGAGACCTAAACCAATATACTATCACGTCGAAGGATTTAAATAAGTAACCGAAGGCAACCAGTACAACAAAGAATTTTGATCCCGTTTCCGAGGGATTGATAATAACCACTGCCCCAATTGCAGTTATGTTCATTATAACTGAGCCAATTAATTTTAGTAAAAAGGTGGTCCCCAGAATTTGTTCTTTCTCTTTGTCGTATTTTACTAGATCCCTTACAACTACCTGATTGAGCCCAAGGGTAGAAAGAAAAGTAAATAATGCTACAAAAGATCTAGCATAATTTAGCCTACCATAGTTGGCAGGCCCAAGATAACGGGCCACCCAAGCCCCAATGAAAATACCAAGCGCCATGTTTGTTAATTTCTCAAAGGTTAACCAGTTTACATTGGAGAAGATGCGTTGCAATGAATCGCTATTAACTACTCGCTCGTAGATGGAAGCTGGAACAAGATTTTTAAATATATTTTTTAGCATCATTAAGTTAAGTGGGTTTCTAATTAATTATTTAAAGGTAATTGGAAGCTCGGAGTCCGTAGTCTGTAATCTGCAAGTAAGTTTTGTCCGCAACTACTATTTCTAGCCATTACATTCAAAATTCAGGAATCTATCCTTTATTCTGTCGATTATTGATTAGATGCAACATAAGAACTTTTTATGTCCTTGACAATTAAAATAAAGGAAATCGCTTTGTGCTCCCTATCCCCACTGCAAGTAGTGGGGTCTTACATTGGCACAATAAAACAGGCGATTTCCAAAAAACCACCTGGTCATAGGGCCACCTGTGAACATTGGTGGAGACCAATCCGATTCATCCCCACAGCAAGCTGTAGGATATTCTCGGTAGTTCTTATAAAATCGGGGTCCATAATTTAAAACCTCAGTTGACCACGAAATATCGGCATAGGTAATCGTTACATAACTGGTCTATAAAATCTAGATTTTGTTATTTTGGTTCGGTGTTTTATGGCCTATGGAACCTCCTCAATCTCAAACCGATGCAAGGCATTTGATATTGGCTACTAGTTGCTCGTTTTCTAATGATCCTTTTTCTTATTCACGAACCAACCTACAAACCAATCGACCCCTTCTTCAATTGAAACTTCCGGTTGGTAATCCAATAACTCATTAGCTTTTGAAACGTCAGCGTAGGTTATGTGGACATCACCTAGTTGTTCCGGCTGCTGGTCAATTTTTGGTTCTATTCCCATTTTCTCCCCAATTAAGTGTATTAAATCTTTCAGCTGAATTGTTTCGGAATTTCCGAGGTTGAATATTTCAAAGTTATAATCTTCTTCCAATGCGGCCATTATGCCGTCTACTATGTCGTCGACGTAGGTGTAGTCCCTTTCGGAAGTGCCATCACCGTACATTGGTAACGGCTCACCCTGGCTCATCAGGCGGGCAAATTTGTGAATTGCCATTTCTGGACGCTGGCGGGGGCCATAGACTGTGAAAAACCGGAGGGCGGCTATTGGGATATCGTAGAGGTGATTGTAGGTCTTGCAGAACTGTTCGGCGGATTTTTTGGCGGCGGCGTATGGGGATATCTGGAGATCGGTGACGTGGTCTTCGGAAAAAGGGACCTGGTCGTTTATTCCATAAACTGAGGAAGAAGAGCCGAAGATAAACTTATCGACTTCGTGTTCTTTTGCCATCTCCAGCAGGTTGAGGGTGCCCTTTACGTCGGTGTCGACGTACTTTGTTGGGGAGACCAACGAAGGTCTTACTCCAGCCAGGGCTGCCAGGTGGGCCACTACTTTGGGATCTGGGATTTGGGATCTGGGATCTTGGGGCTGGGATTTAAGATTTAGGATTTGGGATTTTGGGAAATCTATGGGGAGTTCTTCGTAATCTAAAGACAAACTGCGTACCTTCTCGAAATCACCGGTGAAGATGGCGTCCAGGAGATCCTTGTTTAGTATGTCGCCGGGGATTAATGTGAAATTGGAATTGTCTAATAGACCAAAAATATTTCTCTTCTTTATCTGTGGGTCGTAAAAATCATTGAAGTTATCGAGACAGATTACTTGGTGGCCCTCTTCTACTAATCTCTCGCATAAATGTGAACCAATAAAACCTGCCCCTCCAGTGACGAGGGCACTGGGTACCTGATGCTGGGAACCTGGTACCTGGTACTGGGTACTGGTGTCAGACATCAATCCTCACCTTGTTTTTCCTTGATGGAGTTGATTAAACCATTACATCTGGGATTTTGGATTTGCGATTTAGGATTTAGGGAACAAAACTCTTAACCTACTTACTACATCTAGCCTGATTAGTGAGTGGTGACCGTGTTGTCGTACGTAATGACTTCAAATTCAGTTCCCTTTTCTCTAGCCTGGGCCACTGTTTCTTCTAACTTTGAAGCGATGTCCGGGTCAATCCAGTCTTCTCCGCATTGCGAACAAATTTTTGCAGGTACTTTCCTAACGACTACTAATCCGAATTCTAAATCCACAGTGTAGGTTGTAGTACCTTTTTTTAAATTTCCTCCACAAATGGGGCATTTTCTTTTACTCATTCTCTCCTCCCTCTAGTTTCTTCTGGTCTTGAAGTCTGATTCGAACTCTTCCGAAGAAGGTTCATAAACAGTAATTATATATGCAAAATTTTCTTTCGAATCCAATGCAACCACAACGTGGATCGGACGCCCATCAACTTTCTTAAAGGTTAAACAACTTGGATAAGGTGTATCGTCAGGATAATTTTCGACAACTTCTCCTTCTTTTATGACTTCTATAGCCTCTTCCTGATTGATACCTCTTTCCGCCAGACGAGTTAAAGCGTGTTTTCTCCAAAGGTATTGTTCCTTATCAATCGCCTTTTTTAAAGCTGATAAATCCATATCCAATACACCTAATAACTGTGATTTAGTTCCTTCTTATGTATTTAGGAGCCCCGGTGCCTCGTATTTTTAATCAGGATTCAGGATTATTTGGTTTTATGTGTTTATCTTAGTTTTATTGTTGTTGGGAATCCTATTTAGTCATTGACCTTCCCCTCTAAGGAATTAATCCGTTGAGCATTTTTCCGACAATTCTAGGATACGGGATCTGGGATCTGATATTAGGATTTAGGATTTGGGGTTTAGGATCTAGGAAACGATAATAAAAACGGTTTACTTCCTAATTGACCTCCTCATTTATTCTTTAGCGAATTTATAAGGCCATTTAACATTTTACCGACGGAGTCGCAATTATCAATCAAAGATTCGTATACTCTCTGCTCAATATAGTCTAGGTCTGTAGCCAGACGTAAATGATACTTGGTTTCAGCAAGACTTCCTCTTGCTTGATATAAAAACTGGATATATTCTTTGGTTGTTTGGCGGGCCTGGCCTTCAACAATATTGGCTGGGACGGAGGATTTACTAGCTATCAGCCATTAGCTATTTGCTCTTAGCTCAAGCCAAACTTCTATTCTATGTCCTCATTAATTTTTGAGATAAGACCGTTAAGCATTTTTCCCACCTCATTACATTGTTCACGGAGCTCAAGATATCTCTCTTCCTTCAAATAATCTAAATCACTTGCTAATAAGAGGTGGTACTTAGTTTCCTCGACAGAACCTCTAGATATTTTAAGGAAACGCAGAAATTCTTTTTCTGATCCTCTTCCCCTTCCTTCGGCAATATTTGCGGGTATTGAAGCAACTGAACGTCGTAATTGATCCCCTAATCGGTATTTTTCGTTCTTCGGAAAGTCCTTTGTTAATTGGTAAATAGAAAGAGTCAAGTCGTGGGCTTTTTGCCAAACGTCGAGCTTTGTGAAGCTTTCCAAGTGTGCCTCCTTCCGGTCTAGGTCTTTGGTTTTGGGGGGGTTGGTCTTAGGTTTCTATCTCTGTAATGTTTCAGACGATATTGCTCCTCTGAGGGAAATTTCTCGGTCATCTCGTAAATTTTTAGGGTAAGTTTGTGTGCTTTGTTCCAGACGTCGAGGTCTTCGTAATCCATTTTCTTATCTACCTCTAATCTATTAGATTCAATATTACCAGTACCTGGTACCTAATACCAAGTAACTGTAAGATAGGTTTTGGACGCTTTTGGGCATGTTTTATCTAGTTAATAGTAGGTTGCTTGTGGTGAGTGGTTTGTTCTTCCGCGTTCCGAGTTGATTAGTTCCGAGTTAATGGTGGTCGTTTTTCACCTGCTGTATTACTTTTTCGCATAGTTCTTCGCTGATCCATATATCGTCTCGGTTGGAAATTTGTTCGAGGTAAAAATCCAGCTCTTCCAAGTCAATGTAGTTCTCTCGAAAGGCATCAACAAGAATTCCCAAAGTGCCCTTCACTTTTATGTTTCTATTTCTGGATGCGCTCCTAGCATACTCATCGTCCAACAAAACCAGGGAATTTTGCTGTGCTTCCGCCATTGAGATACACTCCATCTCCCCTCTGTCCAGATTTAACTGGGTTAATTCTTCATCAATTTCTTGTGATTCTACCTCTTGGGGTTTCCAACCTTGCTTGTTCAAAAAAAGCTCAATAGTTTGAGCGTCTTCGTATCCTCTATTTTTACCCTGAGATACTGATTCATGATAAACTTCTTCGGGAATGCACACTTCGCCATATAGTTTCTTCAATAAGGGTAGGAGGTTTAGCTTGGCCAGGGCCATCAAGGGTCCGGAATCGAGAATTACCTTCATTGATTTCCCAGTTCCTCGTCAATTGTTTCCTCGCTAAAAGCCGGTTTAACCCCTTGAGAATAGGCGTATGTTGCCATCTCTTCAGGAGAGACTCCGGCATATTCTGCTCCATAGCCAATTGAGGCCTGACCCTCTTTCACCCATATAAGAGCCTCTTGCATTTTGAGTTGCTTTAAGCCGAGCGATAAAAGTTGTGATATATACTTTTGATCTTTTGATTCGAGCTCATCGGCAATATCTTCAGGTATTTCCACTTTAATTTTGCTCACTTGTCACACCTCCAGCTTGTAGACATAAGGTAATATAAAAGGCGTCAAGGACCCTCAACGGTTATCTCTCCATTTTCGTATTTCGGAGACGCTATCCCAATCCGTGGAAGAAGTATGTTTATTCCTTAGTTCATCTTGTTTTTCAATAGCAGCATTTATTTTATCCGTATTCTTCAATCTGGATCCCAGTAGATATCGGACCCTGTTCTCCATGACTGTTAGGTCGTGGTATTTCTCTGAAGCGGTATTTTTCATTGAAACCACCTGGAACTTATCAACTCAGCAACCGTAGATGAATGTAATCTGCCAATATTATAAGGTTCTCCGGTGGGAAGTCCAATTTACTAGTTCCTGGTTCCTGGTTCCGTGTTCCTTGTATGATGTAAACGATCAACCTTAACCTAATACCCGGTTGCGGGAAAGGACTACCAAGTACCTTGAGGCCTAGACCTCTTAATTTAGATTGTCCCTTCCTGCTCCCGGACAAGCCTTAATACGGTCTCTTGAGGCATTGACCTCTCATACACAAGGCCAGGCTCATGGGAAGCCGGGAAGTCATCCTGCAATCAATACTAAAGTACGGGAGGAGTCAAAAAATCTATGAGTACATACGTCGGTATAGATGTCGGTTCGGAAGAACACGCCGTCTACGGAATCGAGAAAGGAGAGGATGATCCGGTTTACAAAACCACAGTTACCAACGACAAGGGTGGCTTTGAAAAGCTGGAAGAGTTACTGCGGGAACACTCTAGCAGTAGCATACACCTGGGGCTGGAGGCGACCGGAAACTACTGGAAACCCGTGTTCAATCGCCTAATGGAGCTAAAGGAGAAGCTCGACATAACCCTCAGCCTAATCAACCCAAACGAGATCCATCAGTTCAAAAGGATGGAACTCTCCCGGGCAAAGACCGATTCAGCCGACGCCAAGGCAATTGCCAGATACGTGCTCAGGTTTAAGCCAGAATCAACTCCCAGGACAAACGAGAGGTTGCGCAGTCTGAGGAGACTCTGTCGGTACAGATCTTCCCGGGTGGAAGAAAAAACTAGATTAATCCAACAGCTAGACCACGTCTTGGTCGGAGTCTTTCCTGAATACTCCGACTGTTTCGGCAAGCTGTCGGCGGTTAGCTCCCTTGCAATACTAACGAAGTATCCCGGGCCAGAGGAGATTGCCAAGCTTGACGTAGATCAGCTTGCCAACTTACGTTACGGTAAGATAAACCACAAACTGGGGGAACAGAAAGCAAAGAAGCTAATTGAGGGGGCTTCTAGTACCGTAGGCGAAGGCTACGGTCCCGAAGTAAAGGTAACCATAAGACACCTGGCAGAGCAACTTAGCTCAGTCAAGCGAGAAGTGGAGGATCTCGACGAAAGAATAGAAAAAAGCTTCCGGGAAATTGCCCCCAATAAACTAGGATCGGTGGACGGTATTGGTCCGGTAAACGCCGCCGTAATGACCACCGAGATCTGGGATATCAACAGGTTCGCCACCGCGACCAAGCTAAACGGCTACGTCGGTGCCTACCCGGAACTGTCCGAGTCCGGAAACTATGAAGACCCTCATCCGGATATGACCAAGAAGGGTAATCCCAGGTTAAAACGTGCCGTATTTACCTCCACTTTGTCTGCGGTCAACTGTAACCCGGTAATAAAAGGACACTACGAAAAGCAACGGGCAAAAGGCAAGGACAGGATGGTTGCAATCGGATCCTGTATGAGAAAGCTCGTTCACATTATCTACGGAATACTAACATCCGAGGAAGAGTTTGATCCAAACTACGAGGAGAAAACAAAGGGAGATAATGAAAGCCCAAAAGAGGAGAAGAGAACCCGGAAGCCCCAAACTGGAAGTTATCCAGAAGATGAGAGGTCATCCGAGCTCTCTCCTAAATCTAATAATGGTAAAGTTGCCCCAAATTATCAACTTGCTGGAGGTGAGACTTGACTTTACCCCATAGTCTCTAAACTGCGCGTCCTATTCCCTCATAGTAAAAGCCTAACTTTTGTAACTTGGCTGGGTCATAAATATTTCGGCCATCAAAAACTGCCGGGTTGGACATAAATTCTTTTATTTTGTCGAAGTTGGGGTTGCGGAATTTTTTCCATTCGGTGACTACCGCCAGGGCATCCGCGTCGTTAAGTGTCTGATACTGGTCTTCGTTGAACTTTACTTCTTCGGGGAGCTCTTCTTTTGCAGTGTCTATGGCTATTGGGTCGTGGGCTACTACTTTTGCTTCTTGTTCTAGGAGGTTGTTTATCAGGTTGATTGACGGGGCGTTTCGCATGTCGTCGGTGCCTGGTTTGAAGGAGAGGCCCCAGACGGCAATCTTTTTGTCGGAAAGCTGGCCGTCAAAGTAGCTATTGATCTTTTCGGCGAGGATTTCCTTCTGCTGCTCGTTTACCCGATGGATAGCTTTTGCCATCTTCATGTCGGTATCTTTTTTCTCGCCCAGGTTTTTAAGTGCCTGGACGTCTTTGGGGAAGCAGGAACCGCCGTAGCCGGTACCGGCGAAAATGAAGTGAGTTCCTATGCGGTGGTCGTAACCTATGCCTTTGCGGACGTTTTCGATGTCTGCGCTCAGCTTCTCGGAGAGGTTGGCCAGCTCGTTCATCAACGATACCCGGGAGGCGAGCATTGTATTGGCGGCGTATTTGACCATCTCCGCGGATCGGTTGTCCATGAACAGTATAGGGTTTCCCGTGGTTCGGACGAACGGTTCGTAGAGGTCCTCGAAGGTTTCTTCGACTTCCTCGTTTTTGGTTCCTACGACTATTCGGTCCGGCTTCATGAAGTCGTTGACGGCGTTTCCTTCCTTTAAGAACTCCGGGTTTGAGACTACGTCAAACTGGGCGTCCGCCTTTTCGGCGATCTTATTTCTCACCTTCTGGGCGGTGCCGACGGGTACAGTGCTTTTGTTGACGACTATTTTGTACTCGTTCATGGCGGACCCGATTGATTCGGCGACTTTCAGGACGGCCGATAGGTCGGCGGTTCCGTCATCGTCCGGCGGTGTACCGACGGTGATGTAGATTATTTCCGCCCCGGTGACGGCCGATTCCAGCTCGGTCGTGAACTCCAGCCTGTCTTCGGTTACGTTACGCTCCAGCAGGTCGTCCAAACCCGGTTCGTAGAAGGGTACCTTGCCTCCGGTTAGCTGGTCTACTACGTCCTGGTCCTTGTCCACGCAGGTTACGTCGTTTCCGGTCTCCGCCAAACATACGCCAACTGTTAGGCCGACGTAGCCTGTTCCGATTACTGTTATGTCCATTTTTACCTCCTAATTAAGTGTCCAATGTCCGAAGCCCAAAGCCCAAAAACCCTCAAAGGTCCGGTCAGGAAGTCCGTCCGAGTAACTGGTCCAATGGTACCAAAATTTGATTAAGTTCCAAGTTGTATAAAAATCCAGGGGGAAATAAATAACTCCGAACTTTGATTTCATTGCCTAATTGGAGGCTGGTTCCTGTAATCGGGGATTGGTAGCAAGCGACATTCCGGTCCGACAGTGGGAGCCGGACCTGCTTTAATAGTTCCGAGTTCCGTGTTGGTTAGTTCCGGGTTAACAGCGAAAGGCAAAAAGCTTTGAAAAACTAAGCGGCCCTCAGTCCCCGCGCTGGGGGAATAGGGACTGGGTACTTGGTATTTGGTACTGGTTGAAAGACATCTAAGGGGTGTCCTTTTTAGCTTCACCCCCGCCTTGGTCCTCCCTATCATAGGGGGAGGAAAAGAGGTTGAATTCAACATTTCGGTCGAGGGCGGGGCTCGCCATGCTTTAGGTAAAGGTAGCTCTAAGTACTTTTCACAACCATAATAACTGGCTTTCTAATTCTTCGCTACTCCTTTCAAGCAGGAGACTTGATAGATTATTAACTGCTTTCCCTATTGTTATTTGATCAGAGACGATTATTCCATAATGGTCTTTTCCCTCTCGAATATATTCCTTATGGAGTAAAATAAAATCTCTTGGGTCAAAAGTAAATATCGCACTTTCCCTGTTGATAGCAAACTCAAGCTGTTCCTGGTCGGATAAGCCCCAATTTTTCTCTTCATGGGCGCTAATGACTGAATATCCCCGCAACCTGAGTGAAGAAGCCACTTGTTTATGGACGTTCTCATCTAGATACAGTTTGGGAGAGGCAAGCATCTCTAATTGATCTCCAGAGTACCATCCGATTTTCTTTCCACTCCGAGTTCTTCCTGTATGGTGTCCAGGCTATCCTGATCAAGACTTTCGTTTACCTGATCTTTATGATCATGATAGTAGCTGAGGGCGTCGAAGAATTGGGCAGCAGTGATATTGGGAAACCCTTCAAGAATATCCTCTATAGAAACCCCGGAACGGTAATGGAATATCAACTGCTTTACTTTAACCCTGGAGCCATCAATGTAAGCTTCTCCTTGCTGATCCAAATTTATGTGCTTGTGATTCGTCCTGGTACTTGATTCCTTCATTTTGTTCACCATCCAAAAATAATAATCTTATCAATCAACTTATATGTTAGCCTATACCCTGTTATAGTTCAAAGCTCGAGGTTCAAATCTAAGGGCTTATTGAGTCCGCTGGTTCCGGGATACTTCGGGTACTGGGTATTTGGTACTGGGTACCAGGTTTTTTGGTCTTTGGTGTTGGGTTTTAGGGGTTCGGAAAAACAGCAAAAACATCTATGGGGTATCCTTTTTAAGCTTCATGCCCCACCTTATTCCCCCATCAGAAGGTGGAAGAAAACAATTGTCGGACCTGCTTTAATAGTTCCGAGTCCCGTGTTGGTTAGTTCCGAGTTAACAGCGAAAGGCAAAAAGCTTTGAAAAACTAAGCGGCCCGGGCTCCCATGCCCGGGCGGGGGGTCTCCTTTCAGACTATCGGGCGGGCACGGGGACCCGCCCTGCTAAAAGTAAAGAAATCGCTTTAATCGCGCTATCCCCGCCCAGGGGCGGGGCATTTCGCCCGATTCATGGCTTCGACACCGCGATTTCTATTTGTTTACAAACTTTCGCATTCATCTCCGGCCATAGGCCGGAGTATTCTGCGTGATTTTGATAATTAGTTAAGGTTCGGAGACCTGATAATGTTGCGGAAGTAAAGTGGAAGTCTAGAAGGGATTCCTCACAACTCATTACGCTCTTTAATGGAGGAAATAGAGAATGAGTCTCGGTTGTTCACATTAAACCCATTAAGTCGCCCGGCGAGGGTTCGGAGGGACAACAAGGAGGCCTACTTTTACTCCACCTCTACGTTCATTACTATCGTCGGTTTGCCGCCGTTTTTGAGGGACCGTCGAGCCGCGTCGAGAACCTTTAACACTTCCAAACCGTCCTCACCGTCGCTTCTGGGCTCGGTTCCGTTTTCGAAAGACTCCAGGAAGTGGCGGCACATTTTCTTCATCGGCTCTTCCAGCGACACGTTGGGTATGTGGACGTCTCCGTAACGGACGTTAAAACCGCCCTCGCCGGACTTTTCGGCACCCTTGTCGAATATCCAAAGCTTGTTCCTGCTCTCCATGTCGTCGAACGTGGCCATTTTTTTGCTCCCCACTACGGTCATTCTTCGGGTTTTGTGGGGATCGAGCCAGCTTAGATGTGAATGCGCTTTAACGCCGTCTTCGAATTCTACGGTCAGGAAAACCGTGTCTTCCTTGCCCTCGTCTCGCTCGAGGTATCTTCCCCCGTGAGCCGTAACTTCTTTCGGTTCCTTGTCCACGAGGTAGAGCATAAGTGAGACTTCCTGCGAGCCCAAGCTCCAGAGTATGTCTTCCTCTGTCTCCACGTCCTCGAGGTCGAGCCGCTGGCCGTGAACGTAGTATATATCTCCGAGCTCTCCCGAATCTATCTTTTCCCTTAGTACTTCCACTGCCGAGTGGTATTCGAGCAGGTGATCCACCATAAGAGTAGTGTCTCTATCCCTGGCTAGCTCAACCAATTTCACGGCGTCGCTCACCTTCTGGGTCAGAGGACGCTCGACCAATACGTGCTTGCCAGCCCTAAGCGCCCGCTCCGTCAGTTCGAAATGCGTAGCCCCCGGTGTCGCTATCACTGTAGCCGGTATCGATTCGTCGTCGATTACCTCGTCACAGCTTCTCGACGTACATATTTCCTTGTAGTCCCGCTTGACCTCTTCCAGGTGTTCCTGGTCAGAATCGCATACCGTCACGTTACTCTGGCCGAGGATCTCTGAGAAGTTGCGGACCAGGTATTTGCCCCACTTCCCGGCTCCAATTACAGCAACGTTCTCTACGTTACCCATGCTATCCTCCTGTATAAACGTTCGTGTATTTTTCCTTTCTACTGTTCGAATTCATAATTAGCTCCCTTTCGTAAATGATGAAGATACAGCAAAGGTACCTGTAGAACAACGACAGACGTCGCCTCTCTCCGTTATATTGGTCTTTATACCAAGGTAACGTATAACGAACCCATTTCTTGTAAGTTTTAGGTTAAATTTTACAACTTCAACAATATAAACACCTATAAACAATTGGTTACAGTTTGAACAACACTCACCTGGAGGTTATTGTTAAATTGTTAGTTTCTCTCACCACCATTCAGGAGGTGGTTACTATTTTATCTGGAGATTTAAAACGAATACTTACCATAAGTTTAGCGGTTGGAGCGCTTATCCTCGCTTTTTCCGTTGTAGGGCTCGGACAAGATGAAGTCCAAACTCCTTCTGAGCAGGCGAAGATAGGATACGAGAACGTCGGAAGTGTAATGAGCGAAATTACCGGAGCTGAGGAGGACAAAAGCGTTATAGTTAAAGGGGCCCTGGCTAACCTGTTCTCAGAGCTGGCTGGCCACCTGGAAGAAAAAGGCGTACCTGACCACGTGGTAGAAAAGTTCAGGAATAGGGCGGATTCCCTCGCAGCCATTGGAGAGGAATTAACAAAGAACCAAATCGCCTCTGAGGCTTCAAACATGATTCAGAGTGTCGGCCGGAAAGATCCTGGTGGCGGAGTTCCAGTATCGGTACTGGAAAAAGCAGGTCTGAGTCGAGAAGACGTAAAAGAATTAACGGAAAAAGGACCCAATAAAGAAAAGGCCACCGAAGTAGTAAGGAAAATGGCCCAGAAGACCGAAAAAGTCCAGGAACAAGATAAAATTCGGAGCCAGGACCAGGCAAGGAACGACAACGGCAAGGGCGAAGGTAAACCAGAAGAGGCCGGAAGCCAGGGAAACGCCGACAAAAGGAAAGGAAACGGAAACGACGCAACCGAAGCAGCAGGCGAAGACGAAACTCAAGAGAAAGGCAACCAGGGAAACGGTTCCGACAAAGCAGGCCCACCCAGCGTGGAAGAGGACGAAACAGAACAAGGTAATTCCGCAGGGCAGGGTAGCGGCAAAGCCGGACCGCCCAGCGATGAAGTCGGTCAGGAAGAAGGTAAAGATAGATCGGCCGGGAATAATGGAAACCCTCCTGAAAATCCGGGAAATAAAGATAGAGTGGGAGAAGAAACCGACGATCGGGGCGGGAATCCCGGTAAAGGAAAAGTAAATCCGGGCAACGGCAAAGATAAGAAAGAAAAAGGGGAAGGAAACGGCCGAAGGCCGGGGAAGTAACAACAAAAAAGTAAGTAAAGAAATCTAAACCAGGCTGGTCGGGTCCCCCCACCCGGCCAGCTACACTAGTTTAATACCCACCTAAAATTCAATTCTCTTTTTCAGACCAATAGCGGGCCAGGCCCCAACACGCTGCACACTAAAGTTTATCTAGCAAGTGAAGATCTACCACAATATATAAATAGCAGAAGGGGTCTCCGTGCCCGCCCGGAGGGTGGACCCGAACGTCCCGCCCCGGCACGGGGACCGGGGCTGCTTGAGTTTTTTAAGAGAGGACCTGGTTTGGTTGAGTTATTGAGTTTCTTAAAAGATGACCTAGTTTGGTTGAGTTAATAAAAACCCTACCTTCCCCTGCCTTTCGGCAATAGCCACCTTTCAAACCCACCTTCAAGGAAATATATCAGGAACCTAACTTACATTGATCACTTACAGGTGACACACTTTTTTACATTATTCCAATTGGTTAACGATACTCTTTGATACAGAATAGCCTAAAATGAGTTTTAGACGACGTTTTTACTATATCCATTGCATTCTCGTAATATTCATCGTTTTTAGTCTCGGACTCTTTGGCTTTTCCGAGGAGTCCGGGGACCTGGTGATTACTGAAATCGCCTGGATGGGAACCCCGGCCAGCTATAGTGACGAATGGATCGAATTATACAACTCCACGGGTTCTCCAGTAGACGTAACCGGATGGTCCCTGTTCGGCGCTTCGTCCGGAGAGTGCCTGAACTTTTCCGCCGCCGACGGTTCGACCACCACCGTAATTGAGCCCTACGACTACCTGATCTACGGAGCCCACCAAAATGACGTCGTTACTGAAACCGGAACCAGCCTGGTCGATATCTGGGATTCGACCATTTCACTGAACAACAGCTCGCCCGGAGAACTGATTCTATACGACTCCGGCAACTGTTCAGGAACCGTCGTAGACAGGATCAACCAACCCGACGGTCCCTGGTTTGCAGGGGACAATTCCGAAACCAGGACCATGGAACGAGTTAATTGCTGTGAATCGGGGACGGATCCTGACAACTGGAAGGACAACGAGCCCGCAGTAAACAGCAATGGCCTGGACGAAGACGGGAACCAAATCAAGGGCACACCTCGTGAAACAAATTCCGTCCACCAAAATACCCCTCCAGTCCCGGAGATAACCGGGCCCACAGAGTGCTCGCCGGGGGAAGAGATTCAGCTGGATGCAGCTAATTCTGAGGATTGCAACGGTTACGTGGAATCATTCCGATGGGATCTGAACGGAGACGGAACTTACGACGACGCAACCGGTGAATCAGTTTCCCTGGTTTGTCCGAAGGCGGAACCGGTCAAAGTGAGTTTAAAGGTGACGGATAACGAGGGGGGCACGGGCCTCACGTCTACTTCAATCGAACCGGATCCACCACTGGACGTCGACGCTGGGAGGGACAGGAGTATAAAACTCGGGTCGAGTACCCGGCTGAAAGGTGCGATCTCCGGTAACGAATCGGGCAATCCCGTCGACACCCGTTGGGAACTGCTGGACGGACCGGGAACTGCGAGCTGGAACGTAGACGATACCGGTAGGGTGGATCCGATCTTCGTCCCCGAGGAACCGGGGACTTATAAGCTAAAACTGGTTGTATCCACTGAAGGCGGAATCAGTAGATCCGACGAGGTAACCATTTCGGTCGAGAATAATCCCGCCGTGGAGGAAGATAAATTCGAAGTGAAATTTATTTCCGGGTCGGACCGCTCCTACGACGGAAAGTCCGAGACAAGGCTTAAAGCGGAAATAGTGGAAAGCGATGACCGGGTTCGGGGTTCTATTATCGGCTACGAACTGGAAGGCGGCCCCGAATTCAATTTATCCGAGGCAACTCCCCTTTCCTTCAGGGACCTGAAGGTAACTAATCTGGAGACGGGGGTAGCGAGGGTTGGCTTTTTCTACGACCCGAACAAACTGGACCCGAGCCAGAGAGAGGAAGACCTCGGACTGTTTTACTACCGGCCCGAAGAGGGATGGCTCGAAGCGACCGACCTAACCATTCATCCCTCGCAGAACTGCGTCACGGGACGGATTTCGATCTCAGATTTGAAAGGTACTCCTCTAACCGCAGCCGTCGAGGATTCGTCCGAAAGTTCGATCGATAACGCGGATGACCTCGTGGTCCACGGGCCCAATCCCGTGTCCGAGGATGGGTGTATTTTCTGGTTCGACCTCCCGGAAGAGGCAAAGGGAGGAAAGCTAAGAATTTACGCCGTAGACGGGAAATTACTCTACGAGACCGAGATTTCGGAGGACCAGAGGCGGTTTCCGGTCGATGACAGGTGGAAGCCAGCGGATATTCACGCCAACCAGCTCAACAAGGGTTTATATTTTTACAGATTAATAGTTAATTACCCAGGGGAGACCCATTGGACGGAGGTGAAGAAGCTAACGCTAGAATGACCAGCATGAACAGATCTCGTAAACTTTATATCTCGATTATCGTACCTATTTTCCTTTTCTTTTCAATCAACTTCCAGGCAGGGGGGGCGGGGACGAATTCTCTGTTCGAACTACCTCTGGACGCCCGTAGCCTGGCAATGGGAAAAGTTTCAGTCAGTCTCGGGGATAGGATTACCGATACTTTCTACAGTCCTGCGGGAAGTAATGAGCCCGGTAAATCGGCGGTATCTTCTCTTTACGCGAATCATTTCGGCGAACTCCATTACGCTACCCTCAGTCTTCGAAGCGGGGGCTTCGGCGTCTCCTACCGGAGACTCGGTTCGGGGAAGCTCACGGAACGTGATCTATGGGGTAACCCGACCGGTAACAGCTTTAGATACTACAGTCAGGGTCTTGTAGGACGTATCGGCAGGTCATTTGGTCGCACGGTACTCGGAATAAAGGGGAGAATTCTCCAGAAACAAATCGGGGATGGTTTTCTCGGAGGATCGCTCTCTCCGGAGGTTATTTACGAACTTAGCCCGATTAGATTTGGAGCAGTAATATCAAATCTGGTGGCCCGGGACATTTCCGGCTCGGAAGGCAATTCGAACGCGTGGAACAGGGAGTTAATCCTCGGTCTTGGGTTTGAGAGGGACAACTTCAGAGCAGGGTTCGACGTGGAAGCCGAATTTCACGACCGCGGGGTGGAGCCAAACGGATTTCGAGCCGGGGTGGAATGGTGGATAACCAGGTTTGCTGCTCTAAGACTGGGGATCATGGACCAGCTAAGACATACTATAGGCTGGGGGATAAGGAGGAAGAATATTCAGATAGATTACGCCTACCTCCGGCACGGCGATCTACCGAACAGTCATTTTGTTTCCTTCAGCTGGATAATTTAGGAGGTATCAGGGGATAGGTACTGGGTATTAGGTTAAATACATCTATGGGGTTTGACTTTGTTAAGAGAGGGGTTGGGGGTTGGGTAAACAACAAAAACATCTATGAATTATCCTTCTTGAGCCTCACCCTCACCTTAATCCTCCCCCGTCGAGGGAGAGGAAATAGTTTACTGACGAGTCGCAGGGACCGTTTTGCAATGTTTGGTCAGCGACTGCAGCAGACCGGGTCCCTACGCCCGGCCGGTAGGATAGAGGAGAGATAAGATTTGTACTAACGGGAGCGCGGGGACTCCCTCTGCTATTCAAGCCCATCGGTAATAGCAGCCGGGGCTCCCATGCCGCGGCGATTGGTCTGGATACACAACCTTCCGGGAGAGCTCCGGAGCTCTCCCTGCCATACAAGGAGAAAAAACGGAAATTTAGCAGGAAAATCTAGGTCTCCGACTTTCGCTTGTCCTCGTACATCCTTCTGTCCGCTTCCGCTATCTTCTCATCCACGCTGAGTTCTTCCTGAGGATCGAAGTTGCTGGTTCCAACTGCGAGAGTGAGGGGGAAATCGAGGATGTCGTTCTTTTCGTTCCAGTCTTTCATTTTCATCTTCAACCTCTGGACTACTATCTCGGATCCTTCTCCAGTTTCCGGCAGAAGGATAAGAAATTCATCTCCCCCGTACCTAACGACAGTATCAACCTCCCTAATATTATTCTGCAGCAACTTTCCAATCCTTACGAGGACCCTGTCGCCCGTGGAGTGAGAGTATGCATCGTTGACCTCTTTAAATCCGTTGATATCAATCATCAAAAATGACAGGGTATGGCCGTACCGCTGAGCTCGGTCAACTTCTTTGGTAAGCACTTCCTTCAGGTAGTGCCTGTTGTATAAACCGGTCAACTGGTCATGTATTGCCTTGTGCCGGAGATCGTCTTCGACTTCCGCTCTGGCAAGTCGCTCCCCCACGTGGTGGGCCATGATCTGTAACAGGTTGACGTCTTCTTCGGAAAAGTAACCCTGGTCAGTAGAGATGACCTGAAGAGTTCCCCTCGTTTTCACCGGTGCGCTGACCAAGGACCGATATTTCTGTTGAGATAGTTCAAGCCGGGAATATTCGTCGAATTCTTCTCCTCGAACGACCTCGTCCTTCTTCATAGTTAGCGTGGCTAATCCTTCGTAGAGCTCGTTCGGCAGACTGACTGTATCGTTACCGAGTCCATCTCCTCTGACCATAAGAGTGCAGTCCTCTTCGAGATAGAGCACGCATATATCCGGGTTTAAAACTTTTTCTGTAACGTTAAGCGTGGTTTCGTAAATGTCTCCTTTGGATTCGGAGTCCTGTAATTTTGCCACTCCTTCTCTGAGTTTGACTATTCTTTTTCCCATCTCGGCTTCCAACTTCTTTTGAGTACTCTTCTCCAGGCAGCGCCGGACCTGCCATATTATTCCTCCATCCGTAGTTTCTGCTAGTTCCAGGTGATGATAAATCCTGGACCCGTCCTTACTTTCTCCCGCCATTTCACCTTTCCAGCTACCTCGCTCGTTTAATTCCGGGAGAATCGTCCGGGTAAACTCCTTAACTTTCTCGGAAGTATATAGTGACTGCCAGTTCTTGCCCAGAAGTTCCTCGGGATCATCGTAATCGAAAAGATCCGCGAAGGTTTCATCCACGTAGGAAAACAATCCATCGCTATCGAGCAGCGCAATGCTTCTTTCTCCTCCTTTTTTAGCCCCTGTAACAGTCGGTTCTTCACTGGTCACGTTAGTCAGATTAGACCCCCCATCCACTTCAAATAGCCACTCTTTTAAATCCTCTAAGTTTTTTGACAGTTGTTCGATTTTTTTCTTTTTTTTGGACATTGGAAGGTTACCCCACCGTTGGTGAAATACTAATTACTAGTATATCGGCGTTATAAATTTAAGTCAAACATATGGCAGCGGGGAAAGGGGTGAGTTGATATATATCGTTGGAAGGGGGTCTAGTTTTGTTGAACAGTTACGAGCTGACTGGTGGTTCCGGGACCCTGGTTTACTGGTTCCGGTTTAAGATATCTATGGGGTTTCCCATCGATTCTAGGTTTTGGGTTTTAGGGGTTGGGGGTTGGGTAAACAAAAAAACATCTATGAATTATCCTTCTTGAACCTCACCCTCACCTTAATCCTCCCCCGTCGAGGGGGAGGAAATAGTTTACTGACGGGGCGCAGGGACCGTTTTGCAATGTTTGGTCAGCGACTGCAGCAGGCCGGTAGTATAGAGGAGAGATAAGATTTGTACTAACGGGAGCGCGGGGACTCCCTCTGCTATTCGGGGCTATCGGTAATAGCAGCCGGGGCTCCCATGCCGCGGCGATTGGTTTCAGGCAAACTTGCAACCCGGCAGTAAACTTGCTTTAACCTAATGTCCCCTGTTACTCCGATAGGAAGGCTTTTCCAAGCCTGCGGTTTCGATCGGTAGAATTGTAGTACCCTCTTCTTTGGTAGATTTAACGGAATTAGTTAACATTCCCGATAGGAGGATGTTTCTAGATCCGGTGTGATGGTTGGTGGAAGTATAATAATTTACCCTTCGGTAAATTCCACGTAGTTCCTATCGAAGGTGATTAATAAACACTTCGACCAAAGTGTACACCGGGGTTAGAAACCCCCGGCTATCGGGTGTAATAAATCATCCAAGCCGGAGACACTGGGGCCGGGTGGAAGTTTAAGATCAACCAACGTTCGGTAGGGCTCCGGAGCCCTCCCTGCTACGATGTTTTAGACCAAAAGATTGGTATGGAGGCGTTCTTCCGGGGGAGTACGGGGACCCGCCCTACTGGGCTTCAGCAATCATTCATAGAAGCCCGGGCCTGTGCCCGGGCGATAGGTCGGTTGACTTGAAGATGTTAAACTACTTATTTCCCCTTTGATTGATGGGGAGAAGAAAGAATCTTATTGGATGAAAGCTAAGCTATTCTATTTCCAGTTCTTTGAAGTCCCTGGATGCGTGAGGGTGGTCTTCGTCTTTGTAGGGTTTGAACTTCTTCATCATTTTGTCGGCTAGATTGTTTTTCGGCATCATCCGTCTTACGGCTTCCTCGATCGGAATAAGGGAATCCTCTTCCAGCAACTCTCCGTAGCTTTTCTCTTTGAGATTTCCCAGGTAGTCCGAATGGCTGTAATACATCTTCTGGTCCGGCTTGTTTCCCGTGAGCTTTACGTCAGCAGCGTTCACTACAACTACGAAATCCCCCGTATCTACGTGAGGAGTGTAGGTCGGTTTGTGTTTTCCCTGCAGTACTGTGGCTATTTTCGAAGCCACCCTACCAAGTGCTTTTCCTTTAGCGTCCACGATATACCAGTCTCTATCTTGATCGGTTATTTCCTCTTTTTTCGCCATCCAGGTATTTTGCATAATTTACCTCCGAATTTTTACCCAGGAAAGTTAGTTATTTAACAGCCATATTATCTTTATGATTGTGCAGTTCAGGGGTGGAAAATTCAAGGGGAAGCCTGCGCTCTAATCCACCATTATCGTCTGCGACCTCTTCTTCCCTATCGAAACGATCGAAATCGGAACGTCGAGTTCTTTTTCCAGGAAGTCTAGATATCCCTGAGCTTCTGACGGCAAATCTTCCAGTGCGCCAGCATGGCTTATGTCCTCGTCCCAGCCCTCGAATGTAATATAGCTGGGCTCGCACTCGCTCAGTTCTTCTGCGGTCGGAGGAAATTCCGTTATCTTTTCGCCGTCTTTCATGTAGTGATCTGCGACCTTTATTTCGTCGAATCCCGATAACACGTCGAGCTTGGTCAGGGCAATTTCCGTCACGTCGTTCAGATCCAGGGCGTACTTTAGGCCGACGAGATCCAGAGGACCACAACGCCTGGGCCTTCCGGTAGTCGCACCGTATTCGTCCCCGCTCTCTCTGAGTCCTTCTCCCAGATCACCCTCGTCTTCCGTGGGCATGGGACCTTTGCCGACTCGCGTCGTGTATGCCTTTACAACGCCGATTCGACGCTCAACTCTGGTCGGAGATACCCCGGCTCCGGTACCAATTCCACCGACAGTCGGGTTGGACGACGTTACGTAGGGATACGTTCCGAAGTCGATGTCGAGGAGAGTACCCTGAGCGCCCTCGAATATAACTGATTCTCCTTCGTCTATCGCCTCGTTTAGTACGGGAGACGAATTGATGACCCTGCCGTCGGAGACCAGATCTCTCAGTCTTTCGACGACGTCGAAGAACTTGTCCTCCTCGATTCGGTCCAGCTCGGAGGGATCGTCCCAGCGCTCCTTGAGCTTCTCCAACCTGTTCCGAAATCGGTCCTCGAAATCGGACCGGAAGATGTCATTTATCCGAAAACCGCTGCGGGCGGCCTTGTCCTCGTAAGTCGGACCAATCCCCCGCCCCGTCGTTCCGACCTCTTCCTTGGCCTTCTCGAGTACCTCTACGATCGGATGATAAGGTGTAATGACGTGGGCCCGCGCTCCAAGAAAGATATCGGGCTGGATTCCGCGTTTATCCTGGAGCTGATCCAGTTCCCCAACCAGTCCTTCCGGGTTTATCACCATGCCGGGGCCAAGCAGCACCTTACAGCCCTCGTGGAGGCTGGCGGACGGAAGGTGGTGGAACTTGAACTCACCCGTGTCGTCAACCACCGTATGTCCCGCGTTTGGACCGCCGTTATATCGGACGACCCAGTCTGCCTCTTCGCTCAACATGTCAGCTATCTTTCCTTTCCCTTCGTCTCCCCACTGTGAACCAATTATCGTGAGTGTGTTCATTGAACCTCCCTTTGAGGTATGATTATTTTATTGGTCTTGCTCACGGTAAAAATCCTCAAACTTCGCCAGGAAATCTTCTAACAACACGGTCCGATCCACCTCTTCCCCTGCTACCTCTTTCATCGTGGTCGAATTTTCTCTGACTGCTTCCGGCAGACCTGACGCCTCGTTATTTACGTTTATTCCTATCCCGACTATAAAATTCCTGCCGCTCTCTTCGATAAGCAGTCCCGCTATTTTTTTATCTCCCGCCACCAGGTCGTTGGGCCGGGATACGCTGGTCTCTACTCCGTACTCGGCTAAAAGAGTCCGAATTAGTTTCAACAAATCGACGTATAATTCGGGCGTTGACCGGGACGACAGACCTCCCAGGGAAAACGAAAACCACAATCCTCCCTCGGGCGAATACCACTTCCGAGTTCCCCTGCCCTGCCCGTGCGTCTGTTTATCCGCAAGCACTACTGTTCCGGGCTCAAGGTCCTCGCTGCTTCTGAGATAGCGGCTCGTGGAATCCAGCTCGGCCCGATAAATAAACTCTGTCCAAACGTCCGAACCTTCGACGAAATCCCTAACCGGCTCCCAGTTAGACAACCTCACTCAACCCGTTTTATCGCTATCTTTGCTATTTTTCCATTCAGGCTTTCTTCCGACTCGATGTCAGCCGTTTCGGGTAATTTTCCGGCACGGAGATCTCGGGTCAGCGTCTCCGATCTAAGGTAATCCGAGTGTTTTTCGACCGCGCCCTCGATCGATTTATCGGCTTCGTAGTAAAGCTCTATTCTATCGGTGACCTCGAAGCCGGCTTCCTTTCTCAGTTGCTGGATACGCCGGATGAGCTCTCTGACGTAACCTTCCTGGCGGAGCCCCTCGTCGAGTTCGACGTTCAACAGTAATACGTAATCGTTGTTCTCTACTCTAACGTACGACTGGTTTGGTTCGTAAGTCAGCTCAACTTCCTCTCCGGTAACTTCGAAGGACTCGCCGTCGACCTTTATCTCGACTTTCCCCTGTTCATCAAGTGCAGTGGCAATTAACTCGCTGTCCTCTTCCTCTATTCTGTCGCCTATCTTCTGGGCGTCGCCGCCGAACTTTGGTCCCAGTTTGCTGAAGTCCGGACTAACCACGGGAACGTAGTAATCCTCGAGCTCGTCTCTGAAAGATACTTCCTTCACGTTTAGTTCTTCCTTTAACAAAGCGAGGGACTCGCCGGATATCCCGTCAAAAGACCGCTTGGGCTGTACTATCAGCTCGCTGAGCGGCTGCCTGACCTTGATCTCGGCCTTGTTTCGGGCCTTTCTACCCAGTGCCGTCAGAGAGCGGACTTCCTTCACGTGCTCTTCGAGGTCCTCGTCTATCTCCTCGGAATTCACTTCGGGCCAGTCGGCCAGGTGCACGCTATCAGGATCGTCAGCTTTCAAATTTCGATAAAGTTCCTCGGCGAGGAACGGAGTAAATGGAGCAAATAACTTACTGAGGGCAAGCAACGAGCTATACAGCGTATAATGAGCCGCCAGCTTGTCTTCGCCGGATTCGTCGCTCCAGAACCTGTCCCTCGAACAGCGGACGTACCAGTTGCTAAGGTCGTCCACGAAATTCTCTATCGCGGAAGTGGCGGACGGAACATCGTAATCGTCCAGAGAATCCGTAACTTTTCCGATGGTCCGGTTCAGCTTCGAATTAATCCAGCGGTCCAGCAGGGAAAGGTCCAGGTCGTCCGATTCGACCTTACCCGGATCGAACTCGTCTATCTCCGCGTACAGGGAAAAGAAATTGTAGGTATTTCGAACCGTATCGAGGAATTTGTAGAGCACTTCTCCGGGACCTTCTTCTTCCAGGCGTCGCGTCTTCCAGGGTGCGGTGGTCGAATAGAGATACCACCTGATCGCGTCCGCACCGTACCTTTCTATGGTCTCCCAGGGATCGATCACGTTGCCCTTGCTCTTGCTCATAGCTTTGCCTTCCGAGTCAAGTCCGTAGCCGGTAACCAGAACGTTCTTGAACGACGACTGGCCGTGGAGCAACGTACTGGTCACCAGCAGGGTGTAGAACCAACCCCTGGTTTGATCCTGACCCTCACAGATGAAGTCGGCCGGAAACAACCGCTGAAAGTCCTCCTGGTTCTCGAAGGGGTAATGAAGCTGGGCCGTATGCATGGAACCCGAGTCAAACCACGTATCGAGCACGTGCTCGACCCGGTCCATCTCCCCGTCGCAGTTCGGACAGGTCAGCTTGACCTCGTCTATGAACGGTCGATGTAGTTCCACTTCCTCGGCCAGCTCTTTGTCCTCCGCGTGCTCGATCAGCTCCTTTCTGCTGCCGATCGACAGCTCGTGCCCGCAATCGTCACACGTCCAGATGTTGAGCGGGGTACCCCAGTAACGGTCCCGGCTCAGCGCCCAGTCCTTCATATTGTCCAGGAAGTCACCGAACCGTCCGTCCCGCATGTGTTCGGGGTACCAGTTTATCTGCTGATTGTTTTCTACTATCTCTTCCTTTCTTTCGGTCGTTTCAATGTACCAGGAGTCCAGTGCGAAGTAGAGAAGTGGCGTATCGCAGCGCCAGCAGAACGGGTACTCGTGCTCGTAACTGGAATGCTTGAGGAGGTAGCCTTTTTCCTCGAGATCCTCCACTATATCGTCGTCCGCGTCCTTGACAAAATCTCCCTCCGATAGGGGAAATTCCGAAGTAAATTCCCCGTTTAAGTTGAGGGGCTGAACAAATGGTATCCCTTCTTTCTCGCCCAGTTCTGCGTCTTCTTCACCAAACGAAGGGGCGACGTGAACGATTCCCGTTCCCTCGTCCAGCGTAACGAAGTCCGCATTGTGAACGCGATAGGCACCTTCGTCGTCGGAGAGCCTGTAGGGAGGCTCGTAACTCATTCCGATAAGCTCCTCCCCGCTGAACTCCTCTATCATCTCGTAATCGGGCCCGAGGACCTTATCCAGCAGGGCTTTGGCCATTATCACCTTCTCTCCCTCTAATTCCACCTTTGCGTACCAGAGTTCGTCGCTCACGGCCAGTGCGGTATTGGATGGGATGGTCCACGGCGTCGTCGTCCAGGCAAGAAGGCTAAGGCCCTCTTCCCCCTCTACCGGAAACTTTACGAAGATGGAAGGGTCTTCCGTCAGTTCGTAACCCTGAGCTACTTCGTGCGAGGAGAGCCCCGTTCCGCATCGGGGACAGTAAGGTAAAACTTTATGTCCTTTGTATAGCAGGTCCTGCTCCCAGATGTTCTTTAGTTCCCACCACAGGGTCTCGATGTATTCGTTTTCGTAGGTAATATAGGGATCGTCGAGGTCTATCCAAAACCCCATGCGCTCGATCATCCTCTCCCATTCCTGTTTGTATTCCCAGACGCTCTCCTTGCACTTCTCGACGAAGTTTTCTATTCCGTACTCCTCTATCTCTTCCTTGTTTTCCAGGCCCAGTTCCTTCTCAACCTCGAGCTCCACCGGGAGACCGTGGGTATCCCAGCCACCCTTCCGCTCTACGTGATACCCCTGCATCGTCTTGTAGCGGGGAAAGAGGTCCTTGTAAACCCGGGCCATCAGGTGGCCAAAATGGGGCTTTCCGTTTGCCGTCGGAGGACCTTCGTAGAATACCCATTCCTCGTTTTCCTCGGTCCCTTCCAGGCTCCGCCGAAAGACCTCTTCCTCTTCCCAGAAATCCATCACGTCCCGTTCGCGCTCGAGGGGGTCCTCGCTTAAATCACCGTATGTCGGCATAACTACCTCCAACCTAAGTTTCCCGACTTTCTTAGTTTAAACCAACTCGTAAAACAGAATACAAAATAAAACTTCTACTCTTCCGAATTTTTAATTGCCTCAACCAGTGGATCACGTTTAAAAGTTAAATAAAACCTACTCTCCCGAAACTTCCACCCGGCACTTAGTTGAGAATAGTTACTTGGTTATGACAAAGCAAACTATATTAACTTAGGCTGCCTTACGCCTTTACCGTATGAATCTACGATCCAGGCAACCCATCTCAACTAAGTGCTGGACCAATACTCGCCTGTCAAATACTTTTCCGGATAACCATGCTATATCAAACTGAAGTAATAAAACCACTCAAACTAGGTCCAAGTATGAAAATCCGAAAAATAATATTAGATTGGAAAATACATATCAATCTGATAATCCAGAAGGTAAGCGAGTACCTTTGTCTTCACAGAGAGGTTAAATATCGAGGTTCAAGCCAGATATCCCAGACCCTTCAACCGCTCCACTATCTCCTCGTCGTGATTGTCACTCGACATTTCTCCCCCCGATCCGTTGAGGTTCACTTCCGAGAATTCTGGCCGGTGCTCCCCCCAGAACTCCTCGGAGAAGACCTCCCGCCTCGGAGAACCGTCTATATAGGAGGGAATCTTCAGCCCCAGAGTATGGAGCAATATGGGAGCCGGGTCAGAAATTTTCATTCCCTCTATCCTTGACCTTCGACCGTACTTTGGACCATAAGCCGCGAACATGCCGTTCATCCTGTGGGTACCGGTAATGGCGAACGAGGGTATTATCCTGTCCATTGTTTTAAATACCGTCAGACCGCCCGTATCGGTCTCCAGGTCCTTGGTCAGGAACAGGATATCCGGACCCCGAAAAGATCTCGGTCCGTCGTAGACCTCCTCATTCTTCATGACCTCGGCTATGACGCTCTCACCGGTATAGGGGTTCTGGAGGTCCTTCAAGTCCCTCACCAGCTCGTCGCGTAGGTTGGCCGCATCTTCCGGGTTAATACAGCCGTGCTTTTCGCGTCCCTTTATGTTTAACCTGATAGCCCCGGTAACTCCGCCCCGGGAATAGGCCTTAGTATTTTCCCAGTCGACGTCGTTCAGCGATAAGAACATCCTGCCCAAAATATCGTTAAACCCCTCCATCTCCCACTCGTTTCCTTTTGCCAGCGGTCCCAGGAGGTCCCCGATTTTGTAGAGGTTCTTCTGATTCAAACCGAGCTTCGAAGCCGCCCGTTTTATCCTTACACCGGCCGAGTCTTTCAATTTCATGTAACCTTTCTGGACCAGCCAGCTATTTACGTTAAAGATCCATTTCAGGGGTCCAAATCCGTGATCCGACACCATCATCACGTGAGTATCCTCACTGGCAGTCGATTCGTAGATATTTTTAACCGCTTCCTCAACCCTCTTATATACTTCCAGAACAGGATCTTCGTCCACTGTGACGCCGTCGTTACCCAGGGGAGAATTCTGGTGAAAAAGGTGATGTTTCACCGTATCGGTTTCCATAAAGTATACCATGGAAACGTCCCATTCCTGAGTCGAAAGCAGGTGATGGGCAACTTCTTCTTTGTTCGTGATCGAATCCTTTAACTCCTCAACCCACTGCTTGTTATTTATAGCCATTTCCGCGTGGGTCGGGGCAAACCTGTAGTTTCCCACTACTTTTTCGATCTCATCCTTTAGGCTCGGCGGATAGACGTAGTCCTCGGCCTCCTTAGGCGTTAATACCCCCGATGTCATGAAACCGTTAACTTTCCTGGGAGGATAGGTAACCGGAACGCCGATGACGCCAACTTTTTTGCCTGCCTCGCTGGCTATTTCCCAGAGAGTTTTTGTCTCGATCGAAGTGGAGTCCACCATTCCTTCTCCGTACGTTTCTTCTCCCGAACTTCCCCAGTCAAATACACCGTGTTTTCCCGGGTTAACTCCTGTCTGAAAAGTAGACCAGGCTGGTCCGGTCAGTGGGGGAATGGTGCTGGTCATTTCACCCCGCACGCCCTCGCTGACAATCTTTTCCAGGAAGGGCAATTCTCCCTGATCGAACCAGGGATCCAGAAGGTCGAACGTCGCTCCGTCAAGCCCAAAAATTAATAATTCTTTATTATTAGCCGTCATTATACCCCTTTATAATTTCTGAATTCCGGAATTATCGAAAGCATACGTAAGTCCAAGTAAGCTTAACTGGTGAGTCGGAAACAATCAAAAGCAAAAAGCAGGGAAGTCACATTTACCGCGAACCGGTCCGTAACCGGGCGTACCACCCCGGCACGGGAGCCCGGGCTTCCAGCACTCAACAGAGCCCAGCACCCTCTAAAGAAAACTAATGGTTTGAGAAATTATACATGGTAACGAAGCGGTAAGGTTTTTCATCTCTGTTGCGTGCTGGACTTCGGCTATTACCGCTAACCGGACCAAGCACAGAGAGTCCCTGTGCTCCGTTGGTCGCTATAGCAACAAATCGACCGGGCACAGGAACCCGGTCTGCTATTGAGAAACGGGTCGACCCTTATAGTACCGTTGTACTGAAAGACCGCAGGGGTTACCCTCATATAGAAAATATGAACCGCAACGTAATTTTTGACCTCGACGGAGTCCTTCTCGATTCTGAAACCAACCTGGACTGGCTGGACCGGGCCATGAAAAGAGCTCTGGAAGAGATGGACGTTCTGATAACCCGGAAAAACATAGAAAGACTTTATCCTGGCGACCTCCAGTATTTCGAAACTGCCGTGAAAGATTTCCCTTTTTCTCCGGACAAAGTCTGGGAAATAAGGGATAAACATTACGTAGCGGAAAAGCTGGAGATGATCGACAGGGGTGAACTTCGACCATTTTCCGACGTGAGCAGCCTGGACAGGCTCCGTCCCTTATACTCGCTCGGCGTGATAAGCAACTCGCCCGGCGAAGTGGTCGATCGCTTCGTTAAAGCTTACGACCTCGAAGACCTTTTCGAGACCTGGGTCGGTCGGGATTCCGATTTAGAATCTTTAGGTGAAATCAAACCCGACCCTCACCTGTTCCATAGGCTTAAGAAGGAAACCGGAGACGGGAAGTTCTGGTACGTCGGGGACAGGGAAGTCGACAGAATGTTCGCTGAAAACACGGGAATGGAGTTCCTTCACCTTACCAGAAACGGAGAAGGATTCGGAAGTTTCGACGAACTGGTTGATTACCTGCTCGAACTAACGGAGTAGCCGTTTTTCCCTCCGACCGTGACAGTTCCGGGAGATGCACGGAAATGCCTTCAGTCCCAGAGCTCGTATAATTGATCCCTGATGGTCTCCTCAACCGTCTCGCGGCCAACCTTTAACCCTGTCACGTCCGAAGCCCTGGCTTCTCCAATTACCGACGCCTTGATCCCGCGATTCCTGACCAGCTCGAGTGCCTCCTGAACCTCTTCCGCCGGGACGCTCGCGATTAACGCCCCCGAGCCGAATACCTTCAACGGGTCCACTCCCGCGGCTTCACAAATTCTTTGGGTGTCGGAATTTACGACGATCGCTTCACGGTCAACCTCGAGAGCCAGGCCGGAAGCCGAAGCCATCTCAAATAACCCGGCCAATACTCCTCCTTCCGTGGGATCGTGCATAGCGGTGGCGAACTCATTCAACAGTAATCCCTCGGGAAGGACGCTCAACTGGTTCAGCTTGTCGGCCCCCTTTTTCAGGACTTCATCCGGTACTTTTCCTTCAAGCTCGCTTCGAAAATCGGTTGCGAGGATGCCCGTGGCCTCTATACCTGCTCCTTTCGTCAGAATTAACTTATCTCCGGGCCGGACTCCTCCGGTAGGAATATATCTATCCGTAAGACCAAAACAGGTAAGGGAAAGGAAGGGTCTGTCGATACCGGAAATGTATTCCGAGTGGCCACCGACTATCGCTATTCCTAAATCCTTCGAGGCAGCGTCCAACTGCCTGGTTATCTTATCGAGATAGTTCTCGTCGCTGTCCGGGAAAAGGTAGGTAACCATCATCCATCCTGGCTCGGCCCCCGAAGCGGCCAGGTCGTTGGCGGCTATGTTCACGCCCAGCGTCCCTATTCGATCGGCGGCGTAGATTATCGGATCAGAATTGACAACCAGAACCCGATCCCCGAGATCAATTGCCGCCGTATCCTCCCCGTAGGCGGGACCGACCATCACGGACTCGTCCACTGCTCCTAACCTGTTGAATACGTACTGGTCGAGTCCTTCTGGACCGACTTTACCTATCATCTGTTCATCACCCCGAATGCCCAGCTATGATAGCGGAAGGGAGGTGGATTTAAAAGAGGAGGGAGGTTGTTAGGGCGAGGGCCCGGCCCGCTGTGGTTATTTCCGGGTTTAATAGTTCCGAGTTCTGGGTTAATTAGGGTGAGTGCATCGGCCGGAGTTGGGAGCTGGATCTCCCAACTTATCAAGCAGAGAGGGTCCCCGCGCCCCCGTTAGTACAGTGAGAGGGCTAAAGACTAACCTACCGCCTCGATAACCCCGATAGCCGGTGGTTTCTACCCCCGGTGTACACTGAGGTTGAAGTGTTCAGTTATTTACTTTGGTAGGATCTACGTGGAATTTACCAAAGAAGAAAGTTCTACATTTTTACCAACCATCCCACCGGATCTAGAAAGATCCGGCTATCGAGAATGTTAAGGTTGAGGAAGACACCTACCGCCCGGGCGTGGGAGCCCGGGCTGCTATGATGGAGTTACTTACTATAGCAGAAGGGGTCCCCGCGCCCAGTTGGATGAAATTTTAACCGACCGGCCGTCAAGGGACCCGGCCTGCTTTATTCGAGGGGAGAATGAGTATCAGACTATCCCTGGCCTCCCGGCAAATTTACTTAAACACTAAAGCCGGGGTTTGGATCCCCGGCGTCTAACTTAGTACCCTTATATATTCATGCTCCGCGGCTTTTTACACCGACCACTAACCTCTTCTAACGTAGTTCGAGGCGTCAGCGATGATGTCCCTGATATCCAGCTCACCGCCGGCTGCGGATATGCATAGTCCGCACCCCGAACAACCGTAGTTGCCGAACTCCTCGTAAGCTCTCTGGAATTTATCGTAAAACATTTCCTTCATTCGACTATCGGTCGGGTCGTCCGAGTGGAGTTCCTGGTGAATATCCTTCAGAGTGCTGGAGTCCCAGACCTTGTCCCTTACAGATCCTCTGTCGCCTTCTTCCTTAATATTGTGCAGGGTAAAGGAGGTAGGGCAGGCAAGAGTATAAGCCGTACAGTAACGGTTCTTAGTGGAGTACTTTTCCCAGAACGAAGCGTCGCGTGGAACTTCTCCGACCTCGGGTTCGACTTCGAAATAGGAGTTCTTGTCTTCAATCTTCTTCACCATCTTTTCCCTGTGGTCCTCCCTTATCTCAATCTGTTTCTCCGTAGCTTCGGTAAATAGGTAATCGTAACGATCTACTATTTCGTGACCCTTCCGGGAATCCTCGCCTACCTCTATCAGCATATCACCGTAATGAGGCAACATAGAAACGTTCAAATCGAAGCCGGACTCCGGATAGGGCTGCCCTCCGACTTTACTGCAGAAACAGGGATCGGCGATCTCCAGACAGTCGCACGAAATGATTGTCGTTTCCTCTCTCCTTTTTTTGTAAAAAGGATAAGAAAATTTACCCTGTTCAAAGGCTCTGTCGAGTATTTCCAGGGCATTTATATCGCACGACTTGTAACCCAGCAGTGCTAAACTTTTTCCTTCTTCTCCGGGCTGGCCTTCAGGGAAAGTATGGAGAATGTTATTTGGGGGAAAGAAGAAATCGTAACAGAGAGCGTCGGTTCTCCGGCAATTCAACTGAAAATGGGTTGTTTGGGGATCCCAGCGAACGAACTCCCATCGGCTCCCTGGCCCCTCCCGTTGCTGACAAAAAACCGGAAGAAAGATGTAATTGTTCTCAGATAAATTGTTGACTAACTTTTTCAGATCCCATTCGGAAAGACTGTAAATTTCCATTGGTCCCCCCCTACGCAGTTCAAGGGAAAATATCCCGCGATCCGGACAATCTAGGACAATCAAAGTAAAATATCGAAATCGAAAACGTCATCCGGTTAACCTCTTGTGGACATGTTCACTTTCTCAAATCATTATAGCATAGTTAAAACCATTTGCCAAATTTTCTCTCCAACTCCCCTGGTTCAACCTAATAATTGAAGAACCATTTCTGGAAGCCTGGATCATCCCGGGGAAAAAGAAGTTTTACTAAGGCTTTTCCTAACAGCTTGACAAAACTTAGTTTCCCGATAAAATGAAGATAGAAGAAGATGAAGATATTTAAATTTTAGTTTATCTCCGACTTTTCAAAAAAGATTTAATAATTTTCTGCACCGGGAGATATGATCAACAGTCAACGACGCAGCAAGCTCCTGAATCAGCTGAGCGTCTTCAGAGAGCTTTACCTCGGTTCGGCGATGACAAAAAAGGAACTTACCAAAAGCACCGGCCTCAGCACGCCCACGGTTACCAAAGCTCTATCGGGTCTTAGTGCGAGAAAGCTGATAACTGAAAAAGGCAGAAAAGATATACCCACGGGTCGTAAACCCAAAAAATACGGACTTAACAACAATTCAATATACTGCCTGGGAGTAGATCTGGAAATCCCCGACCTGAGACTGGCGGTCTACGACCTCTCCCGAAGGATGATAGCGACCAAAGGTAGTTACATGGAAATGGACGACCTTCAGAAGAATCCCGCAGCCTACATCACCGAAAAGTTATCTCGAGAGTTCAAAGACCTCGTTTATCACGAAGAAATGGCCGAGAACTCGATTGTCGGCGCAGGAATAGCGACTTCCGGTATAGTTAAAGACGGAAAGTTTCGACCTTTTAGCAGGTTTGTAAGCTTCAGCGATATCGAGCTGAAAAATCCGCTCGAGAAAAAACTGGGAATACCCACCAGCTTTGGAAACGACGTAGACCTTCAATTGCTTTCCGAACTGGATCGAATAGGCCCAATAAACGATGAGGGTCACGTGGCAATTTACTTTGGAGCCAGGTTAAGCGGAAAGAGAAAGCCAATAATCAGAATAGGCGGCAGTATAGCGATTGGAGGGGACATATGCCACGGCGCGGGAGGCAGTGCGGGCGAATTTGGTCACATGTCTATAAGGTCGGAGGATGCGGACGCGGAACTCCCGCCAACTAACTGCGGGAACGACAACTGTCTGGAAAGTTTCGTCAACGCCAGACTGGAAGAAAACGGCGGTTTATCGGTTCCTGATTCCATCAGCAGAGCTATTCAGCAAAAGATAAAAGATCTCGTGTTCGTCTTCAGCCCTTCTCTGATAATAGTCGACCTGGAGGCTTTCCCCGAAATAACGGACGAAGTAATAACGGAACTGGAGTCTTTTACCTCGACACTGGGGCAATCCATGGGTCTGGAAAATATACGAATTAAAGAACCACTGGACAGGGACCGGTCAGCTACCAGGGGTGCGGTAATAAATCACTTTAATAACCTTTTGCTCGACCCCAGCAATTTCTCCGTATTGATGGAAAATTATAAATCCTAGATCCGGGAGGTGAGAAGTTTAGAGAGAAGTTGGTCTCTTTACCAATAATTTCCCAATAAGAGGAGGGGAAATATGTTAAATCGTAAAACTATAATTTTAGTAGTAATCTCAATTCTGGTAGTTGGTTTACTGGGCACTTCACTTTCGGTGGCCGCGGCCTCACACGAAGACGAACTATCGGGTGAACTGGAAATTTTCTCCTGGTGGGCAGGAAACGAAGGACCCGCACTCCAGGCTTTAATTGACCTCTATGAAGAAATGCATCCTAACGTAGAAGTCATAAACGCAACCGTGACCGGGGGATCGGGAGTAAACGCGAAGGCCGTCCTCAAAACTCGGATGCTGGGCGGGAACCCCCCGGACAGCTTTCAGGTTCACGCAGGCCAGGAACTTATAGGTACCTGGGTCACAGCTGAGAGGATGGAAGATCTCACCTCGCTCTACAAAGAACAGGGCTGGATGGACGCTTTTCCCGACGAACTGATAGATCTTATCAGCACGGAAGAAGGAATCTGGTCCGTACCTATTACAATTCACCGGTCGAACGTAATGTGGTACGTGCCAGATAATTTGGACAAGTGGGGAGTGGAAGTTCCAAGCAACTGGGACGAATTTCTGGAAATCGCGCCCAAACTTGAAGATAAGGGAGTAACCCCGCTGGCCCTGGGGACTAACTGGACCGTCAATCACCTGTGGGAATCGGTCGCGTTAGACGTCCTCGGCCCGGACAAATGGGAGGCTCTCTGGGAAGGCGAACTGGCATTCGACAGCGAAGAAGGAATTGCCGTCTGGGAAAAACTGGACAAGATCCTGGAATATGTAAACGATGATTATTCTTCGCTCTCCTGGCAACAGGCTACGGATCTGGTAGTGGAAGGAGACGCGGCATTCAACGTAATGGGAGACTGGGCCGCCGGTTACATGTCCACCGTCCTGGAACTCGAACCAAAGGAAGAATTTGGCTGGGCGCCTTCACCGGGTACGGACGGAGTCTTCATGCTCCTCTCCGATTCGTTCGGCCTGCCCAAAGGAGCTCCGAACAGGGAAAATACGATGGCTTTCCTGAAACTGCTGGGGTCGAAAGAAGGATCGGATACGTTCAACCCTCTCAAGGGCTCGATCTCGCCGAGACTGGACAGTGACCTTTCCAAGTACAACGTCTACTCGCAGTCGGCGGCAGAGGACTTCAGTTCCGATAGATTGGTCGGTAGTTTGGCTCACGGCGCAGTCGCAAACGAAGGGTTCATGAATAGCTTTGCCGATGTTATGGAAATTTTCCTGAACAGCAGAAACCCGGAAAAGGCAGCTACTGCAGCCCAGGCAATTGCCAAACAGAACGGCATTCAATAAAACTGTTTTCACCGGAAGCCCGGGGAGGTCCTCGGGCTTCCTTTTCCTTTTATAAGGGTGTTGATTAATGCAGTTCAAAAGTGACAAGATTATCGCCCTGCTGATCCTTCTGCCCTCCTTGGTCCTAATTGGTATTTTCGTCTACGGTTTCATAGGTCAGACCGTATACGTATCTCTGACTGACTGGGGACAAGGTGCAGCTCTAGCGAAGAACCCGGAAATAAACTTAATCGGATTTAAAAACTACGGAGACTTGTTCTCCGGGTTTCTGAATTCGAGATTCAGGCAGGATCTGGTAAATGCCGTCTTCTATACTCTGTTCCTGGTTTCCGGTGCACTTGGTATCGGGCTAATTCTGGCCATATTGCTGGACAGGGGGCCGAAAGGGGAGAGCGTATTCAGAACGATATTCCTTTACCCCATGTCTCTTTCCTTTATCGTTACGGGAACCATCTGGCGTTGGCTCCTCGCTCCAAGAGGTGGAATCAACAGGTTACCGACAATGGCCGGCCTTCCCGCAATTGGTTTCCGATGGTTGAACAGCAGACAATCCATTCTGAACTTCAACTGGCAAAACCTGCCGCAAATCACGGCAATAGTCGTCGGGATGGTCTTTTTCTATATTGCTTTTCGGCAATGGAGAAGTGGATCGAAGAGGAAAGGGTTACTTAGTCTAGCCCCGACCGGGATACTTTTTCTCTGGGCGCTCTGGGGCGCCAGATTTACCCCGGCAATCCTCCCAACGCCCGAGCAGCACGGCTTCAATCTGGCCACGATAGGTATAATAATAACCGCTATCTGGCAGTATTCCGGCTATACCATGGCGCTATACCTCGCTGGCCTTCGGGGGATATCCGAGGACTTGAGGGAAGCTGCCCGCCTGGACGGCGCGAACCAGTTCCAGTACTACCTCAACGTGGCGATACCGATTCTTAAACCGATGACGATGAGCGCTATCATTATACTGGCCCATATTTCGCTGAAGATGTTTGCCTTAATCTTCGCCATGACCGGGCCCGATAACGCGGCAACCAGTCACCCCGCCGTTTTGATGTACCTGACCACCTTCCGAGCTAACAATTTCGCCAAAGGAGCGGCAATTGCGGTCGTCCTGTTCGTTATGGTCGCGGTATTTATCGTACCTTACCTCGTCAGCGCGTACAGGGAGAGGAGGGTATAAATGTTAAAGAAACTAGACTGGGGTAAACTGGTAGTATACTTGGCTCTCTTTCTCTTTTCCCTCCTGTATCTGATGCCAATCTACATGACGATAATCACGGCTCTTAAACACCCGGTAAATATAAGCCTGGCCACCGCCTGGCAGCCACCGGGAAATATAAACTGGGGCAGCTTCGTCGAGGCATACAATACGCTTGGTCCCAACTTTATGAACAGCCTCTATCTTGCTGTTTCCGCTACAATAATCTCCGCAATTATAGGATCTTTGAATGGTTACGTGTTTTCTAAATGGGAACTCCCCGGCAACGAACTCATCTTTACTCTGGTATTATTCGGCATGTTTATTCCTTATCAGATTATCCTTATCCCACTGTTCCGGGTCCTGAGACAGCTAGGACTTTACGGAGGAATACCGGGACTTGCTCTTGCCCATATAGTCTACGGAATACCGATAACTTCCCTGATATTTCGGAACTTCTACGCCCGGATACCGGAATCGATGATCGAGTCTGCTCAAATGGACGGGGCGGGATTCTTCGGAATATACCGGCGAATAATACTTCCGCTTTCGGCTCCAGGGTTTGTCGTAGTAGTAATATGGCAGTTTACCCAGATCTGGAACGAATTCCTGTGGGGAATCACCCTGACCAGACACTCCGCCAACCCGATAACCGTCGGTCTGGCCCAGCTGGCCGGGGGACAGGCAGTAAGCTGGAACTTACCGATGGCCGGGTCGCTTCTGGCTGCTTTTCCGGTTTTGATTATCTATATACTGATGGGACGTTACTTCATCAGGGGTTTGCTCGCGGGTTCGGTCAAAGGCTAGCAGCTTTTATTAGTATAAAAGTCGTGGAAGGCTAAAGCATTCCGCTACACCCAGATCATCGGGTAAGGTGGTTTTCATCGTAATAGATATAGAGGTCTTAGACCTTCACGGGGCGGGAAAACTTAAAGGTTTCCTATCCAAAATTGCTACGACCAAAATTGTGCGGTTTTGATTTGTTAAATTAACAGGGAAGAGTTAACCGAAAAACTTATTTGATAACCAAGAGTTGGTCCAGCACCCAGTTTAATATGGACTTCAAAAATGAAACCAGTTTACAGACGAGGTTTTTTGGTGAAAGTATTTTTCACCGTCCGGTAATCGATATCAAACTGGGTGCTGGTTGAAAGCCCTGGAAGAGGGAC
>JAIPHJ010000049.1 GCA_021735245.1 Candidatus Bipolaricaulota bacterium
CTCCTGGCTCGTAACCCCGGTTAACACGAGGGCGGTGGAGATACCGTGATCGTTCCCCATCTTGATATCTGTTTCAAGGCGATCCCCAACTAACAGACAGTCCTCAGGTGTTAATTCCAGTCGGTCGAGAGCTGCTTTGACCATTAGCTCAGAGGGTTTACCGGCTATAAGCTCGACTTTCTTGCCCGTCACCCCTTCTATAGCCCCAATCATTCCCGCGGCATCCGGAACCTCTCCATCCTCCACAGGGCACGTTCTGTCTGGATTCGTAGCAATAAAACGAGCGCCGTTCTTTATCGCCTGAAAAGCTATGTTCAGCTTTTCGTAATGAAAGTCTCTATCAAAACTTGCAACCACGTAATCTATCTCCTCTGGATCTTCGGAAATTTCCATCCCAGCCCCTTTAAGTTCCCGCACCAAAGGTTTCTCTCCTACGGGGTATACAGTTGCTCCTTTATCAGTTTCTGATAAATGATATCCCATCACGTAAGACGAGGTAACAATTTGATTTACGTCAACGGGAATACCAAGTTGGTCCAAGGTATCTGCATAATACTGTCTAGAATGGAGTGGTTTGTTAGAAAGGAACACGACCCCAAAACCCTGAATATCGAGGTTGGTAATGACACTCCTAGCTCCCGGCATTAATTTGTCACCACGATAAACAGTTCCATCTAAATCAAAAATAAAACCGTTTTTCATATTAACAATTCCCAATTTTCAAAAGAATATTACAACTGAACTTAGGTCTTAGATTGAAGCGACTGGACTCAATCTTAAACTCATGAAGGTCCGCCGCTTTTTGACTAACCCTTGATTCCAGAACTCATGAAGCTTTCGATAAAAGATCTCTGAACAAAAAGGAATAAGAGAACCAATGGACCGGTTATAAATAATGTCCCTGCCATTAACAATCCCCAATCAGCCCCTGATTGATGTTGAACAAACATCCCCAAACCAATCGTCAGAGTGCGAACACTATCATTATCAGTGATAATTAACGGCCAGAGGTAGTCATTCCAATGAGTAGCCACACTAATAAGCGAAAATACAGCAATCGTAGGCTTGGCCAAAGGTAAGAATATATGGCGGATAAGCCCAAAATGATTACACCCGTCGATTATCGCTGAATCAACCAATGATTGCGGGACTTGTTTAAACGTCTGCCGAAGAAGGAAAGCACAATACCCACTTCCAACAAACGGTAATATTAACGCCAATCTTGTGTTTACTAAACCCAGAGTGTTAATCACTCTATAATTCGGCACTATCAACGCTTGAAGAGGCAACATAATCTGTATGACGTATAATCCGAAAACAGCACCCGAAAAAGGGAAATCTATTCGAGCAAATACATAGGCTGCCGGTATTATGACCAGCAATTGAAGAAGGAGAATTCCCGTTACCACTAACACAGTATTTAAAAGGTAAGTCAGGAAAGGAGCAGCTCCGAAAACTCTGAGAAAATTATCTACGGTGGGATGCAGCGGAGGAAGCAAGTAGCGTCCAGATAATATCTGCTTGGGTGCCTTAAAAGCCATAATTATAGTAAAGTAGAAGGGTACAAGAGTTATTAACGAACTAACTGTCAAAATAGTGTATTTAACCCATTTACCCGCACGCGTTAACATTAACCATCACCTTTATCTCATCTCGTAAGTAATCCGCCTGCCATAAATTCCAAACGCAAGGATAACAAGAAAAATAAGCATAAGAATCATAATTGAAGTTAGGGTGGAGGCCTTTCCCATTTTCCAGAATTTGAATGCAAATTCGTACGTATAATAGATTAATATACTAGAACTATATCCCGGACCTCCACGAGTCATGAGCTGCACTTGGGTAAATGCCTTAAAAGACTGAATAATCGAAACAACAAACACAAAAAGCGTAGAAGGCCCCAGCAGAGGTATTGTTACGTGAAGGTGTCGTTTCCACCAGGAGGCCCCATCAACTCTTGCGGAATCATAAAGATCTCGAGAAATGTTCTGAAGTCCCGCAAGATAGATAAGCATATAATAGCCAAAGTTTCTCCAGATCATCGTAATAATAATTGCAAGTAAGGAGTATTCGGAACTTCCAAGCCAGCCAATAGAAGGTAAACCTAACAAGTCTAAAAACCTGTTAATAGGTCCAATGCTAGGTTCATATAAAAACACCCATATCATTGCAAGTGCAGCATATGGTACAACTTTTGGCAAAAATAAGGCTCCTCGAAAGAAAGATTTAACAACCACTTCATCGATCAAAATTGCAAAAAAAAGAGCCAACAACATGGTTGGGATAATAGTCGCAACCGCAAATATGACATTATTCGTTATGACCTGCCAAAACACCGGATTGTGAAAAAATTCAATGTAATTCTGGAACCCAACAAAAATGGGTTTTGGTGTAAAGGGATCACTCCTGAAAAAACTAAGATGGAAAGAGGAAATAATCGGGTAATAAGTAAAAAGTCCTAAAAACGCAAGCGAAGGCAGTAGAAATAAAACAATGGTCAAAAACTTATTTTTTCCAGGCTTTAGGACGGATAACATTGTGAATTCCTCATTAAGACAAAATTACGGCTCGGCGAGAAAAACCGCCGAGCCGTAATGATAGAGTTTTTACATTTTTAATACTGGTCAAGTATATTTTGAACTTCTTTGTGTAACTTCTTCTGCGTTTCGATCGGTCCTTGCTTACCTTGCATCAGCTTGTCAAGGTTAGCAACAAATGTCTTACGGATCTCCTGGAAACCAGGAGCCATGATTTTTGAGTGAGCAACTTGTAATTGGTCCGCAGCAACTGAGGCATTGGGGTACTTCTCCAAGTATTCCTGCATCTCAGGCAATTCCAGTCCCTTCTTATTAATACAAATATAGCCAGATTCACGGCTCCAATAAGCTGCCATTTCCGGAGAAGTCATAAATTTTATAAATTCCCAGGCAGCATCCTGTTTCTCTGGAGAAATCCCTTTCGAGATATGGAAGTCTCCTCCCCCGACCGGCACGCCGTATTCCACGTGCATAGGCTGAAACGCAACTCCAAAGTCGAAGTCCGATTGTTTCCGGACTAGAGGTAATCCACCAGTTGAGTAGTACATCATTCCAACATTACCAGCATTAAAGGCCATAGGTGTCTCCGTCCAGGGCTTCAACGGCGGACTCGCTTTAATCTCATTAGTCAACTTATACCAGAACTTTAGAGCCTGCCGGACCTTTAAAGAATCAAAATGAGAAACTTCTCCATCTTCAATTAAGGTAGGGAGGCCATTCTGATAAGTAAACCCTTCAAAGATCCAATCGTTCCACCCTCCAGGTAGAATTAATCCCCAAGTTTTCGTCTTTCCATTCTTCCTCTCCGTGAGTATCTCGGCGTACCTCTCCAACTCAAACCAGGTTCTTGGAGCCCTATTGGGGTCAAGACCAACCGCTCGGAGTTCTTCAGCATTTTTTGCAAAGAGATCTTTATTGTAGTACAGAATCGGTGTACTTCTCTGAAATGGTTGTCCCCAAATGTGTCCTTTGGCTTTCGCATTTCCGTACAAAGCTTGGAAATACTGACTGGTAAATTCCTCTCCACCTTCTTTTTCAATATACTTATCCAGGGGAATGATTCCATCTATCCCCAATAGAGTATATAATTCCGATATCTCTACCACAAAGACTTCTGGTGGATTCCCACTTAATATAGCGGACTGTACCTTAGCCATCGTATCATTGTAATTCCCACAATAGACCGGGTTTACTTTGATGTTGGGATGCTCTTCGTTGAATTGTTCCACCATATTATCCATTACGGTAGCTAAAGGACCGGCTACTCCTACAACAAAATAAAAATCCAATTTAACAGTCCCTTCTACATCTTTGTATCGCTGGAGATCTTCTGCCACAGTCAAAGGTCCAGCTAAAGATAATATCAAAATCAAGACTATTGAAAGACCAAGAAAACGTTTCACGATAATCCCTCCTTATTATTTTTGATTTTGCCTGCTAAAAGAAAACTTCGATCCACAATCACTCCCCTCTATCACCTCCAATTACTGGCTTAACAATACCAATCAAAAACCAAATATAATATAACAAGAGAGAAAGACTAGGTCAAGGGATATGAAACTAATCATAAAAAATGAACAGAGTACGTTCATATATTCCAGTTTTTCGCCCTTTTTACTGCTTCCTTCCACTGTCCGTATAACTCACTTCTTTGATTGGGTTCCATATCCGGATCGAACCTCTGGTTATTCCCCGTTTTGATTAACTTACCAAGTTCCTTCAGGTCATCCCATAATCCTACCGCCAACCCAGCTCCATAAGCTGCACCAAGGGCAGAGGATTCAAAGATTCCAGTTCTTACCACGGGTATAGAAGAAATATCGCTCTGGAACTGACAGAGAAAGTCGTTCTCGGCTGCTCCTCCATCAACTCTAAGTTCTGCAAGTTCTCGACCCGTTTCCTCCTTCATGACTCGAAGCACGTCCTCCACCTGGTAGGCAATCGATTCCAACCCAGCTCTTGCCAGGTGTCTTTCGTCACTTCCTCTAGTCAACCCAACAATTGTACCTCTGGCGTTGGAGTCCCAATGGGGCGCTCCAAGGCCTGCGAATGCAGGGACCAGGTAAACTCCCTCATTTCCGTCCAGACTTCGTGCCAGATCCTCGGATTCGACAGCGTCCTTGATCAACCCAAGCCCGTCCCGAAGCCACTGAATAGTTGCCCCGGTCGAATAAATCGAACCTTCCAGAGCGTATTTTGTTTCTCCGCCCGAGGAAAACCCGATTGTCGTAAGTAATCTGTCCCCGATAATGGGTTCGTCCCCAATGTTGACCAACAGGAAAGAGCCGGTCCCATAAGTATTTTTTCCCTCTCCAGGCTCGTAGCACCCTTGCCCGAATAAAGCCGCCTGCTGGTCACCCAGAGCGGCACCAATAGGGACACCTTCCAGAGGTTCCAGGCCACTTACATCTCCGTATACCTCTACGTTTTCCACCGGATCAGGCAGGCATTCTCTTGATACCCCGAAAAAATCCAGTAGCTCCGGATCCCACTTCTTCTTTTTGATGTCGAATAACATCGTACGGGAGGCATTTGTATGATCCGTGACGTAGGCCTTCCCGCCAGTCAATTTCCAGATTAGCCAGGTCTCTATCGTGCCAAAATGAACCTCTCCTTCCTCTATCTTTTCCTCCAGCCCTTCCACGTGTTCCAGGAGCCATTCTATTTTGGTAGCGGAAAAATACGGGTCCAGTCTTAGACCCGTCCTCTCTTCAACTACCCGTTCAATTTTGGTCCCTTCTACCTCCTCACACCTATCGGCAGTACGGCGGTCTTGCCAGACGATCCCGTTATGCAAAGGTATACCTTCATCGTCCCAGGTAAAAACTGTTTCCCTTTGATTTGTAATCCCCAGGGCAGCAAGGTCTCTCGACTTCAATCCTGCCTGATCCAGAGCCTCCCCGGCCACCACCTCCAATTTCTCCCAGATTTCCCGGGGGTCGTGTTCAACCCATCCCGGTTCTGGATATATCTGCTCGTGTTCCCTGTAGGCCGAGCTAATTTGCCTACCCTCGTGATCGAAAATAATGAACCTGGTACCAGTCGTCCCCTGATCGATCGCTCCGACGAATTTTTTAGCAGTAACTGTTTTCACCTCTTATGCTTTGGTTGATAAGGTTTTTTGAGACCTCGGGTCCATGAACTCGTTTCTAACGATCCTTCTTTTCTAGGGACCTACTGGCAACTACGGATATTCCGGTCGAGCATACGTCCTCAACCACCTTATCCCCAATAGTTACAGGGGCTTCCAGTTCTACTTTAATTAGCATATCCAAACAACAATCGAGTCTGTCTTTCGGCACCCCGGTATTCGTCCGCACGGGGAGCCTTGGATACTTGGCCTGCTTTATCTTAACCGTAGTAGTAAGAATTCTTCTGGGATCGTGAAATTCGTCTTCCACGTACTCCTTTCCCTTCATACAGCTGTAACCGGAAATATCCTTAATTTCCTCTCCTTCGTACTCTACTTCGATCTTACACCCTTTCGGACAGGCGGTACAAGTATATTCTTTCGTCAGCATAGTTACCTCCTCGTAACCTCTACCTTGATCCTATCCAGGTCCGAAAGTTGCCCAAGATCCCCTTCGGTCACTTGTTCTACCTCCATTTCTCCCGGAGTGACTATCTTCTTGAAGTAGGAAACATCCGTCCCTTTTATCGAAATATTTACGTTCTCCATGGGTTTTTCGACCCTCAGGGCAAACCGGAAAGCGTCTTCCCCGCTGACCTTCTGGGGCACGACGTAATTTACGTTCCCCCCCGCCAGGAGCTCCTTATCAGGATCCGGCAAGTTTCCGTTTCCTGCGAACGCTACCGCTCCGTCTCCTGCTCTGAACCCGTCCATGGTAACCCAGTCCACCAGATCTTCTATATGTACTGCATTGCCACAGCCAAAAATTCCGGGTACGTCCGTCTGGAACCATTCGTCCACAATCGGCCCTTGCGTCTTTTCGGACAGGGTGACACCAGCTTCTTTAAAGAAATCGTTCTCGGGTACCAATCCGACAGACAGTAAAAGCAGGTCCACGTCTATATCCTTCCCTGAACCTTCTATAGGTTGAAAGTTCTCGTCTACCCGGGAAAGCTCTATGCCTTCCATCCTGTCAGTGCCGTAAATATCCGTTACTGTATGCTGTAAATGAAGAGGGATATCGTAATCATGCAAACATTGGACGACGTTCCTGTTTAACCCGGTCGGGTAATCCATTATCTCCGCCACACCTTCCACTTCAGCGCCTTCCCAGGTCAACCGACGTGATATTATCAGGCCGATATCTCCCGAGCCCAGGACGAAGACCTTTTTGCCCGGCATGAAACCCTTCTTATTGATGAACTTTTGTGCCGTCCCGGCTGGCATAACCCCGGACGGCCTATCTCCCGGTATCCTTATTTCTCCCCTGGATTTCTCTCTAGCCCCGGTCGCAAGTACTACAGCCTCTGAATCTACTTTGAATACCCCTTCCGGAGTAAGCAGGGTTATTACTTTATCCGGCTGAAGAGAGAGAACGTAACTATTCAGTCTAACATCAACCTGGTTCTCCCCAATCCTCCGGGTGAATCTTTCCGCATATTCAGGACCGGTGAGTTCTTCTCCGTAAATTTCGACGCCAAACCCGTTGTGTATGCACTGATTGAGAATACCGCCAAGCTCTATATCTCTTTCCACCAGCAAAACGTCAGCGCCTTCTTCGGCACCGCGAATTGCGGCTGCCATCCCGGCGGGGCCACCTCCGACAACTACTATATCTTTCTTTATTCGTTTTATATTCTTATTCATTTGTTTCAGCGCTCTTTCGTTTCCTCAGCCAGCAGGTAGGAGTCGTCTCCCTTTTTTGTAACTTCCTCAGGCGAGACCCCCAGCTTATCCGACAGTATTTCAACCAGCCGAGGTGTACAGAATCCTCCCTGACAGCTTCCCATTCTCGCTCTCGTTCTGAACTTGATTCCGTCCAGCGTAGTTGCACCACGATCTATTGCTTCCTCAACTTCCGCCCTGGTAATCTCTTCACACCGGCAGACGATTTCTTTTGTCGCTTCCAGGTCAGCGGTGTAATCTACAATTTCATCCGGGTCCATCTCGGAAAACCGTGGTATAGGTTCTCTAACAGGCTCAAATTCTGGATCCTTGGTGAATCTCAATCCCAGGTCGTCGAGAAGCTCAACAACGTGTTCGGAAATTGCCGGGGCTGCAGTAAGTCCTGGCGACTGTATCCCTCCAACATTGATAAAATTCCCCACGGCTTCGGATTCACCTATAACGAAATCGTCAGTGTTTGACTTTGCTCGCAGGCCAGCAAAATTTGTGACGATCTTGTCTGTATCGATATCTGGAAACAGAGATACTGCCCCTTGATAGACCTCCTCCAGTCCGTCCCTCGTGGTCGCTAGCGAAGGTTCTTCCAGAGGCTGGTGGTTTGGGCCAAATATGATACTGCCTTCAGCTGCCGGAGTGACGAGAATACCTTTGCTCTCATCGGTGGGGAGAGGAAAGTTTATTTTGTTAACGTAACCACGTAGTTCGCTATCCAGCAGATAGTATTCCCCCCGGGCAGGGGAAATGGAGAACGACTCGTCGCCAACCATGTTAGCCACTTCACCGGAGAAAATTCCGGCCGAGTTGATTACGTAGCTTGCAGTGAGTACCTCCTCCGGGCACCTGATCGTAAATTTTCCATTTTCTTCAGAACTTTCCGGAACATCTATTCCATGTACTGGAGAATTAAAAAAGAAAGTCACACCGTTGTCCCGTGCGTTCTCGAAAAGGGCAATAGTTAGCTTGTAAGGAGCAACAACTCCGGCTGTTGGGGCGTGGAGGACCGCCTTTACACTGTTGGAGATGTTTGGTTCCAGTTCCCTAATTCGATCCGTATCCTCGATTACCTCCAGTTGATCTACTCCGTTTTCTTTTCCCTGCTCTTTTAGCTTCTGGAGCTCACTTAGCTGAGACCTGTCTTTTGTAGAAACAAATGATCCAATCCGTTTAAACGGTACGGAAAGAGGCTTGGCCCATTCGTCATACCGCTTGTTGCCTGGAGCAGAAAAGGAGGCTTTTACGGTTCCCGGCTTAGCATCGTAACCGGCATGGACTATTCCGCTATTTGCTTTCGTCGTTCCCCACCCGACGTCGGGTTCCTTTTCCAGCACAGCTACGTCTAATTCGTATCGAGATAATTCTCGAGCTATTCCAGTACCAATTACCCCGGCACCAATTATTATGACATCGTAAGCTTTATCCATATTCGTACCCCTCAAACAGGTTACCCTCTTAAAGCTAAAAACTCGAAGATTATCATAACAAAAAATACATTTCTTTTCAAAGACCTTAGGAGCATTTTTCATAAAGCCCAATAACTTTCGCCCCTGCCGGTTATTAAACCTCCAGTTGGCTAGTTTAAACCTAGGACCCTTTGTTGTAAAAAAAAGGTTGATGAAGGACACAAGTTTTTAAATAACTACTGTATTCTCGTAAATTTTGCTCCTGAATCGTAAGATATCTCCGTAGCTCCGAATTTTTACTAAGTAGGCTAAACCACCGAAACAAACCAGAAGTCTCAACCATCTCAGCAGGGAGGGTCACTGCGCCCGACCGAATTTTAGGTTTCCCTGGTTATGTAATTGGAGTTACTTATCTCTAACAGGACCTTCAACTTAGACTTCAGGCCCAAAAACGTTTTCCTCATCTATAAGTAATTGCGCATAAGGATTAGCCTTACCTATACTAGCAATGGTTTTAACTTGCTGAGCAAACATTACACACTATTACTTGAGTAGTATTGAATTATAAAAAACTAGTAGTAGTTTTAGGTAAGGACATTTTATGTGGAAAACCAATTAAAATGTAATCCAGCTATATGAAACAGGTTGAGTAAAACCATGTGGAAACGATATGGAAAAGAGGAATAAACTCTTGAAAACCATTGTGGAAAGGTGGGAAAAATCTTTTCAACAGAGTTTTTCCACAAAAAACGCCATCTAATCTACAGGTTTTTAACAGGTTATCCACACAGTTTTCCACAATTACGCTGAAAAATCCGCCCATGCGTCTGTTTGAAATCGGAAAGTTGTCTAATTCCTTGATTAAAATCTAACTCCTTGCGAAGTTGTTTGCTCTATCCTCGGGCGATAGGGTTTTATG
>JAIPHJ010000050.1 GCA_021735245.1 Candidatus Bipolaricaulota bacterium
TCAAGGCCTACCTGGAGGACGGAGACAAATTAGAAACAGAACAGACTGGAAACCAACAAGAGGAACTAAACCTAACAGGTTTACCTGATCAAACGGAAGTTGATCGTAGCATGGATGCCTACGAACGGTTGGCAAAAGGCGGTGGTTCTTAATGGATGCCATGCTAAAGGAATTGAGATTACCGAGAATCAGAGAAATATATGATCAAAGAATTGACCAGGCTGCCGAAGAAGACTGGGGTTACCGTAAGTTCTTAAAACAACTACTTCAAGAAGAGGTGACCAACAGGCACCAGAACAGACTGGAAAGAAGGAAAAACCGTGCAGGTTTCCCGTTCGAGAAGACGCTCAACCAGTTCGAGTTCAACTTCAGACCAAAACTTAAGAAGCGTGTGTTCCAGACATATACAGAACCGAGGTTCGTTACCGAGGGCAAGGATCTGATACTGATCGGTCCTCCCGGGACCGGTAAGACCCACCTGTCGGTCGGTATCGGTCTGGCCCAGATCAAGAACGATTTCAAGGTACTGTTTAAGAACGTCCAATCGTTGGCAGGTGAGCTACAAGGTGCCGAAAGAAAAGATACCAAGGACGAGCTGCTCGAGTCCTTGCTCAAGGTGGACCTACTGATACTGGACGAGTTCGGCTACCTCCCGTTAAAAGAGGAGCTAGGACCTTTTCTGTACGAACTAATTGCCGGACGGTACGAGGAGAAGTCTACCATCATCACTTCCAACAAGAGTTTAAACGAGTGGGGCAAAACCCTTAGGGACAACTCCTTAGCCCAGGCGTTGATCGACAGACTTATCCACCACGGGGAAGTGTATTACCTGGAAGGCGATAGTTACAGGATGAAGGGTAAGCAAGATCTGCTGGACAGAGAAGATCCCAAAGGGAAAAACCAAAATCAGGCAAAAGTCAGTGCTGGAGAGGAACAGAGTACGGAATCAAGCAAAGACTGAAAGTCGTTGGCGGGGTGGGTAATTTTCGCAATAATTTTCAGCAAAAATTGGGTACTTGAAAAATGTAATTTACAATTGTCTAGTGCCTCCTCATTAGGACCCTGAGAGGCACCTGCTACAATTGTCACCGTAAAACCGACCACCAAAAGCACAGCCAAGATTAGAATGGAAGCTTTTCTCATACTACCACTCCCCCTTTAATCCTTATTATAACATTGGTGTCAAGATGGTCTACTGGGAAAGATATAGGAACAAACGGATTAAATGAGCCAGAGACTAAAGCTTCACTGCTACCTGAATACATGGCTATGATACTACCAAAAGTAATTGAGAGGAATCCTAGGATATAGATAGCTCCAATAATCTCAGTAGTTATCAGCCTTTGGATTCAAAAAAGTCATTACCTCCCTGGAAGATCAATTTGTGTCTCAATATAGAAAATAGGGGGAAAATAACCAAAATAGATTCTAACACCTGCCGGGTTGAACATCCTTGCTTAAAATCGACTTTTTGGCTTAGAGCTATGACCGTTGATAGGATATTAAAGCATAAAAAAGTAGCCCCTCGACCGGGATATCGAGGGGCTACTTTGGGTTAAAAATGCTTATGTGAGGTAATTTTACTACTGTTTATACCAGTCGTTGCTATCATCGTTATCTCGTTTGTACACTCCACCTGATTTATTGTTATTCTCGTACGCCTCTTTGAAATTGCCTTCGAAGGCATCGACATCAACATCTACCCCCTTCCCTATCTCGACCGAGGTAAGCTTATTGCCGGTAAATGCATCCTCTCCAATTAACGTCACACTGTCCGGTATATCGACCTCAGTGAGGGAATTAGTATTGAACGCTGCCCCCCTGATTTCCTCTACACTATTTCCAATATCAACCGAGTCGAGTTGATCTGCCCTAAATGCTTCTGACTCAACTATCGTTACAGTATCCGGTATTTCGACCGAGGTAAGATAATACATTCGATTAAATGCCTCTTCTCCAATTTTTTTCACGTCAACGTTGTCTATTTCAGAGGGGATAACTACGTTTTCCGGGCCCTCTTCTTTATTGTATCCCGTTATTGTTTGTGTTGTGTCGTTAAAAACAAAATAACTCGGATCAGTTACTTCCCCGTTTTCGGTGTCACCGTTTTCGGGTGTTAGATCAGGCATGAGGGTATCACACCCCGACGTGAAAAGAGCCAGTGAGACAATTAAAAGAAGTAGCAAAACTAGCTTACTTTTTCTCATTTTAACTCCTCCTTGGGTACAGGGATTATAGAATAAACGGAAAATCCATCCAAATTTGGCAGGTGAGGGCTGAAGGTCACCGGAAAGTGAACATCCTATCGGGGATTAGAAGTTGAGTGGTGCGAAAATCGTAAGCAAGGACCGTCAAAGTGGATTCCGAAACCCAAATTTATTAACGACAAAAACTTCCTGCCTAACTATCGACCCTTGTCCTCGTACATCTTCTCGTCCGCTTCTTTTAGTGCCTTTTCGACATCCCTGTCCTGATCGGAGCTCCAGTGAGATATTCCCATGTCCAGGGTCAAAGGGAAGTCCAGTAAATCAGACTCTTCGTTCCAATGAGTGATCTTTCGTCTCAGTCGCTTTACCGTGTTTTGTGCTTCACCATTGGTCTCGGGCATCATAATCAGGAACTCGTCGCCACCGTACCTTACTATAGTGTCAGCGTCCCTTACGTTGGATTGGAGCAAGCCCGCTACCTCCTGGAGCACTTCATCCCCCGTCTGGTGCGAGTAACGGTCATTTATTTCCTTAAATCGATTGACATCGATCATTACGAAAGCAATTTTATTGCCGTAACGTTTGCATCTTTCCACTTCTTTTCCGAGCGTTTCGTTGAAATGTCTTCTGTTGTAGAGGCCGGTGAGGGGGTCGTGGATCGCCTGTTGTTTTAGCTTTTCTTCTAGCTGGAGGCGCCGCAACGCTTCGTATACGTGCCCTCCAAGTAGTTCAACCAGTCGAACTTCCTCTTCGGTGAAGTCGTCGATTTCTTTGGAGACAACCTGTAAAACACCTAAATCACCTATCGGAACGCTAATAGCCGACCGGTAGCCCGAGTTTACCGGCTCTGTCTCCTCTACCTGGCGAATATCACCGAAACAGTAAGTTTTTTTAGTCCGATAAGTCTTCCCGCTCAAACCTTCTTCCACTGTCATTGTCTTAGTTCCTTCAGGAGGTAAACGCGACGAGGACTCTTTGGTAACTATCTTCTCGTCTTCGACTATACCTAAACTGCAGAAGGGGAAATCAAGAGTATTCTCCGCCGCCCGAACGGCTATCCGGTAGATCTCCTCTTTATCTTGAGCCGATTCCAGGTCTCCCGCCGCTTCGTGGAGGAGTTCGAGTTTCTCTTTTGTGGATTGGATCGAGTGGGCCTTTTGGCGCAATTCCTTTTCAAGCCTTATGCGTTTTACCTCCTCGGCTAAATGTCCGACAAGGATTTCGACAAGTTCGACTTCTGTTTCCGTGAAAGCCCCCTCTTCCTTTGAAGCTGCTTGCAGTACACCCAGATCCCCTAACGGTACGCTCATGTAAGCCCTCAACCCGGGGTCTTTCGGTTGAGCCTCTTTTACTTCTCTAAGGTCATCTCCCCAGATTGTTTCGCCTTTCGTGTATGCAGCGCCGACAAGTGCCTCGTCCATCCCCCAGGAAGGTAACTCGGAAACGTCGAGCTTGTTTGAGGCCACCGGAACTAGCTTGTCCTCCCGGGCTGTATATATCAGGCATACGTCAAGGCCCAGGACGTTCTCCGTGACTTCCAAAGTGGTCTCGTACAGTTCCTCTTCTGTTTGACATGATTTGAATTTTTCTACGGCACCGTGGAGTTCCTTTAACTTATCTTTTTCTGCCTTGAGGGATTTTCGCGCCCGTATTCGTTCGGTCACGTCACGGTTGATGGAAAGGTTTGCTTTCTTTCCTCTATGCCTGATTGGTGTTAAGACGACCTCCGTCCAGTATTCGGTGTCGTCTTTCTTTATCTTTTTCTCGATGAAACTGACCGTTTCGCCCCGGGAGAGTTTTTGGTTGGCTTCTTCGTACTCTATTTCCGGTGACTCTCCGGTCGCCATCTCGTCCATCAGATTCATCCCAAGAAGCTCTTCCCGGGAGTAGCCGGTCTGTTTTTCGGCTGTGGCGTTTACGTCGAGTATCTCCCCGTAGCTCTCCTTTTCCATATCTAAAACGAAGATAGCATCCCCCAGTTCCTTGAGGTAACTATGGTATTGCCGCTTGCTCGCTTCAAGTTCCCGTCCTGCATTGTCACGAGAGGTTACAGTCCTGATACTGATTAACGTCCTTTTACTACCTTCCGCCTCTACTTTTCTTCCCTGTAGCTCCACATGGATCTCCGTTCCGTCTTTGCTGAGACCTATCGCTTTCAGCGGTTCTCCCGAAAGAGTGGCCCTATCAACTTGATCGGGAAGATGGCCGGGGCCATATTCCTGTACCAGGTCCTGGATATTCAGATCGAGTAGTTCTTCGTCCTCGTAGCCAAGCATCCGACAGGCTTGCTCGTTGACCGCCAGGATGTTTCCCTCGAGGTCCACCAGAAAAAGGGCTTCAGGCAGGCTGTTGATTAGTTTTTGACAATCTTCAAATGATAAAGACATTGCTCCCCCGTTAATCGTCCCAAAACTTTACCTTAGCTTCATCAATCATATCAAGCAGTATATCTACTATTTCCGGGTCGAATTGACTTCCCGCATTCTCTTTAAGCTCCGTAATGGCTTCCTCCTTCGGTAAAGCTTCCCGGTAAGGGCGGTCCGTCCTCATTGCGTCCCAGGCATCGGCCACGGAAACAATTCTTGCCTCCAGCGTTATCTCTTCTCCCTCAAGTCCTTCAGGGTAGCCGGAACCATCGTATTGCTCCTGGTGCTGGCCGATTATTTGGGCTGCACGTTTTAATTTGTCGACCTGGCTTACTATTCTCTCCCCTATTTCAGGATGTCTTTCCATCTCTTTCCACTCGTCTTCGGTTAGCTCCCCCGGTTTTCCGAGGATGGAATCGGAAACCCCGATCTTTCCTATGTCGTGAAGTATGGATGCGTACCGGAGCTGTTCAAGCCTTTCCTCCGATAGTCCTACCTCCTTACCTACCATTACTGAAAGCTTCTGTACCCTGTCTATATGTTCTCCCGTGTATTCGTCCTTGGCTTCTATAGTCCGGTTGAGTGCCTGTAGGGTTCCGAGGGTTGCCTGTTTTAACTTTTCTTCGGCCTCTTTTCTTTCCGTAACGTCCAGCGAAAATCCAAGGTAACGGTTCTCCGAGATCTTTACGGCCTCTATCATCATGTGTCCGCTGGTGCCGTCTTTTTTCAAATAGGGTAACTCTACTTCCAATTCGCCCCGATCGAGCAATCTTTCAAGAGCTTCCTCGGCCTCACCGGCAACCTCGGGGGAGTAGAGGTCCAGGGCTTCCATATCCAGCAACTCTTCTTTAGAGTACCCCGTCATCTCGCAGGCGGCTTCGTTTACTTCGACGTATTCCCCCTCCTCGTTAACTACCACGACTCCCACGGGGGCGTTTTCTACGTATCTCCGGAACTTTTTCTCGCTTTCTCGAAGCCTGTTTTCGGCCCTTTTACGTCCGGTTATATCAATCACGGAAGCGACGCTTTTTTTAGTATCCGATATTACGTCTATGGTCATCAATACGTCTTTTACGTTTCCGGCTTTATCGACCAATTTAAATTCGTACTGGTTAGGAGCGGAGTTCGGATCCTCTCGCCGGAGTGAGTGGTATTCTTTCATCCTCTCCAGTTGGTCTTCGTTTGCTACAAGCTTCGTCCAGCTTGTACCTTCGATCTCTTCTTTCGAATAGCCGGTGAGGTTTTCTACTTCTTCGTTGGCCAGAGATATAGAAGTATCCTCTTCGAAGATCATCATAGCAGTACCGGTCGTCTCGAAAAGGGTCCGATAGCGTTTCTCCGATCGTTTCAGCTTTTTTTGACGCTCAATCTTATCCGTTACGTCTCTGATCAGTCCGATAAACCCGACGATCTCGCCCCCGTCTTCTTTAAGGTAAAAGACGTTGGTCTCTCCGGAGAATACTTCGCCGTTTTTCTTCTCGTAATGAATTGTGTAAAAGAAGTTGGGATCCCCAATGGAGTCTTCAATTTTCTCTCCCATCTCTTCGTATTCATCTTTGTCGTGGTAGAGGTATTCGGTCTTCTTACCTTTGATTTCATTTAGGTCGTAACCGAATAGTTTAGTAAAGGCGGGATTGCAGTCTATTATGTTTCTGTCGGTGTCTGCTACGAGCATTGCGTCCCTAACGCTGTTGAACAGAGAGCGGTACTTCCGTTCGCTTTCCAGGTGAGCCTCTTGAACTTCAATATCGTGGAGCCCGAAAGCAATATCATCAGTGACTTCTTCTAGAAGACGTATCTCCTTCTCGTTGACGTAAGTTTCTGGCATACATCCAGAGAGTAAGCCGTATACACGGGAGTTGTATTCGATCCTCGTCGTAATCGTGGTTCCCTCTTTACACTCCTCGGCGAGCGGGCAATCTTCACAGAATTCTGAAGTTCTTTTGGTAATCAAGGTGTCCGTATCTTTCAGTACTTTTTCGATCTTTTCGGGCCGCGAGCTGGACTTAATTGTTTTCTTCAACGACTCAAGCTTTTCCTCCAAACCGGATCCCGCAGCAGCAACCAGCTCGTTCCCTTCGTCCAGCAGTGCAATCCATACATGATGAAATCCCCTGGTTTCGAATAACTCGTTACAGGTTTTTTGAATAAGGCTTTTCTTCTCGTCTTCTTTAACCAGGAGCTGGTTGACGTTTCTAATTGAGTGCAGGATGGCATTCAGGTGTTCTTTTCTTTGGTCGGAAATCTGTTGTAGAAAAACGTACAAAAAGAAAACCCAGAGTATTGGTTCTATGGTTCCCATCAAATCTGAGAAGGGGTCTAAGCCCCCCAATTGTAGGTTCGTCCATTCCAGAAACCGGCTTACACCCTGGAGAAGATAAACTGTTAATAGCCCCGTCAGAACTAGTTTGACATCTCTTCTTAAAGCACGCTTCCAACCTGTAAGCAAAAACATGAGGGCGTAGAATATAGACAGAGAAAATATTAGATCCAATATAGCAACAAGGTTCATCAATTTTCCTCCGTCATTCTAAATACCTCCCAGCACCAGATGGCTACCAATATACCTCCAAAGGCCTGACTGATGTGTTCTAGGAGGTTTAGGGCGTCCCTCCATAAAAGAGCTTCTGCGTTCGTGAAGATCCAGCTACTTAAGAAAATGGAAAAGCCAGCAATGAGGAGTTTTTGAGCGGGTAGGAACTTTAGTCTTCTCCAGTTTAGCAAAATCACTGTCAGGGCAATCAGACCAAGGATGAGTGCGACAATTTCGTAGCCTTCAACCATTGTTATCCCCGCTAATTACGTCCAGGGAATAGTGACAAGCCCGAAATTTAACCTCTAGGTAGAAAAAGAGCCAACCCCATTATAGATAACGGCATGAAAAAACCCAAACGTATTGCCACCCGACCTTTCAAAAACTCACACTCTTCGGTTCTTTCCAGGTCTCGAGCAGTCAAGTCACTGTTATCTTCAGGCAGAGGGCCAGTATTGGTAATTGACTGGCGCAACCGAAGAAGGCGCCCAGGCTTCAGGCCGTCCACCAACACCAATTGAGTCGGTCAAAGCGAGGCTTGAGGACGGAGACTGATCGAGACAGTCGGAAGAACGTCAGTTGCAGGATTAGGTAGAATACCCGAGGACCACAAAAACCAGCCTGTTGGGGAATGAGATTGTCCCGGGCGGATTGGAATTCCCACTACGGGTTACTGCCCACCACCAGTCCCGCAAAGAATAGGGCTACGGGAGAGTTAATTCCCGGAGTGTCTCACGGAATTACCGATCTTCAGTTTCGTATCTACCTATCACTTTTCACATAGCCCAACTCCCCAGATGTTCTGCCGGGGGATATAGGTCTCCTGACTCCCCGATTTACCGTAAACCTTCAATCCGCCGGAGGTGGAATCGTCCCCCCACAGGGGGCCTAAAGTAGCATACAGCTTTCCGCTGGAAGCGAAATTCAAATCCAGTGGCCTTACGATGCTTTTGACAAAAACTTCGACGAATTCACCGTCGGGAGCGTAACGGAGCAGGTGGTTTTCCCTCTTTTCGTGGTCGGCAATGAATACCTCTCCTATATTATTTACCGCCAATGCTACTGGAACACGAAGGTGCTGGGTTTCTTTTTGGCCCATTTCCGTGTAGGTATACCGGGAGATGAATGGACGGACCTGGTTGTAATCCGGGCCCGGAATCCTGATTACGTATCCCTTAAATGGCCTCTCGGTAAGTACGGAAACGATTAGGTCATTTGAGTACTCGCCCGACTTTAATAAGGCCAAATCGTGAGGTTTTTCTCCCTGGTCGAAGTATTCGTCCCTGACGAGTCTCTCGGGTCTCTTTTTGGGGTCGCCGTCTTCCAGAGTCCATATACCGTTCTGGGGTGTTATAAAGAAGAGATTTCCGTTCGGGCCGAAGGTCAGGTTTAGCGGTTCACCAGAGAACCCGCTCCCGGGTTCGTCGGCCAGGACTTTCTCCTTGTAGCCACCCTCCTGGGTGAATCTAACTATTCTTCCTTCGCTGGTTTCGGCCACGTATAAAAGTCCATCGGGACCACAGGCTATTCCCCTGGGATCGTCCAGGGATATCGTCAACGGTTTAAAGCTCAGCAGCTGGTAGTAAGGCTTTAATATCTTTCCGTTGGACCGATTGGTCAGGTAAACGTCTGGTTTTTCCTCCGCGATACCCGCGGTTCCGCCGAGTAAAATAGACACTGCGAGCAACGCTACAAAAACCGGAGAAAAATTACCCGCTTTCTTTCCGCCTTTAAACATAAAATATCGCCTCCAGGAACGCTTCCCCATTTTAATTAGAAATTGTCCCGGTTGTATATAGTCCTCGAATTTTTCCGATTCGAAATCCACGCTCTTTACATGTTGAAGGTCCACTCTTAGTTTATCCAGACTGTTTTATTTGTCAAACCAGCCATGGCGTGCTCCATAATTATCAAAATCACGCAGAATACTCCGGCCTATGGCCGGAGATGAATGCGAAAGTTTGTAAACAAATAGAAATCGCGGTGGCGAAGCCATGAATCGGGCGAAATGCCCCGCCCCATGGGCGGGGATAGCGCGATTCAAG
>JAIPHJ010000018.1 GCA_021735245.1 Candidatus Bipolaricaulota bacterium
CCTCAATTCCTGATAATTTGACCACAAAATTAGTCATTTTTTCACCGAAGTCGCACCTGTTTGCAACCGGACCGGCCAATGTGTGAAAATCGCTATGTCAAAGATCAAAAATTGGGAGAATCGCTAGATTTAGGTCTAATAATAAAGATAAGAAAGCTTTAAGTTTTTGCCCCAGGGTGAATAAGGTGGCTAAAAATAACAGTTGGAATAATTATGATGTCATTGGCCCTTGGAGTGAAGTAAAGAGAGATCTCATTTCAGATTATGCAAAGGCGTATTCAAAAATACTCTCTAACCAAGAACACCTTGAACATGCGTATGTTGAAGGTTTTGCAGGTACAGGAAGAAATATTTCTAAAAGTCAAGGCTACAAGCTCATTAATGGTACTACAAAAGTAGTATTTGAAATTGATCCCCCGTTTCATGAATACCATTTTATTGAACTTAACCCTGAGAGGAAGAAATGTTTAGAAGAGAACCTACAAGGTAAAGATAATGCTTTCTTCTATGAAGGTAATTGTAACGAAGTGTTGCCTGAAAGAATACTTCCTAGATTGAGATACGAGGAATACCGGAGAGGTTTATGTTTGTTGGATCCATATGGGTTACATCTAGACTGGGAAATAATTGAAAAGGCTGGTAATATGGGCACAGTAGATTTATTTCTAAATTTCCCTGTTCACGACATGAACAGAACAGTTCTTTGGCACAACACTGATGAACTAGAGGATTGGCAGATCAATCGGATGAATAAATTTTGGGGCGACGATAGTTGGAGAGATGTGGCTTATGAAACTAAAGAAACTTTGTTTGACTTTGATCGGAAAATTAAAAGAAATATGGATCATATCGTTTCAGCCTTTCGAGAAAGAATGAGGGAAGAAGCTGGTTTCGAACATGTTCCAGAACCTGTACTATTTAGAAATCAAAATAATGCACCTTTGTACTACATTTTTTTCGGTTCACAAAATGATGCCGCTAATGATATAGTAAAAGACATTTTTAATAAATACCGTTATGAGTTGTAACTAAGAAAAAGGGAGGTAATTTTGTCCTCTAAATCTGCGATTGAATGGACAGATCAAACATGGAACCCAGTCACCGGCTGTAGTAAAGTGAGTCCTGGCTGCGAAAACTGCTACGCGGAAAGGTTCGCTAGAAGACTTAAGGCCATGGGAAACCCGAGATATGAAAACGGGTTCCAGTTAACTTTACATCACGATAAAATTGAAGAACCGTTAAGTTGGAGGAAACCTCGGTACGTATTTGTGAATTCAATGAGTGATCTTTTCCATAAGGAAGTGCCGCGGGAATTTATTCAAAGTGTTTTTGATGTTATCAAGCAGGCGGAAGATCACGTCTTCCAAGTACTTACCAAGCGTGCTAGACGGTTAGCTCGATTGGCACCCGATTTGAGTTGGCCTGAAAATTTATGGATAGGAGTTAGTATAGAAAATCAAGATTATGTTTGGCGTGTCGGTTGCTTGAAACAAGTACCTGCTGAAACTAGATTTCTATCAGTTGAACCATTAATTGGGCCTATAGGTAATTTGCCCCTCAAGGATATCGACTGGGTAATAGTGGGTGGAGAATCTGGTCCAAAAGCGAGACTAATGAAGGAAGAGTGGGTTAAAAACATTCGTGACCAATGCACCAAATCTAGTACAGCCTTCTTCTTTAAACAATGGGGTGGAAAATCATCAAAAGATAATGGGCGGACTTTGGAAGGAAGAACCTGGGAAGAAATGCCAAAGGGGAAGGTAGAATTAACCCTGTAATAATTGATAAGCGTTTCGCTCCGGATAAAAACATTTTAGAGGTAACGCTGGTCGTTTAGAACCGGCAAGATAGAATAATTTAGAACCAATTATAGAGAGGTGCCAGAAGGTACCTCTTTTTTATTGCTGGAGAATAAGCCCCCCGGACCGATTTTAACCATGCTAGGGAATAATTTAGCAATCCAGCAAAGCTGAATCTTCGGGGTAAAAACCCCAGCGAGGTTTTTACCCTGTTACCCTAGTCCCTATACAAAGAGGACCGCCCGCTTTACCCCCTGAAGCGCAAAGTCCTTACCAAGAGGTACAGACTTTGCCTTCTTCCCCAATTAAGAGGAAAAGATAATCACAAAAACCAGCTCCGCAGTACCACCGACCCAAACCCCGGCGCGGTTTGGCGGTTGCATTCTCGGCGGTTGGCTTCAGTACCTGAAGACCATGCCCAACCACCTCCAAAAACTACTTTGGAGCAGGTTTTGTGATTAAAGGAAGAAAAAAAGAAATTGTGCCCAGATCAACGGGTGTTACTTTCATAATTTAGCTAGTTCCTCTCAGGAGTGGTCATGGCATCCTCTCATTTCCGTTCTAAGCGGTTTTTCTTGATATGGGAGGGGCAATCGGAAAATTTATCTAATTATCTGGAAAACTTAAATTCAATCGGAGTATTTTTAAAAAAGTTGTAATAAGGGTATTAAATTTCAAGCTGAGTGATGAGTGAAGTACAGATCTCTATAGCGGGGGTTCCTGACACGAACTCTAAAATATTTCGATCCGCGCACATGCAAAAAAGTATAAGGGGGCAATTTTCATGTCACGAGTAAAGAAAACTACGATAATTTGGATTTTAAGAAAATACTTGATAAGATCACTCATGTGTTGAGGAGAGGATCAAGGTGCAAATTATTAAGTTTTTAGGCTCGCTAAAGCTTTTCCCTACATTCTTTGCAAAAATGGTTTTATTCCGATGAATGTATTGTTGGTGCATTTAAGTGACCTGCACTTCAAACCAGACAGTGAGCTTAAGCCCCTAAAGACGACTCATATCAAGCAAGCTTTGAATTCCCAAATTTGGGGGCCTGTTTACGTCATTTTAGTTCTTACTGGAGATATAGCTTATTCAGGTAAAGAAGCTGAATACAGCCGTGCTCTTGACTTCTTACGAAGATTAGAAGAAGACATCGTGGATGATGATAGAGTTGAAGAAATCGAGTATGTAGGGGTGCCTGGGAATCACGATTGCAATTTTAACGATCCTTCATCAGTTCGGTCGTCTGTGCTAGAAGGGCTTCATAATACTCAAAACCAGGAATTTGAGTTTGACAATGAAATGATCTGGGTGACCACATCTCCCCAAAAGAACTTCTTCGATGCCATGAATGAGCTAAGTTCTAACTGTGCTACTCGAACACTTTTTTACCGCTATCCAATTGAGTTTGATGACCAACGCTTAGTTTTTGAATGTTACAATACGGCATGGTGTTCTCAGGAAGAAGAAAAGAAGGGGGACTTGAAATTCCCGCCTAAATTAATCACGGAGTATGAAGAGGCAAGCGAAACAGATGTCGTGATTTCCCTGTGCCATCATACTAGTTCATGGCTATCAAACGAAACCGAGTTTACTCATACGATAGAAGACCGCTCGCACTTAATCCTCACAGGACATGAGCATGACCCAGGGCTATACTATAAACGAAGCCAAAGACCTTCTTCTGCTAACGGTTCCATCGAAAACCAGTATCTCAAAGGAGGGGTAATCCAGGCTCCCGAGCTGAATTTGTCTCCTACCTTCCATATTCTTGCCCTCGATCTTTCGGATTCAGAAGCCCAAATAGCTACATTTCAGTTTGACGAAAATAGAAAGAAAAAGGCATTCAACGTTACTTATCGCTCAAATTGGGAGAATTACAAATCTCTAACTTCTTTTGGTCCTGGCACCGTTTTTAGCCTAGATAAAGAATTCCAGAATAAATTGCACGATTTGGAGGGCACTTTTGAACATCCGAGAATGGATGATTTGTCTTTAGATGATGTCTTTGTTTGTCCTGAAATTGAAAGTGGACAAGGAAATCCTATCGACGTTTCTACTAACCTTCGAGAAATGGAAGAGTTTGTTACAGCTGTTTGTAAACAAGGTCGCATAGAGGTCACGGGCAAAGAAAAGTCTGGTAAAACAACGTTAGCAAAAAGGTTGTTTCTTCAATTAAGAAAGAAGGGGCTAACGCCGGTTTTGCTTTTTGGAAATGATCTTGACTCTACAAATAAAGAAGGCCTAAAAAAAGTAATAAATGACACTTTTATTGACGAATATTCAGAAGATCAACTTCAGGATTTTCAACAACTAAACCCTGAGAATAAGGCTTTTCTGGTTGATGACCTAGATAGATCTCCGTTGAATAAAAAATCCAAAACACAAGTTCTTAGCCTCTTGACAGAAAGAGCTGGCACTGTAGTCGTCTTTAAGGGAACCAACCAAAAATTCGGAGAGGTTGGATCAGGCCAACAAATTCAAAATAAGATACAACAAATTAAGGAATTTAAAATTAACAAATTTGACTGCCGTAAACAATATGAGTTAATCGAAGAGTGGGTAAGGTTAGGGCGTAAAGAGACCATTTGCGAAGATAAAGTAAGTGATTTAGTCCGGCCTATGAGAGAAAAGGTTGAAAAAACCCTTGGTGCAAATCTTTTGCCTAGCACACCTTTTTTTCTGCTGTCGATTCTCCAAGCCCTGGAAAATAGCGAAGCCTTGGAAAATAGCGAGGTTAAAAAAATTGATTGCTCGAGAGGACATATTTATGATACTTTGATAAGAGAACGTTTGCTTCACGGGGATTTTTCGACAGATACTAAGCGCGGGTTCCTACAGTTTATTGCTCTAGATTTATTCAACCGAGAGGAGAATCAGGTTGAAGAACAAGTGTTCAACTCTATTTGTGAAAATTATCGGGATGAATATAGACGGGTATCAACCAGTGAGCTAGTGGAAGAACTAAAAGACCTTGGTATTCTAGAAACCAGGAAAGGAAGATATTACTTTAAATACCGATATCTGTATTTCTATTTTGTAGCTGAAGCTATAGAGAATCAATTAGATAGAGAGGAAACTATCGAATATCTTGATAAGATAATTAGAAATATCGAGGTGTCAGGATATCACAATGTACTGGTAAACTATTGTTTTAAGTCTCAGGATAAATATTTATTTCATAAGCTTCTGGATGAAAGTAAAAAAGTATTTCAAGATACAGAACCCCAGAAGATAACTAATGCTACAGAGTTTATAAATGATTTGTTAACTTCATCTTCAGATACTTCATCTTCAGATACCTCATTCTCAGATATAACTGTCGAAGATGTGGACAAAAAAACTGCACAACTCGGGGCACTTGAGGCCAGAGATAAGATGCAACAAGTTGCAAGTCAATTAAGTGAAAAAGGTGGGAACAATTCGATACAAAGAAACACAATTGAAGAAGACAAGGAAGAGTTAACCGAAAAGCAGATTGAACAATTACAGGAAAATTTACAGAGAGCGCATAGACTCACAAAGCTCATGGGGGAGTTGGTTAGGGCGTTTCCTGGAAGGATAACGCTAGATTTGAAGACAAAAATAGTTAACAGCTCATATGATTTAGGTAAAAGGACGTTACTGAAAGCGTTAAATGGATTTGAAAGAAATCAGCGTAGTATTATGGACGAAACTAAAGAGATGATACTTGAAATAGCAGAGGAAGAGGGAGAAGAAATCTCACCGGAAAATGCGGAACAAACAATAAAAGATTTCATAGTGGAGATGTTGTATTTTATCACTTTCACAGAAATAAAATCGTTGGTCAAAACCTTAGGCTCTCAACGCTTGAGCGATGTTTATTCAGAGATCAAAGGCACTCCCAAATCTGAAATGCTATTCCGACTCGTCTACTATGAAATCAAAGCAATTTATTTTAACTTCCCCAACAGGATGTTTGATAAACTTGTTAATCAGCTTCAGGATCATGATTTCCTATTCCAAACCTTTCGTTTGCTCGGTGCAGATTATCTCCAATTTCATTGGGATCGAACTGATCAAGTTCCCAGACAAAAGATGAAAGAACAAATTGATCTCGAAATGACGGACGCCCAGGTTTTCGGGCCCAAAGGTAGAAAACAACGCTCCTCTTAACTATTAATCATCCAAGGCTTCGTGCTTCAATTGTATTCCTCAAGTCTCAAGGAAAAATGGGGTTAGTCAACTCTATCTCCTTAGTTAAAAAGGTCTTTTTAAGAACGTTAGCGAAACTTTTTCAAAAACTAAATTAAATTTATCCCGCCATCTATAAATATCCACTCCAATGCTCTCAATTTAGCCAACTTCAGAACCCCCGAAATCAAAAATATTTTTCGATTGCCCCCCGGTCAAAATCAGGGTATAAGTTTAATGAATTTTTGCTGTTTCCACTTTTCCCGATTACAGCCGTTTCGTCTGTGAATAATTACAAAGAAGGTCAATATCGGTATTTATCATCATTTAGGGGTGAAACAAAAGAGTTCTTTTCCTCAAGTTTTACACCCTTAAAAATACAACACTCTAGCGTAAAGTGTTACATGAAATCCCTTACTTTACGAGTTCATCTTCACTCATAACACCCATATTAACTAGTCCTCTTCTGGAAATACTTTGATTTTATATTCATTGACAGTAGACTCTCGCTGGAACTTTCCTGTAACTACGAGCAGGAGCGAGTGGCATCTTACGGTTGAGTAACTTGAAATCCGATAGTTTGGATAATGAGGATTTGCAATGCGATTAATAAGAAGCCTAATGAAGTTGAAAACTAAGGGTTGTTTTTGCAATAAACCTACAGAACCAATAAGGTTAATTAATCATGCATAAAGAACTCCTAATAGTCAAGCGTCAGAAAGCAAAAAACCTCTAGGATGACGGCTACTCGATCAACAAGATTGCGGACAAACTCGTCTCCAACTGGTCGTCGGTCAAAAAGTGGATTGAGATGGAGGACGTAACCGTTGATAATAGAGGATGGGAAAAGGGCAACTTACGGGAATACGACCAACAAGTAAAACAACGGGTAATCGAGATAAGGAAGAAGTTAAGAAAGGAACAAAGCTACTTCTTTGGACCTCAGGTAATTAGGGCAAATTATCGTAAGCTTTACCCGGACAAAAAGTTCCAACCATCTACTTCATCGCCAAGACGCTACGGGAGGAAGGGATGACCACTGGAGAAGACAGAAAAAGAACGGACGACGGCTCCGAGTACATGAACTATCCCCAGCGGACTCTAGACAAACTGGGTACGGTAGTCGAGGGGATAGACTTTATCGGTCCCCGCTACATTGAAGATCAATCCGAAGGAGTCCACTTTCTGGCAAGAAAGTATATCCGCCCCTACCAGTACGGGCTGATGACCAGAATCGAAGGACAGACCACTGACGAGGCGCTAGAAGTCCTGGTAGAGGATTGGCAGGACCATCCCCTCCCGGAAGTGCTAAGACTGGATAACGACCCCTCATTTGGTCTCTACAGTAGGCATGACAGACATATCGGTAGGTTTCTCAAAGTCATACTTAATCTGGGTATTACCCCTATGTATTCCGCCCGCTCCCAGCCGTGGAACAACGGCAATACCGAAGGCTACAATTCAGTATTTGCCAGGAAGTTCTGGGAGAAGCTAAACTTCTCCGACGAAGAGGAGATAGATACCGAGATAAAGAAGTTCAACTTAGAATACGAAAAGTACAACGACTTAATCGGAAACAACATTGATCCCGAAGAGGTAGAAGATCATACCCTTCCGGAGGACTTTACACTTCCACAAAACTACGAAGAAGACCTCCAAGCGAACCTAGATGATCCCACTATATACTGGCTCAGGATAGTCAGAAACAATACAGAAAAAGCAAAGAAAAAAGATAAAGGCACTATAGATATACTGGGAGAAGAAATTGAACTACCAAAGCCTTACGTCAACCAGTTTACCTTAAACAAATTACGGCTAAAAGATGATAAATTATCGGTAATGGTTGAAGACGATGAGGGAAAACTGGAGACTATCAAACAAGTAAAGATGGAGGTAGAGAATGTCGACTTTGACTGTTAATTCAACTCTGTACCTTTATACCAAAAACAACCGTTAAACCATAGGGTAAGGCAGAAATGGGGTGACTGATTTTGGGCTTAAATGAAGAAAAAGTTATAAAACAAACTATAGAACTCTTAGACTCATCGGTTGACTATTCAAATTATGATCAATCTGATGATGTAAATACATACTTAGATTACATAAAGAGAAGCCATAGCGATGAAAGATCTCTTATGGATTCGCTTTTTTTGTCATTCTTGGAAGAAATTTTAGGATTCACATTAGGAAAAACTCTTCGCGCCAAAGAGGATATCTCGAATAAAGGAAATTATCCAGACTATTTCCCAGTTGATACAAGAACACATACATTTCTTTTTGATGCTAAGGGCACTGATACTCGAGATTTAGGTGAACACTATAGCCAAATTGAAAAATATATTGAGAGTCACCCAGGAAATATTGATTATGGGGTTCTGTCTAATATGAGGGATTTAGAAGTTTACACCCTAAGTAGCTCTAATCCAATCCCAGATTACAGTTTTAGTTTCAGTAAACTATATAGGGATACCCAAAGAAATAATATTAGTACAGTAAAAAAGAAGGATAATACCTCGAAATTCTTTAATTTTGTCAGGAAATTCTCTCATCAAGATCTTTCACTTGAGCAGAAGTTTCAAAAAGTAAAAGATGGCAGTCCTTGGACAGGTGAAGAAGAACTGGGAGTTCAGTTGCTCGTCAACACACTAGATAGCATTGTTAGTATCCTCCACGAGGACGTGAGGAAAAATCTGCCCACACTTAAAAATATAGTCGAGTCTAATCCTGAAAGAGCTCAAAAAATCTCCCAGGAAATTGAATATATTGCGTCTCAAACTTCTGAAGATCATGAACTAGAAGAGGCTACTACAGACACCCTTGTAACAGCACTAAATAAAACTTCAGAGGACGATTTATATTATCAAGCACTAGACACGTTACTTCTCAGAACAGCTTATTTTACGATGACTAAGTTACTATTGGTAAGAATGTGGGAAGACATTGGGTTTATTGATCAAACCTTGTATGATGGCGGGCTGGAAAATTGGTATGAGCAGTTCAATCAAGAGTTAAAAAGAGTCCTCAGATACGCATTTGACTTAGCTGGAGAGAAATATCAATGGCTCTTTGAGGCTGAAAATAATTACACTTGGTATACTCCTTCGGACAAAGCACTAATTGAGGTCCTTTACAAGTTGTCTAACTTTAATCTAGGAAAGTTAGATCGGGATGTATTAGGCACTGTATATGAAGACTATATTGACGAAGTAGACAAGAAGAATAAAGGCCAATACTACACTCCTAGAGAAATAGTAACCTTTATTTGGGATCAAGTAGGCTTCAAAGACACCGGAGCATATTTCAATCAGCGAGAAGGAAAACGGGAGCCCGCTAAAATATTTGATCCAGCTTCAGGTTCTGGAGGGTTTCTTGTAGAAGCTGCGAGGAGAATTAGAAAGAAATCGAACTTAAACCTCTCCGACAAAGAGAATATCAAAGATATTAGAACGAGCATAGTCTCGGGCTTATTTGGATCTGAGATCTCTGTTTTTCCATACTACATCACAGAAGTAAACTTATTGATTCAACTAACGCCAGTAATAAAACGACTTCTCGAACTACAGCCCAATTACAGCGAACACTTGCCCTTGCCGGTTGTTCAAACGGACTCTCTCTCACTCCATAACCCTTGGAATCATTTTTTTGATGACCAAGAAGAGCCTCAACCTGATGAAAGTAAAAGCATTATGCGTTTCGTTCACGGGAAGAAGTCAATATGGAAAAAAATCAAGGGAGAATTAGCAGGTAATTTTGATTACTGTTGCGCAAACCCTCCTTATGTTGGTGAAAAAGGGCACAAAGAAAAATTTCGCAACACTAGGGAAAACTACGAATATTGGGACAAGTATTATCAAGGCAAAATGGACTACTTTTATTGGTTCATCATCCTAGGCCTATCCAAGCTTAAACCTGGTGGAAAACTAGGTTTTATTACCACATCTTATTGGCCTTTCGCGGATGGTGCTTCAAAACTAAGGAAGTACATTTTAAATAATGCTAAAATCGACAAAATGATAATGTTTGGGAAGGTTAAAATATTTAAGCATGCCAAAGGCCAGCATAATATGGTCTTTGTACTTGAAAAGCTACCCGGAGACGAAAATAAAGAGGCAAGGTCTGAAAACCACCCAAAAATAGTAAGGGTCAAGCGAGATAATAAAGAGTTACCGGGAGAAGATATATCAAGCAAATTAGAATTTACAACAGAAAAAATTGAAAAACACATAGGTAAAAATTCTTATGAAGATGAGTACATAAAGGTTTTCACTAGTGAGGCCAAGCAAGGTAAGTTACCCGAAAACGGTGACCCGTGGAGAGCACTCTTTAATCCACTTGATATTAACGAAAGTAATGTGGAGAGACTGAGTGAAGTTTGCCATATCGACACAGGAATTGACACGGGTGCAAATAAGGTAACTTCAAGAAAAGCTTCTCTATTACCACAAAATACAGATGCATCTGTTGGAGACGGAATATTCGTGCTAAATACTACAGAAAAAGAGAAATTCTTAAGAAATGCTACTGATAAAGAAGCAAAAAGAGTAAACGATATTTTGGACAGTAACAATACTTACAGGTATACTGTACAGCTAGATGAGAGAGAACGTTCCCTTATATATATTACTGATGATGATGACATTACAGATTTTCCAAATATTAAAAAACATCTGAAAAAATTTAAACCAATACTGGAGAGCAGAGCAGAGATGGAGCGTAACTCCAACCGGGAGTGGTATTCTCTAGCTTGGCCTCGTAAGAAAATAGATTTTTCAGAACCAAAAATAGTAACTGCTTCTAGATCTCCACAAAATTGCTTTGCTTTAGATAAACAAGGCTTATATGGACTTTCAGGAATATTCTTTATTCAAAACAAATCCGAGGTAAACGAAGAACTAGAATATATACTGGGTGTACTCAATAGTGAAGTTATTGATAGATATTGCGGTATGACCTTTAAAAAGCTAGGTGAGAATCGGGAATATGTTAAAAATTCGCTTTCTTCAATACCAATAAGGCGGATAGACTTTGAAAAAGACGAAGAAAAGGAAGCACATGATCTTATTGTCGAGAAGGTCAACAAGATAAGAGAAACAAAAAGGGAACTAGAGGAGTACTCAAGTTATTTTTCTAAAGATACACTGCAAGATATTGAGCAAAATAATTCGTTATCTCAGATCGAGGATCGTGAAAAACTAATTAGTAATATGGAAGCAGATAAAGTTTACTCAATTCGTACCCATCCTGATATTTCAATCAGTAATCCAAATGAAAATTCTTTAGGATCCGGTCTCTACATATCTGATATAGGTGATTTAAAGAGCGTAATGGAGGGTCATGAGCTTGAAATAATTATGAAAGACAACGAAAGCGTCTTTTTGAAAGGACCTAAAGATCTTCTAGTTTTACTTAACAACTTGCGTCTGAACAAAACTACGAAAAATGGGTTTCTTTAAAGGAAAATTTATTGATTCCGAAAACAGCCAATAAAGTTGAAAAACTAGAAAACAACATCTTAACACAAGTATCTGATTTAAGAAGTGAAATCTTAGACTTGCAACAAGACATTGATGAAGCGATAGAACAGCTTTATGAAATATAATAAGGAAGCCACACCCGTTCTAGTTTCAAGTATACCAATTTACTTTCACAGCGAAACGTAATTTGTAATGGTTCAAACAAAATATTAAAGAATATTTTTAACATTTCGAGAGGAGTAAAATTAGGTAACTAATTTTACTGACCTTCTGGGTTTAACCGGAGATAGTTCTCCAAATTATCCATTTGCAAATTTGTTATGACGTGATAAAATAAACTCATATAACCTGTCATTAACCTCAGCTAATTTACCTCCATTATGTCAGAAAGATCGAAGGCAAAATCCGGTAACGTGGACTACGACCTCTCCGTAAAGCAAGCGGCAAAAACCCTGGGTAAATCAACCAGGACGATTCACAGATATATCGACAAAGGCAAGCTGCCCCGGTCGTATGTCACGACCGAAAACGGCAAAGAAATCTGCTTAAAAAGCGGGGAAATCATCCGGTTGGCCGCCAAGCTAAATGAAAACGATGGCAAAGCTCCCGAAGGCGATACTGGGGAGGAGGGCCCCGGACCCTTCGGTTCCGATGATCCGACCAGGCTTAATATAAGGGGAGTCCTTTCCAGGTATGAAAAAAGGTGGCTGCAGCGCCTGCTTGCCAAAGACAGGAGTCAGAAGTGAAAAACCCTAATAGATGTTTTACGCAACTACCAAGAGTGTTAGCGCCAAGGTTTAATCTCCGGCGAAAAGTCAACCCCTGAGGGCAGCAGGTAATTCGTGATCCCCGGACCGAAGGAATATTTAAACGGACGTTCCAATCCCATGCTTTCGGCCGTGAATTTCTTGCTATTGCCAAAGTTATATTGGGCTGCTCAACATAGAAAGGAGAGAAAAAGGCAGTGCTGACAAGCTGAAAAACCGTACGCTTCTCTTAAAATGGTACAGAGAAGGACCCGGACCTTAAGTTTATTTGTAAATCGTTGCGGCCATAAAAGGAGTGTGAAAACTTGGATCATAGAGAAAGGGTTCTAAAATCCTTAAACCACAGGGAGGCTGATAGAGTACCAATTGATATCGGGGGGACGCGGTCGACGGGAATTCATTCCCTCGCCTATAGGAAATTGAGGGAATACCTCGGGTGGGAGACGGGATCGATTAAACTCTACGACGTATGTCAGCAACTGGCAGAAATTGACAGGGATATTTTAGAAAAATTTGATGCAGATGTAGTGTCCGTTAACAGACTTTCTCCATCGTACGGAATCAGGATTGACGAATGGAAAAAGGGACAACTTGTCGACGGATCAACTGCGGTGGTGCCGCAGGGTTTTGACCCGGTACGGGAAGGGGATGTTTTCAAGATAAAAAACGAGGAAGGGAAAACTGTCGCCACAAGATCGAAAGATTCTCTGTATTACGATAGTGTGGGGATTGACCATCCTCTCGCGGAGGCGGAAACAGTACGGGAAATAGAAAATAAATTCCCGACCCGGGAAATAACTGATGACGAGAGGGAATACCTATATAGTAATGCGAGAAGTTACCGAGAGGAAACTGATTACGCAATCATATCGACTTTCGGGGGTAGTTTGTACGAAGCCAGCCAGGGCCTCAGAGGCCCCAAACAATGGTATTTGGACCTGGCTAAGAACGAAAAAATAGTGAATAAAGTTTTGGATCTATTGCTTGAGCAGCATTTGAAAAACTTGAAAACGTTCGTCGAAGTTCTGGGCAAAAATATTGATATAGTGGTCTTTGGTGGGGATGATCTGGGGATGCAGGACCGCCCTCAGATATCTCCGGAGACCTACAGGAAGTACTTCAAAAGTCGCCACAAGGAGATGTGGGATTACGTCAAAGAGCACACCAATTGGAAAATATTTCTTCACTCCTGTGGGTCTATCTATAAACTGCTTCCGGACTTAATTGAAGCAGGGGTGGATATAATTAACCCCGTCCAAATAAATGCAAAAGGTATGGAGCCGAAAAGGTTAAAACACGAATTCGGGGAGGAAATCGTGTTTTGGGGTGGCGGATGTGATACCCAGAACGTCCTTCCTAAAGGGACCACCAAAGAAGTTATCGAAGAGGTCAAAAAAAACATAGATATTTTCGCCCCGGGAGGAGGATTCGTATTTACCCCCGTTCATAATATTCAACCTGATGTTTCTCCGGAAAAAATAGTAACATTATATGAAACGGCCAGGGAATATGGGGTCTATTAACTCGCCTGGTAAAATCTACACCCGCCTGCACGCCCTCGGAGGAATTCGTATTTCCCGGATCAGGGGGGTTTGGGTGGTTTAATGGACGCAGGACTTTTTAATTAATAGAGAACTTTCTTTATCTATCATCCAGTGAGGTGGAGTGGTTGAATTTTAGGGAAAAGTTAATCCAGCTCTGGGAAGGCTCGGGCGAGGAAGTCGTCTGGCAACCGAGATTGGAATATTGGTATCAGGCAAATCGAAACAGGGGAACCCTTCCTGACAAATATGAAGACAAAAGTTTGGTTGAGATTTACGATGATTTAGGGGCGTCAGTTCGTTATTACGGTCCTTATCAAGGGGGTAGTGGGTTCTCAGGCTTTTTGGATTTCCAGTATACGAATGTCGAAATTGAAGAGAGCGCTTCGTGGAGAAATTCTGACAGAAAGGGGTCGGTAAGCGTAGAGAACGTTAATGAAAATACAGCAGGTTTAAAATCAATCAAAAGGACTTATAAAACGCCAGTCGGCAAGCTAACGGAAAAACAAAAGGTAAGCAAATGGGGGGAAACTTCCCATATTGTAGATTACCCAATAAGTGAAATAGATGATATTGAGATAATGAAATACATCCTGGAGGATCGGGAAGTCCAGTTCGACGATGATTTCTATAGGGAGGCGGAAACAAATCTAGGTAAAAGAGGCCTGGTTCAGTTCTACTTCCCGCGCTCGCCTTTGGCTAGATTGTTTATTGAGTATATGGGGCTTGAGAAGGCGGTCGTCGAGTTAAAGAGAAACCGGAAAAAGATTGAATCCCTGATGGAATTTATAGATAGGCAGAATGACGAGATCTTCGAAGAACTTGTAAATTGTCCCGCCCAGGTTCTGAATTTTGGGGAGAATATAGACCAAAACCTGTTTCCCCCCAACCTATTTAGAAAATACCTGGTACCATATTACGAAAAGAGATTAAAACAGTTAAAAAATGCTGGTAAAAAGTGTCATTTACACGTAGACGGATCCTTTAAGGATTTGATACCTCTCCTTAAGAAGCTTGATTTTGACGGATTTGAAGCTCTAACTCCAAAACCACAGGGAGATGTATCCCTGGAGGAGATGAAGGAGACAGTGGGGGACAAGATATTATTGGACGGTATACCCGCGATTCTCTTCCTGGATAATTATCCCGAGGAAAGATTGTTCGAGTTAACATCCAGGGTTCTGGAGATTTTCTCCCCCCGGCTCATTTTGGGTGTATCCGATGAGTTGCCTCCAGATGCGGATATTGACCGGGTAAAAATTATTGGAGAGATGGTAGCCGAGTTTAACTCCGATAATCGATTACCTGCAACTTAAAAAAACGTAGTAGTGAGATCGCGAGCAGGGCCGCCTGACTCTTTAAGGAATAATTTCCGGTCTAATTATCAACGTTGCCAGCATTTTTGTAAAACCTCTCAACCTCCGGAAACCCCCCTCTATAGGTTTTGCAACTCGTGATAGAACGATTCTAATTTTAGTCGGATAAGTTCAAGAACTCCTACCCGTAAGATAACTCGGGCAGGTGATTCTTTCGCCAAAATTTCCCGGTGAATATCCCCTTAACTCCAGCGCAAGTATAATTGGCGGTAAATACTTTCTGAATTAACCTTTTTCAATGGAATTGGCGCTATTGCAGCGTAGAAATGGCCTCGTCCGTTTTTTATACTATAAAAGGATCTCAGGAGGATATAGATATGGTTCAAAGGGCCAGGGAAATGGTCGAGAAAACTCTCGACTTCGAAAATCCCGAGAGAGTTCCACGAGATTTATGGTTTCTTCCAGCCGTGGATATGTTCCAGAAAGAGGAAAAGCGAGAGATACTGGAACGTTTCCCTCCCGATATAGTCAAAGCCCGGTTTGAGCCCGGCACCTCTGAAGTGCAAAGAAATTCCCCTCTGCCTGAGTGCAACAATGCTTCCATCGAGCGACCGGAAAAAGGTAAGAGATATATAGATGAATGGGGTAGCGTATTTAGAGTGGCCGAGGACGGTGTAATTGGTGAGGTAAAAGAACCCGTAATTGAGGATTGGGACGAACTAAATAGTTTCGAACCCCCGTGGGATTACCTGGAGACGACCGATCTCTCCAGAGTTGACGAAAGCTGCAGGAAAAGCGAAAAATTTACGCTTTCCGGTCTATGCGGTCATCCCTTCGAGAGGTTGCAGTACCTCCGGGGCTCGGAGAATCTCTACAGGGACCTAATTAGGAACAGAAAAGAAGTAGAAGAACTCCTGGAGATTATCCATCGTTTCAACCTGGAGCGGATTGGGATGTGGTTGAATACGGAGGTGGATGCCGTAACGCTAATGGATGACTGGGGAGGCGAAAACAGCTTGTTGGTCTCTCCCGAGCTATGGAGGAGTCTGTTCAAACCGCTCTACAAAGAATATTGTGACCTAATTCACGAACACGACAAATACGTTTTCTTTCACTCCGATGGGTTCATAGAAGACATTTACCCGGATTTAATTGAGGTGGGAGTAGATGCACTTAACTCTCAGTTGTTTGTGATGGATATCGAGAAACTTGCCGCAAAGTACAGGGGAGAAATTACCTTCTGGGGAGAGATCGATAGGCGGTTACTTGCTTTAGGTACTCCCGCCGAAGTCTCTGAGGCTACGAGTAAAGCCAGGGAGCACCTGGACGATGGGAGAGGAGGGGTAATTGCTCAATGCGAATGGGGTAAAAATAATCCCAAGGAAAACATAGAAGCAGTATTTCGAACGTGGGAATAATATTTCTCAACCACCTCTTACCCCCGGGTGTCAGGGGCGTAAAATAGGTATCTCGGAATTGGTCCGATGATACTTCCTCCAGTTAGATGTTTTATACTCCCCACAATGAAGTTCTAAGCCAGGTGACTCCTGCCCGAGAGATAGGCCTAAAATTTGATCTTTAGTGTCCTAATTTCGTATTTTTCCAACGATATCTGAACCTTGTTCTCGTCGTTAAGCGCCAGCTCCCGGTTGGGTTTCTCTTGTAGATTTGTCTCGTAGGCTTTTCGAATGTCGCCCAACCTGTCATTAAATTCAATATTGCCCCTTTTCGATTCATTTGTCGGATTAAGCAGACGAACGATCAGGGACTCGTCGTCTTCACCACGTTTGATTGTACTTACTAATACCTCGTCAGGTTCGACCTTCAAAAAGGAAAATGTTTCCAGTGGCTCGGCGTCGCTCCGAGCAATTGAGCTGACCAGAGGGGAGTTGAATTCCCGAGCCTGCTTAACGACCTGACTGTCTTGCCAATTACCGGAAAACGGGAATATGGCATACTCAAATATATATTCGTCTTTGCATTGAGCTTCGGGGGTTGATAGCGGCGGACCGGCGTGTCCTTCTCTCGTACCAAGATCGTCTCTGGAAATTGAATCCACGGCCCTTACAAGTGTCAGGTATATAGAACCCCGAGGTGTCGCTTCGTACTCCGGTAATCCTTTGTTGAGAATAGCAATCCCTTCACCACCTTCTTCCAATGCCATGAAACGGCCCTGAGGGTGAGTAGTGGGTGTGTCCTCTATCGTGTTGTCCCTGTCCGGGTAGTCAGTTTTACGATCTGATACGTAAAATGCACTCTCTGCGAAGGACTTCTCGGCCTTTAGACCCGTTGGGAACACCACCCTTAGTCGATGATCTTTTGCTCGATTCTGTAATTTGGTTTTGATGTCAATTCTCCGTTCGTCCTCGTACAAAGTTACGTAACTGGTAATTGGACATATAGTAGTTTTGCCACTTCTCCTGGTTCGATCTTCAGTTAGAGAAACGGGCAATTCTAGATCATGATCTACGACCAGAGTTGCTTTATAGCCATTTGCTTCCGTCTTCACTTCTGCTTCGCGATTTTGAGTAGTAATTCTCTTTTGGTCTTTTGGGGGAGAGAAGTTATATAGGTCTCCGGCGTCACCCAGGTCCTCGAAGTAGTGGAAATTATTATACTCCCTCCCCGTTTCCTTGTCCCTAACCAGCAGTGAACCATCCGGTCCAGCTGAGACGGCAAACCGCTGGTTTTCTATCTTCCGGGCTCCCGCCCGAACGGTTTTATTATTAGAGTGGTAACCTCCGGGATGTAATGAATACTCCTTTATCCCCAGCCCGGGGACTCCTCTGGCATGGAATTGGATGGTCTTATATTGCTTGGTCTCAACTCCGGATAAAACATGTTCAGTGCCTTCCGTTACCTCACCAATTTGAAACTCTACTCGGTTCCCCTTGGGGTCCTCCAGGTGAAAATCGGATAAGTCAGAGCTTTCTTCCACTTTTGCAGCTACCTCGCCGCCCGTTTTCCATGGATGAGGGTTAAATATTGTAAATCTCGTCACGTCTTCTCTTTCTTTTTGGTTTGGTGCGGACGAGGTTAACCTGTGACTGATTCTGTCGAGCTTGTCTTTAACTACCTCCTCAGCTATCTGACCCGCATTTTCGAACCTTAACTCATTTTCGGTATGGACCTGGTCAATTGAACATCCACAGATAGAATCGTGAGCGTGATTTTTTAGTAACGATTTCCAGGCCTCCCGAAGCGTGCCTTTCGGGTAACCGTCACCCAGCGCCCAGGAAAAGGTGGCCAGAGGCTCTGCGTATTTCTGAAGTAAGGATTGCACCTTCTGATTGGATTGCTTGAGGTAAATTCTGGAGGACAAAGTGCCGGGTAAAACCGGAAAATGTCGGTTATCTCGTAACTCACCGGTAACTTCCTGTAACGGGCCCTCGAGAGTTTTGTGAAAAGCTCTGGAGTATTCCGAAAGGGTTCCGTAGACAATTTTGTAGGGAGAATTATCGTCCAGGGCCTCAATTTTTTCCGGGAAATCCTCCTGTGGTTCTAAATGGTCCCCGCCTACAGGTACCAACATCGAGTCGCTCGGTGTTTTTTTATCCAAAAAATCAAATAAGTTTGAGAGGTTGGAAGCATCTACCTGCGATGTCTTCCGGAGATAGTCACGAGCCCAACCAGCTACGTCGGTTCCGTCTGGAGTGGATTTTAACCGGTTGACACTACCATAACCTGCACGGAGGTAGTGAGCTGACACGGTTGAACCATCGGGCGCCTGCCAGTTGAAATCCGAGCGTTTTGCCTTTTTCCCTACTCCCCTCATCATAAAAGCGTCATCTATATCGAACCCACGCAAAATTTGAGGCAGCTGGGCGGTTAACCCAAAAGGGTCGGGCACCCAACCGTGTTTCATCACTTCTCCGAAATCAGCGCCTTCGGCATGGCCAATTAAGAGGTTTCTGACGAGGGACTCTCCGTTCACGAGAAAGGTGTCGGGTAGCGTGTACCAGGGACCGATCTTCAATTTATCTTCCCGAACGAGATTTCTTAACGGCTCTTCTTTTTCGGGTTTGACTTCCAGGTAATCCTCAAGAATTACCACCTGGCCGTCCAGCATAAAGCTTTTGTATGCAGGGTTGCCGGTTTGAAACCTTATCAACCTGTCAATGAGTTTAGTTAATCTATATCGGAATTGCTGAAAGGTCTTATACCATTCTCTATCCCAGTGTGTATGGGGAACGACGAATACTTCTTTTTTTGATTCTTTCATAACTTTTCAACCTCACTCCGTTAAATCGAAATAATTCTAACCTAAGTCATGCGATTCTCTCTCCTGAGACCAACTTATAATTCAGTCTACAGGAAAAATAGTCCCTATTTGAGAAACTTAGTTATCTTCACCTATTAGGTGATATCTAAAGCGTTAAATCAAGTCCCTCTTCCAGGGCTTTCAACCAGCACCCAGTTTAATATCGATTACCAACCGGTGGTAAATACTTTCACCAGAAACCTTGTCTTCTGTAAACTGGTTTCACGTTCGAAATTCATATTAAACTGGGTGCTGGACCAACTCCCGTTTATCAAATAAGTTTTTCGGTTAACTCTTCCCTGTTAATTTAACAAATCAAAATCGCGTAATTTTGGTCTAAGGAAGCAAGTCTACTTCCGAGAAGTTATGTAAATAGGGTTGGTAAAAACTTTTAACTCGTTAGTCTCAGGATCTCTTATTTTCAGGTGAATAAAAGTATCTTCCTTGTGTGAATAAGGAAAGGTAAATCTCCCTTCCCGGGTTAACCGCTCTTTTGACCAGACCCTCCCCCCTTTGAACAACCTCGCCTCCAGTTCAGAACTACCTAAGTTCTGAATTTCAAAAAGGATAGCACCCTCTTCGACCCTCGCAAATGTAGCTTCCTGGCCTACTCCCGCTGCAATTTTCCCGTTGGCCCGGAGCAAATTTAATCGGATTTTAGGACCCGTGCTTATTATTGCGGACCCTTCTGCCAGGGCAGTGAGCAAATTCCCCACTGTGGGTTCCTCGGCCTTAATATATGTAACGGGAGCCTCTAACTTAAGATCGTCGAGAGAGTGAAAATCTAGCCCGCTGACAGCAACTATTCTATGACCCTGAGCCAGGAGTTCTTCGTATCGATGAATAGCGGACTCCATCTCGTAGCGATTGTTTTTGTAAGTACCGTTCCATACCTCAAACATTTCCAGCTGCCCGTAAGGAACTTTTGAAAATTCCCAGTGGCACCCGCCACATAGTGGATTCGGAAGAGAGTAAGGGTGAGCAATAGAGGCAATTCCCCCATTTTTGTGAATTCTCTGGAGTAACTTTTCGACCCCCGATTCCTCCTCGATGATTGGCCAGTCCAGGTATTCGCCAATTCCAAGAGCAACTAGATGTCCGCCAAACGCGGTAACTTCCATTCCGGGAATAATAGTCAACTCGGGATGATGTCCCATCTCCTCAAAGCCACTTACAGTATTATGGTCCGTTAATGCAAAGTAAGACAGCCCTCTCTGCACCATGAGTTCTTGTAACTGACTGATTGAAAACTTCCCGTCGCTATGGTGAGAATGTGTATGTAGTTCCCCGGGGAACCATTTCTTTTCGCCATCTTTTGCATCGTAAGGCGAATGTGAATTTTTCTTTACTACGGGGGGCAGTTCTTCTTTGAAGCCCGGTATTTCAGTTTCTAGTTCGTCGTCAAGGTCAAAATCTTCCTCCAGGCACCAAACCCCCAGTTCTAAAGTGACTGAATCGGAAACGATCGTATGGGTGGCAACCTCGATCTCCCATTCTCCCCCTTTAATCGGTCTGCTGATAAAACCCGGGGAGCTGGTAGATGACCCGACTATTACGTACCGGTCGAGAAAGCGTGTTTCATATCGTCCTCGAAAGGTCCTTTCCCCATCAAATAGTGCAAGAACGGTTGCGTTGTTGATTTCTAATTTCTCGTAAAGCCGGGGCTTTTCTTCTTTAAAATATTTTTTGGCTTCTTTTCTAATCTCCGCGGTTGGGAGCCTGCTGATATAGCTCTTAACTGTTTTTTCTATAATCTCGTCCGAATTTTGCTCTTTTTTTCGCGGAGATAAGCTAGAACTGATCACCAGTTTATCCAGACCTGAAGGAATTTCTAAACTGTAAGAGAAAACGTCGTGACGCTGAGAACGTTTATACGTTTCTCGAAGGAAGTAATCCGGTGATCCTAAGATGTTTTTGGGCGGATTATTGCTTGTCAGCACTTTTATCTCAATTGATTAAGGCTTTATCTTCTGCATCGTAGTAAAGAACCCTGTCTTCGTTAATCTCTACACTCACATCGTCACCCACGGCCAGTTGTGATACTTTCTCGCTGGACATTTCCCTGACTCTTATCATCGAGTTTCCGATCTTAACACTAAAGAGTACCTGGGCTCCAAGGGTTTCTACAGCATAAATCTCTCCCACGAGGCCGGTAAGTTGTTCATCTTGATCGACATTTAAAGTTAGGTCCATATCTTCAGGGCGAATTCCAAGTATGAGTTCATCGCGTTCTTTTAGCCTCTGGAGCCTATTCTCTAAATTAGTAAAACTTATTGTATTATTTTCCGTTTCTAATATGGGGGTTTCCCCTTCCATATTGACCCTGCACTGGAGAAGATTCATCGGGGGGCTTCCAACAAAGTTTGCAACAAATGTGTCCGCCGGTTCGTGGTATACTTTTTGTGCAGCGTCCACCTGGCGAGCTTGACCGGCTTCCATTATAGCTATCCTGTCCGCCAGGGCCAGTGCTTCGGATTGATCGTGGGTTACGTAAATAGTAGTAATACCCAGCTCTTTTTGAAGGTGTCGCAAAAACGTTCGGGCCTCAATCCTTAACCTCGCGTCCAGATTACTCAACGGTTCATCGAAAAGAAATACGCTGGGTTCGTGCACAAGTGCCCTTGCAACGGAAACCCGTTGTTGCTGTCCCCCACTTAATTGACTGGGTCTTCTGTCGAGTAATTCACCAATCTGAAGGTTCTCTGCAGCCTCTTTTATCCTTTCTTGTCTATCCTCTTTTGCTACTCCCCTGACTTTTAAGGGGTACCCGATATTCTCGGAGATCGTCATATGGGGGTATAAAGCGTAATCCTGGAAAACCATTGCAACGTCACGTTCCTTGGGAGGATAAGAGGATACATCTTCGTTATTTAAGAAAATCTTGCCTTCTGTGGGTTGCTCTAGTCCCGCTATTAAACGTAGAGTGGTGGTTTTACCACATCCCGACGGACCGAGCAGGGCGAAAAATTCCCCCTTCTCGATTTTCAAATTAAGATGATCAACTGCTACAACGTCTTCAAATTCTTTAGTGAGGTCCTCAAACTTTACCGAAGTCTCCATTCTTCTTTTTACCTCCTGCGATAATGAATCAATTTCCTACTGAGCTAAACAACGCCGGTCAGGCAAGCTCATCTTAGCCTTTTATTCCGCCGTAAAACTTAAACCCATACCGTCTATTGGTAAATATATACAGAGAAATAATCGGGACCACGTACAACAAAGAATAGGCCGAAATTAGTCCAATTTTAGGCATTCCTATTTCGTTCGTAAAAGTATAAATTGCCACGGAAACGGGCATCTTTGAATTACTTCGCAGTAAAATAAACGGTAACAGAAAATTCGACCAAATTTGGGCAAAGGTAAATACCGCTACAACTACCATGCCGGGTCCGATAAGGGGTAAGATGATGTCTTTAAATATTTGAACCTTCGAGGCACCGCTTACCACGGCAGATTCTTCGTATGTCAATGAGACGGAATCCACAAAGTCCTTCATTAAAAATATCCCGGTAGGGAGAAAACCCCCTGAAAACGCCAGCACTATACCTAAATGCGTGTCAATTAAGCCGAGTTGTAACAGAAGAAAGAAAAGTGGGACCATAGCTGCAATCCCTGTAACTACAGAGGAGAAAAGTATAAGGATATAGACAATTATCCCTTTACCGGGGAGGTCAACCCGAGAAAGCGCGTAAGCAGCTAACGCAGCCAACATTACAACCAGGAAAGTCGAACCGAGAGCCTGTATGGCGCTATTGGCAAAAGCCCTCATTGCGTACGCATTATTCACAACTTTTATAAAGTTTTGTAACGTAGGGTTCGCGGGTAATCTCACTGCCAACGAGGGATCGGACCTGAATGGAGTTACAAATAACCACAACAGAGGAAGGACGAAAAAGAGCCCGAGCAAGACACTGGCGAAGTAAAACAGTACTCTGAATAATAGTTTTTTTACTAGTCTCATTATTATTCCGCCTTAAGGTAGTTCAGATATACCAAAGCCAAGGTTAAGTTTATGAAAAGTATCACCGCTGAAATAGCCGCACCCAGACCGAACTCCATGTACTTGAATGCCTTGAAGTAAGTATAGATAGGCAGTATCTCTGTCTGTCTGCCCGGCCCCCCTCCAGTTAACAAAAAGGGAGTAAATAAATTAAAGGTCCAAAGAGTGATCAAGGCCAAGTCCGACCCGATGAAGGTTTTCAATTGTGGTAATACAATATCTTTAATTTTATCCCACAGAGATGCCCCTACTACGTCTGCGGTTTCAAAGTGCGAGGGAGGAATAGTTTTTAACGCGGAAGTGAAGAGCAACATTGAAAAAGCAGCTCCCCGCCAAATATTGAAGATTATAATTGATCCCATTGGGACTTCGTTTAACCAATCGATCCCGGTAAAACCAAAAATTCCTATAATCTGGTTTAATAGACCATATTCCTTGTCAAGAAATGCCGCCCATGCGTAAGCAACTACCACAGCGGGAATCAACCAACTCGCTACAGCGAGATTCCTCACGAGCTTTTTTAGCCATCCGCTCTTGCGGTGGAAAAGCATGGCCAGCAATAGACCAACTCCTGCTTGCCCGATGATTGCTGAGAAAAAGACGAATTCAAAACTTAGAATAGTTGCGTTCCAAAAACGAGCGCTCGTAAATAAATTAATGAAATTCTGAACCCCAATGAATTCTGTCGAGGCACCAAGTAAAGAATAGTCCGTTAAAGAGTAATAAAGTGTCCAAAAAGCCGGGAAAATGAGAAATATAAAGATTAGAACCAGTGCTGGAAGTAGAAAGAAAAAAGCAGTTTTTTTAGATATCATATAACCTAGCCCTCATTTATGAAAATGTATATGTAAAATCGTCCCCCCGGTGATTTGCCGCCGGAGGGACGAGGGAACTACTTGCGATAATATTTATTCTTCAAGGGGCTTATTTGCCACCTTGTCCTCTCCTACAATTTTTGCAAGCTCCTTGCTGTAGTTTTCCATGGCTTTTTTAGGCGCAGTACCGGTTACGACTTCCTCTGTCAGCAATTGGACTTCCACCGACACTTTTGGGTATTCCTCTAATCCTGGCCGATAAGTACTGACTGGAGCCAGGGCGGGACCCACTGTTCCCAGGAAGAAGTTTTCGGATGTCACGGGACTATTTTGAGCCACGTCCTTTCTCGCAGTTACCGCACCGGGTTTGTAGTCCATATACGCCATTTTGCCCTCGTAGCTTCCAATGAATTTTAAAAGCTCCCAGGTAAGTTGCGGGTGATCGGTCGCAGGACTTGGGACCCATCCGGTACCGCCGGAGATAGAGACAAAATCTTGTCCGTTTATACCTTCACCGGGATTTTTGGCAGGCATAGCTGCCCAACCTATCTGAGCGTCTCGCGTGCGTATACCCCAGGCTGCGTCGGGATCTATAACGTCCGTCCAGAACCAAGTTCCCTCGACCAACATAGCTATTTCTTCGTTCTGAAATGCTTCAAAAGTCTTTTCCCTTGCTTTTGCTGCTACCTGCATGTCTGCATCTCCTAAGTTCTCGTCAACGTAGATAGTTTTGTACAATTCTAAAGTGTCGAGAAGGTCTTGGCTCTTTCCTACCCATTTGCCCAAACCTTGATCGTATATACGTCCTCCAGTACCGAGGTGGGCCATGTAGAAACCCTGCATGGTAGTTGCTTCGCCCATTTTACTCCCAGCGTTTAATTGCAGGGGAGTAACGTCAGGTAGTTCCTCTTTTAACTTGCGAGCAGTGTCGAGGAGTTCCTGCCAGCTATCAGGCTGCCATGCCCACCACTTATCAATTCCTGCCTCTCTAAACAGCTGTTTGTTATAATAGATCATTCTAACATCGGAACCCTTCATCAGGCCATACATGTTTCCTTTGAACTTCATCATATTTTTTATGCCTGTGTAATATTGATCCCAGCCTTCCCACTTGTCCCAGTTGGAGTCAAAATATTGTAAAGGTTTAAGGAGACCTGCTTCCACGAATTCTGAAAGCCAGAATTGGTCAAATCCGATTATGTCAGCTCCTCGACCAGCTTTCATGTCCATTACTATCCGGGACTTGAAGCGTTCGTCCGGCACTCCTGTTTCAATCACTTCTACGTTAACTTCTTGACCCTGCTCGGCCATCTTTTTTTCAAATTCCGGGACGAGAAATTCCTTATAATATGCTATTTCCTGCGCATTTTTTCCACCCTCTACACCGTTCGCAATAATCTCAAGTGTCGGTACATCTTGAGCCATGGCCATACTTGCCATAAGCCCGATCCCCAAAAGAGCGCTTAATAATACCACTAAATATTTTTTCATCTTGAAATCTTACCTCCTTGTGAGATGATTTAGGCTCTGGATTTTACTAAGGAACTAGAAAAGTTAATTTAAACTCGATTATTTCATACAATCACCTCGGGTTTTAAGAATAAACTGATATATCAACGTTCAAATATTTAGTTCATTATATAATTCTTACGAGTATATGTCAAAGACTTAAACTTATAAGTTGGGGGCGCAGGGCAGGGCTGTTCGCAACGTGTTTGAGCTGCTAGTTGCCTTTTGCCTATACATGTCCTGCCCCCGGGCCTCTGAAGACTAGAGCTCTTACAGGGAATAGAAGGTTTGGCGCCCGTCGACTAATTCGAAGCAAATAAATCACAAGCCCTTTCACGGCAGCACCGATACTTACCCCGGTATAGTTTGGGAGCTTGGCGTCCTTTTTGTTTACAAATACTATCTGACCCCCTAGGGTACCGCCTGGGGACGAATCGACCGGTTTTTGGTAAATGAGGTATTTTAACACCTTGATAGGATGTTAAACCTTCTATTTCTCAAGCACCAGTCTCGAATGCTCTTCAAATAGAGGTTTTACTTCCTTCACCAACCTGACAAAAAACTTTTGCGAATTCCTATATTTATTGAAATAACTCTCCCGGGGGTAAAACTTCTTACCCTTTGAGACCATATTTTCCGAAGCCACCGATAAGCTCGAATAGGTATCGCTTTCATTATATACCAGCATAGCTCCGCCAATCAGAGTAGCGTCCTCAGTTATTGACTTACGCACTGGTACTTCAAGAATATCAGCTACCATCTGGGCCCATAAGGTTCCCTTGCTCCCAGACCCTCCAATTACTATGTTGGAAACTGTGATTTCCTTTTCCCTCATTGTTCTAAGCACAAGTCCCAGTGCATAGACCACTCCTTCCATTACCGCCCTGACCAGGTGTTTCTTGGAATGATGATTCTTCAACCCGAAAAACAAACCACTGGACAAGTTACCCATTCGGGGGTCGCGTTCTCCCGTCAGGAAGGGTAAAAATATTAAGCCATCACTCCCGGGCTCTATCTCTTTTGCGGATTGAACGATTTCCCTGTAGCTCTCTTCGGGAGAAAATTTGTCCCGAAACCACTTGAGAGCAATTCCCGCGTTATTCAGGGAACCTCCGACGACCCAAAGATCTGGCAGCAACTGATAAGTTTGCAACCGCCGTTTACCTTCATCATCAAGAACTGGCCTGGAAGAACACTTCCTCAGCATGGCCGTCGTTCCTAAATTACAAATTGCATCGTCTCCTTCATAGCCCCCCATGCCCAGCATCATCGCCCCACCATCGTATACGCCCGGAAACAAACTGGTTTCTGGGTCAAGCCCGATACGTTCGGAAATATCCGGAGAAATCGGTGATATCATCTGGTCTCCCGCCCTAAGGCCCGGTAGAGAACCTTTTTCTATATCGAGCCAGTTTAAAACTTTTTCGTCCCAGGTACCTTTGTGCACGTTGTAAAGCTGAGTTGCTGAAGCGGTACTCGTCTCAGTTACAAATTCACCGGTTAATTTATGGACAAGGAAGCTTTTCAGGTCCCCAAAGTATTTTGTTCGTCGATATATATCAGGTTTTTCCTCTTGAAGCCAGAGAATTTTAGCAAAGGTATATATAAATAGAGGGGGACAACCGGTCAGTTGATAGAGTTCTCCGGCAGGATATTTATCTACGAGTTCTTTCATGACCGACTTCGGCCTCTCGTCCAGTAACGTTATAATACCTGTAAGTGGTTCTTTATTTTCGTCCAGGGGCAAAAAGCCAAACAGATATCCGGTCAGCACTAGATCCCCAATGTCGGATTCATAGCCTCTATTGGTTTGATCTGCGATCTCACAGAGCGCCTGAACTAACTCTTCCGGGTCGTGTTCCGCTGCCCTCGGCTCGGGTCGCTTCAACTCCAATGGCCTCGTTTCGTGGGCGACGATATTCCCCTTTTTATCTACGATTCCGGACTTTATGTTAGTCGTACCAACGTCAATTACCTGGACCAGGCTCATCATGGATCCCTGCTCTATTCTCCTGTCGGAAGACCTTCGGATTTACTACTACCTCAGGTAACCTTCCGGCCGATACTGCCTCGATATCCTCCACCATCTTCTCGTCCATCTTTCGAAGTGAATAATCGCTATAACCGCCAATGTGGGGAACGATTAAAACATCCTCCCTGTCCAATAAAGGGTTATCGGGGTTGATCGGTTCTGATTGAGTAACATCCAGACCGGCTGCGCCTATCTCGTCCTGCGCCAGCGCCTCTGCGAGAGCTTTTTCATCCACGAGTTGCCCTCTGGCAGTATTTACGAGTACCGCATCGTCCTTCATTGTTTTGAATTCCTCCCTGCCGAGCATTTGATGATTACCTTCGTTCAAGGAGGCGTTTAGGCTTACCAGATCGGCCGCGCTGAGAAGTTCCTCCAGGCTTACCGACTTTACACCGTCATTTTCTATAACTGCTCTAGCTATATTTGGGTCGTGGGCCATTACATTTGCCCTGAACCCATCTGACATTATTTCAGCCACTCTACTTCCTATATTACCGTATCCAATTATCCCCACCCTTGCTCGAGAAATTTCCCTTCCCACAAATTCCTTTCTATTGTTCCAGAGACCGTTCTGGACTGTATCCGAAGCCCGGTTTATTTGCCTGAGACAATTTAGCGCCAACCCCGCTGCCAGCTCGGCTACGCCGTTTCGTTCGTGAATACCTAAAACTCTCGTCACGACGACCCCCGCGGAAGTTGCTGCCTCTATATCGACGTTATCGCAACCAATTCCGTGTCGGGCAATCAGCTTGACGTCGTTATTCCCCTGAAAAAATTCCTCAGTGAAGCTGGGCGTTACACTGGCTATGAGGAAGTCCTTAGCCTTTAACAATTTAGCCAGTCTTTCTCCGGATATGTCGGAATCGAACTCAAATCTTTTCACCGTTCCCAGCCTCGTTAACCTATCACGGAGGTCAGAATGATAGACCCCGAAGGTACTGGAATTGACAATACCGATCTGGTGATCATCCTCCATAATCCAGAAGTACCTCCATAGAAATTAGTACCACCCACAAAACTGCCCGGGCTACCCTGCTACTTGTTATATCGGCTTCGTTCAAAAAATATCCGGGTCCTTAATCTAATTGAAAAAACTACACGCCTCCAAATGCAGAAAACCCGCCATCAATTGGAATAATCGAACCGTGGACGAACGCGGACTCAGGTGAGATCAGCCAGCGGATCGTCGAGATCAGATCTTCAGGGTCGCCGAACCTTCCCATTGGGGTATGATCTATGATCGTTTGGCCCCGCTCCGTCAGGTCACCTGTATCTTCGTCCTTAAGTAGATAACGGTTCTGCTGGGTCAAAAAGAATCCGGGGGCAATGGCGTTAACCCGCACGTCTGTAGAGTAATTGTGAGACATATGGACCGCCAGCCACCGGGTAAAATTGCTTACCGCAGCTTTTGCGGCCGAGTAGGCCGGGGTTTTCGTCAGCGGACTGATAGCCGCCATGGAGGATATATTTATTATGCAGCCCCGATCCTGACTGGCAAACTCCTCGCCAAAAACCTGGCAGCTGAGCAGAGTACCGAGGAAGTTCAGATTGAACACCCACTTGATCGCATCTTCACTTAGATCGAAAAAAGAGGACTTCTTTCCGGTAGTTGCTTCCGGTTTATTCCCTCCCGCTCCATTAATTAGTACGTCTATTTGACCGTATTCTTCCAGTATATCTTCCCTGGCATCGAGCAAGCTTTCCCTTTCCAAAACGTTCGTCTTAACTGAAATATGATCCACCCTCTCTCTGGATAGATCGTCGCTAACTTCTTTTAATCCCTCTTCATCGATATCTAAAAGCGCCAGTTTACAGCCCCGCTCTCCTAAATCCTGCGCCATGGTCGAGGGGAGGATTCCCGCTCCACCAGTAATTGCTACTACTTTCCCCTCTAAGTTCTCGCCCCGGGCGCTACCCAACTTATTCACCCCCTGAATAATTAATTAAACCCTCCAATCATCGTCTTTCCTTCCCTTCTCGCACCGCGGATACCAACTCTTCAGCGTTTTTCGTCAAAACGTCGAAATCACCCCGCTTCATTGCTTCCTTGTCTATCAGGGCGGACCCGGCACATACTACGTCCGCCCCGGCCGCGACGAAATCCGCCGCGTTTTCTTGACTCACTCCACCCGTGGGCATAAGGGAAACCTGGGGTAACGGAGATTTAACGTCAGAGATAAATTTTGGCCCCAGCCTCGAAGCGGGAAATACTTTTACGATATCGGCTCCCGCCTCCCAGGCGTTCATGATCTCCGTAGGAGTGAAGGTTCCCGGGGCGACAATTTTTCCGTATCTTTTTACTATTTTCACCATGTCGTAATCCAGCGTGGGCGAGACCAAATATTCAGCACCGGCAAGTATGGCCGATCGCGCAGTCTCGGCGTCCAGTACCGTTCCGGCTCCTATGAGCACGTCATCTATTTCGGCAGTTACGTCTTCTATTACCGTCAGCGCATTGGGCGTGGTCATAGCAACTTCGATGCATTTGACTCCGCCTTTTCGTAGTGCTTCTGCAACGTCAAGTAATTGTTCAGAACTTTCCGTCCTGATTACCCCTACTACACCTGAATCGACCATGGTCTTAAGATTTTTTTGTTTCTCGGTGGAGCTAGACATTGTAGAATCACCTATAGTTTTGGGTATAAATTATCAGAATCGGTCTACTGAATAGGAATTACCAGCCTGCAACTTAATCTTCGGTTAAAGCGGGAACTAAGTGAGTCGGCTCTTTGCCGTCTAAGACGTTTAGTACTTCCTCGGTTGCCATATTAGCCATTCTTAATACCGATTCCTTCGTCGAGGCTCCGGCGTGAGGAGATCCAATAAAGTTCTCCAGCTGGAGTAGTTCGCTACTTAACTCGTCTTCGGATTCAAACGTATCTACCGCTGCTCCAGCAATTTCGCCACTGGTTAAGGCTTCAAGCAGGGCCTCTTCATCTATCAGCCCCGACCGGGCAGTATTAACCAAAATTGCACTTTCTTGCATTTTTCTTAATTCGCGCTTTCCCATAAGATCTCGGGTAGATTCGGTCAAAGGGCAATGAAGTGAAACAAAATCGCTTCTGGTCAGCAAGTCCTCGAAGTTAAGGTAATCGATGTCTAATGCCGTCTCTTCTAGTTCTCGCCGAGTGAGGTCGTAATAATACGTATCCATGTTGAAGCCCCGGGCCCGCCTGACAACCGCCACCCCGATCCGGCCCAAACCTACAATACCCAGTGACTTGTTCCATATTTCCTGGCCCTGGTTACGGTTCAGTCTACCTTTCCGCAAACTTCTATCGTGGTACGGGATCCATCGTGCTACCCCTGTCAATAAACCCATAGTCAAATCCGCAACGGACTGAGTATTGGTACCCGGTGTGTAAGTTACGGTTATTCCTTCTCGTCCTGCAGCCTCTATATCTATGTTATCCAGTCCGGTACCGTATTTCGCAACTATTTCTAAAGAATTAGCGTTTTCGAATACTTCCTCCGTCAGGGGATCCAGCCCCACTATAATACCTTTAATGTCTCTGTTTTTTACGTAGTCTACCATCTCTTTCTCGGTCATCAGCTCGTCCTGGTGAGGGGAATTGATTACCTCGTAGGGGGAGCTTCGTAATTTGTCCCAATGAGCACCTTCTATCCTTCTAAATGACCTGGGAGTAACTAATATAGAACCTTTTTTGACGCCCATATATACCCACACCTCCGTAGGTGAGTAATTAGCCAGGCTCGATGAATTTAGCGGCTTTGTATGTAAAGAATCCTGCCGGATCTAGTCCATAAGATACCCTCCGTTTATGTCTATAATTTCACCGGTAATGAAATTCGCTTCCCCGGAAGCCAGGAAGGCGACAGTTGCCGCAACTTCTTCCGGTTGTCCTAGCCTATCCAGGGGGATTTCCGAAGTAACTCTTTTTCTTTTTTTCTCCGACCACTCGCTGCTCATCTCGGTTTCAATAGCGTGAGGAGCTACTGCATTGACAGTTCCACCGTGAGGAGCCAGTTCCCGGGCAAGTGACTTTGTCAGGGCGTTGACCCCTCCCTTTGAAGGGCCGTAACTGGGGGCGGACGTTATATCTCCCACCTTTCCAGCTATGGACGATATATTGATGATCTTCCCGCCGTTTTTATCTTTAAAAATAGGTACGGCCTCCTTGGAGCAGTTATAGGTACCCCGGAGGTTAACTGAAATTACCCTATCGAAATCCTCGTGGGAGTGATCCTCAATACTCCCTCGGCCAATAATCCCGGCATTATTAACGAGTACGTCCAGAGTACCAAATCTAGACTTCACTTCTTCGAACATCTCCCTTACCTGGTTTTGGCTTGATACGTCGGCGCTGGAGACCAGCGAGTTTTTGCCCCTGGAATCGATTTCGCGGGCAATTTCCCGAGCCAAATCTTCGTCGACATCGTTTATAACCACGTCAGCGCCGTCTTCGGCCAATCGCAGGGCAATGGCCTTCCCGATACCTCTACCGCTTCCTGTTACTAAGGCTATTTTATCTTCAAGAGTCATTTCTTGACCCTCCTCTCGATGTGAGTAATGTCATTACTCTTTGACCGCACCGGCCGTAAGGCCTTTGACCAGGTGTTGCTGTAAAAGTAAGTACAGGGCAACCGGAGGTAGAGCCGCCACCACGGATCCCGCCATGAGCTGAGGCCACTCAGTTCTAAACTGCCCGACTAATCTACTTAGCCCCAAAGTCACCGTAGCCATGCTCTCACTATTGGTGAGGGATAAACACCACAATAGGTCTCCCCACGCCAATAAAAAGGCAAAAATTATGGTAGCGACCATGCCCGGTGCTATAACCGGAAATACCACTCTGGTAAAAGCCCCAAATCGGGAGCAACCATCGACCATCGCCGCCTGGTCCAGCTCTTTTGGTACCCCGTCAATAAACCCTTTCAACATCCAGGTACTAAAAGGCAAAGTAATTGTAGTAAAGGCTATTATCAAGCCCACTCGAGTATCGTACAGTCCAACAGTAGCTAACATTTTAAAATAGGGACCAACCAGAAGAACCCCGGGCAGTAGTTGAGAGGCAAGGATAGCCCCCATAAGAAAATACCTTCCTTTGAAAAAGAACCGGGAAAAACCGTAGGCGGCTAGAGCCCCGATTAGCGAGGAAAAAACAGCAGAAGATAAAGAAATTACCGTACTATTAAAGAAGTAAAGAGGGAAATTACCGTAGACCAATACTTTGGTATAAGCATTAACAGTAGGGTTATTAGGCCATATCGTAGGGGGAGTTTGAAAAGATTCTGCCAGAGATTTGAAAGAAGTAGAGAGCATCCAGAAGAAGGGAATTAAATTAAAAACGAGCATCGCGAGTAGAATCACGTAAGCAAACTGTCGACCGGTTAAGTATCTGGTTATTTTCCTCATATTCATGTTACTCAAGCCTCACTTACCATCGTTTTTACATAAGGGAGGGTTATCAATAACATTATCCCTGCTACTACAATCGCCATCGCCGAGGCGTATTCGAAGTTAAAGAAGTCAAAATACTCCTTATATACCCGCATGGAAAATATTTCCGTTGCATGTCCCGGACCACCTTGAGTCATTGTATAGACCACACCGAACCTTCGGAATTCCCATATAACATCCAAGGCTAGAGCAACTGCAAATGGCCTTTTCAACTGAGGAAGGGTAATATATCGAAAAACCTGCAAAAAGGTTGCTCCATCCACCCGAGCAGCCTCATATAGCTGTTCGGGAATTGCTTGTAGTCCTGCCAGTAATATAACCATTACAAATGGGTAAGCTCTCCAAACTTCTGCAAGAATCACGGAAGGCATGGCTAATTGAGGATTACCAAGCCAGGAAATCTGGGTATCAACTATCCCCAAACTCATTAGTATGTGGTTTACTATACCTTGAGTAGGGTTAAGCATGTACCGCCAGGCCAATCCTGAGATAACATCGGGAACGGTCCAGGGTAATATGGCCAGTACGCGAAAGAAATTCCTTGCCCTAATTTGAGCGTTTAGTGCCATTGCAACAGGTAAACCGATTAGAAAGTGAATAAATACGGTAGTACCTACGAAATATGCCGTCTTGCTAAAGGCGTTCAAAAAAACAGGGTCATGAATTAACTTGGTGTAGTTCTCAAGAGTAAAGGAGAATCCTTCACTCCAAATAGGAGTGACGCTATTCACCACGGCCATGAAGGCAGGAAATCCAAGGATAAGTACGAGTAAAAAAACTGTGGGTAGTACAAATAGATAACCCTGGTACTTCTGCTTAATATTCAACCTTTCCCCCTTTAGCATGCTTGTTACAGAACGTGAGTTAGTGAGTTAAAAAAGGGGGCAACCGAGAGTTGCCCCCTTTATCTTAGAAAGTATTAAAAAGCCGGGCAGGTTTCACCTTCATCGCGATAGACACTAAGAATGTCGTTTATCTGGTTGTGAGCAGTTTCCAGTGCCATTAACGGATCAGTGCCAGTAAAGCCCTTTTGTACAGCTACGTTCACCGTTTCAATAATTTGGGGCCATTCTTTTACCTGAGGGACAAATTTTGCCTTTTCCATTTCACCGGCCATTACCTGAGCGAACTTATCATTAAGAAGTTCGTTATATCCATTTATTCCTTCAAGACCACCGGATACGTCCTTTCGAGAGGAAAGCACCCTGTTATCCCTGAACCATTTTTCGGTCATTGGTTTGCTGGTCTGGTGCTTGAGGAGTTTCCAGGCAGCCTCAGGATTATCGGTATTTTCTCCTATGAACCAGGCACTAATCCAGGCAGTGGTAGTCACATCGACATCCTTGTCAGCACTCGAAGGTATCGGTGCAGGCTCAAGGACCTCAAACGCGTTCCAATCGGGATTAAGCCCGTCTACTATTGGTGCAGTCCAGCCCGAACCCATAAGCATAGCGACTTGTTTTTGGGCCATTTGCTCTCTGACGTTACCGGGATTTTGAGAAGTAACTCCGGGTGGAATTACTCCGTGTTCCTGTTTTAGGTTTACGAAGAACTCGATGGCCTCTTTTGCGGCATCGGAATTAAGAGCTGAACATTTATTGTCTTCTGTCAGGAACCGGCCACCGTGACTGTAGAGTACGGGGGTAAATCTAAGTTCGAACCCGGGGGAGATAGCTCCTACCGTCCCAAAGCCCCAGGTATCAATATTGCCGTCCTCATTTGTATCCCGTGTTAATTTCTTTGCATATTCTAAAAATTCAGCCCACGTTTCAGGCGGTTGGGTCGGATCCAGCCCGGCTTCTCTGAATAGGTCTTTGTTATAAAAGAGTACCATGGGCATGAAGTCTCCCGGTAATCCGTAGTATTTTCCGTCCCTTTTCAACAAATCAATGGTTTTGTCAAACCACGGGTCCGTAAAATCCTCTCCGTACCAGGTCTCACCTGCTTGCTCCACAAATTCGGTTATATCATACGTATAACCCCTATTAATGAAAGAGCTTATAGAAAATCCATGAAGATGGTAAATATCCGGACCCTGACCCGCTTCAAAAGCTGAAGCATACTTGGACTCTTTTTCTCCATAGGAGACGTATTCTAGTTTTACATCTATGTCAGGATTGGCCGCTTCGAACATTGCCACACCTTCTTTCAGAGACTGTTCCCAAATAGGCTCTGTTAAATGCCAGTCCGAAAAGGTCAGTTCTTTCTGTGCTAGACCGGGGAAGGCCACGAGACTAAGTATGAGAGTAATGCTTAACAGGAGAACGCCTTTTTTGGACAACATTGAGAGATCCCTCCTTAGGTTTTGATTTTGAGTTAAATTAATGGATTTTATTGGAATTTCTTTCCGGTCCGGAATATCACCTCCTGAATACAGTTAGAGGATTAATGAAACGTCCTCCAATTTAGTAAGACCCTGTTATTTGAAAGAACCCAGCTTCCGAGAAATTTTACCAGCAGATTCCTTGATCCGCCTCACTGGCTCATCGATGTCAAGTTTCGGGAATTTGGACTTGGGAAACGAAACACTAATAGCAGCAGTAACCTCGTTTTTATAATTCTTAACCGGTGCGGCGACGGCCAAAAGATGATCGTGAAATTCCTCGTTGTCAACGGAGAAACCTTTCTGTTCTATTTGGCTTAATTCGGTTTTTAACTCTGACGGGTCGGTGATCGTGTTCGGTCCTCTTTTCTTTAATTGGACCTGTCGTAAGTAATTTTGAAGTTCCTCCTGGTTCAGATTAGTTAGCAACATCTTTCCCAGAGCTGTACAGTAGGCAGGGACCTTATGACCGACGATCTCGTTAATCGTAACTCCAGGGGAACCCTCCTCCCGTTCGAGATAGAGTACTTCGTAGTTATGAAGCAGGGCAAGATGAGCGTTACCTTCTAAAGAGGTAGCAAGCTTCCGCAAATAGGGGTTTGCGGTATCACGCAGGTCCAGACTCTCAAGGATTACGTTGCTTTTCTCCAGAAACTTCAGCCCGAGAGTGTAATTCTTGTTGCCGTCTTTTTTTAGATATCCCATTTCTTTTAAGGTATATAGAATTGGGTAGATACTTCCGGGTAAGAGATCCAGCTCGTTGGCTATCTCGGTTGTGGATAGTTTGGGATTTTCGGAGTGGAAGAGATCAACTACCGAAAAAGCCTTTTTTATGGATTGGTTGATGTAACGAGACTCTTCAGTACTCTTCATGGTTTTTGTTAAAAACAAATACTTTTTAACTTTAACAAAACCTCAACCTTTTTATAGCATAAAATGAATTATTTATCAACCGCTAATAAAATTACCCAGCCTTGTATAAATTTAGCTGGAGTTTAACAATAATATAGGCTGAGAAATAAATTGTTGTTTGGGTTTGATAGCCGTGAGTAAAAGATTGCGAGATAAGATGAACCGAGTCTCAAATTGGATTGTTAAATCGGACTCTTCCTATGCCTTAACCGGTGCAGGGATCAGTACCGATTCCGGGATTCCGGATTTCCGGGGAAGCGGCGGACTCTGGGAGGATAGGGATCCGATGGAGGTTGCTTCCAGGCATGCACTTCACGACCATCCGGAGAGGTTCTTTGAGTTCTGGATCGACAGATTTTCCAAACTGGAAGATGCCCCGCCCAACGTTACGCACGTGGTACTTGCGGAACTGGAAGAATCCGGTCTTTTGAGCGGAGTGATCACTCAGAACATAGACAACCTTCATATTGAAGCGGGATCTCGACGAGTTTTTCAGCTGCACGGAAACTTCAAAGTAAGTAGATGCGAGGGCTGTGGGCGAGAACTACCTACCGATCGAGTGCTCCGGCGGTTTAAGGACGAGGGAGTGCCCCGATGTGGAGAGTGTGGCGGCCTGATCCGTCCTGACGTGGTATTATTTAACGAACAACTGCCAGAAGCTTTCACCGAAGCGGAAGAGAAACTCGCCAGGTCCGATCTACTGCTCGTTTTGGGTACTTCTCTGGAAGTTTATCCCGTTGCCTCTCTGGTTCCCCACTTCAAGCGGACGAGCGGGCGTGTTGTTATCGTTAACAACCAACCCACCCCTTACGACGATCTGGCTGATCTAGTCCATCACGGAGACCTCGCCCCGGCAATGGAAGCTCTTAAAAGTAGATTGGATCTTTAATGAGTTCCAGAAAAAAGTTTTCTCTCCTCACTGTGGTGTCGAGGGGAGCTGGATCCAAATAACCCGGCCTTCAAAAATTATCTGAACCATCGATCATCTGGAATTCGCCAAAAGTTTGATGAGAGATTTTTCCTGTTCGATTATGCCTTCTATAATTTCTCGATCCCTGTCGGAAGTTGCCTTGTCCAGAAGTTCGTAGTAATAGAGGATTTTATCCTTCGCGAGGGATATTGCTATGCCCAAAAGCTCGCCTCGATTGTTCGCCTGTTTTGCCGCCCGAATGTTCTCGTTTGCCGAGGTAAAAACTTTGGAATCTGCCAGCACGTCGAGGTACGAATCCTCCAGCTTCCCGTACAACAGAGCACTCAGGTCTTCTTCCTCTTCCAGGGTTTCCCCGAGCATTTCTTCGAAGGTCTTCTTGTGTTTTTTCTCTTGCTCCGCCAGCTTGTCGAATAGTTCAACCAGTTCCTCGTCGTCCGATTCGGCCGCCATCCTTTCGTGAAATTTTCTTCCGTTTTCCTCTATCTTAATGGCAAGCTTCAACGTTTCTTCAGCAGAAAAAGGTATATTGCTCATGTCTACCTCCAGCCTAATCTAACCTAAGTCGAGCGATTCTCTCTCCTAAGACCAACTTCTAATTCAGTCTACAAGAAAAATCGTCCTTATTTGAGAAACTTAGTTATCTTCACCCGTTAGGTGGTATCTAAAGCGGTAAATCAAATTGCGCTTCCCACACTTTCGACCAGCACCTAGTTTAATATCGATAATTAACCGTGGTAAATACCTTCAACAAAAAACCTCTTCTGTAAACCGGTTTCACGTTCGAAGTTCATATTAAACTGGGTGCTGGACCAATTTCTGTTTACCAAATAAGCCTTCG
>JAIPHJ010000051.1 GCA_021735245.1 Candidatus Bipolaricaulota bacterium
GGACGACTGGGCGACAAATGGTTTCGTTCTTTATGGTCTTGAACAGCTGAAAAATGAGGGTTACGAGAAGTTCAGGGAAGTAACTATGTTGAGTTACCTCGTCCACAGCGTTAAGTTCCCGTGGCCTCGCGGCAAATTCCTGGAAGCTTCACTTTCCCAACCCCAGAACCTGGAAGACCTGGATACGAGATGGATCGAGGTACCTCTGGATCTCAAGGAAAGGCTCCGAAAACTACGAGCTATCGGTAAATATCGGACTCAGACTCAGCTCATGCGTAAATATTTGGTAAGTTTCGCCCGGGCAAACGAGCTATTCGGGATCGTCCCAAGCTTATCTTTGAATAACTCAGCCCAATACAAAGGGACGCCCAATTTATCCCGGGATTTCATCCTAAATGAGGAAGAGGAGGACGAATCTCTTCTTTCTTATTTAAACCCAAAGCGGAAAAGCCGAATTGCCACACTCAGGCGGTATCCGGACATGAAATCCGTAAGCTTAATGAAAAATTCCGAGAACTTAAAATTGGCCATAGATTTCTTCAACAGATATCGCCCCGGAAATGAAATCCAGGTCACACTCAAGCCGTTTAATTCGGGTGAGGAGTATGGCGGAACGGGAGCTTCGCACGCGTTTCGGTTCCGAAAGGGAAGACTTTATCACAATCAATCCGAAATAGGGGCGGGTAATGATTACGAGTACGAAAGCGGCAATAAATCTTACAGGCTATCCATTCCAATGGAAAAGATTAATAACCCGAGCAAATTGATTCTGAGCATCACCCTCGCCCGGAAGGGTGTCCCATTTGCTAGAAGTGCAAACAGGCTCGTTAAATTGGGATAAATGCTAGAGATCTTTCGTGTAGATTATTGATCGCGAAGTACGAAATTCCTTTCCGTCAGCAAGTAAAGTAGGATAACCATATTCTCTAGAAAAGCCGAACTTTTTGAAGAAGTCACTTGCTCGTTTGTCATTCTGCCTGACCCTAACGTGAACCCCACTAACATCCGCTTCCTTCAGAATTGTTAAAAACTTTTCAACGAGTTTTGACCCGATTCCCAGACCACGCGCTCCCTCAGCCACATTAATGTGAAAATGTGCCGGGTAACCGTCAGGAGGGTTATTCCTGGTCCCTCCGTGTATCGCCACGTATGCCAGGGAACCCAAATATCTGACCTCCTTCCATCCTATCTCCCCCCGGAAAAAAGCCTTAAAAATGGCCTTAGGTATCACCCGGAATGTTTTAACCCATCGGCAATGAGCAGAATCAAAACAGCCAGAGAGGTAACCGATTACTCGCCCTTTCCTCTCTGCCACTAATAGATGCTCCGGCTCGTAGGTTACATAATAATCAGTCAGTAAGTCCCCAACCAATTGAAGGTCAGTCCGAGGGTAGCCCGTGGCTGTGGAGATTGCTATTTTTCTTACCTCATCCCTATCTGTATCTTCAAATTTACGAATTTCCGGTTTCACAGTATAAATTAGTCTAGCCGCTAACTATCCTGGAATCAATCGCGGGCAAACACAACTCAATTTAACCCCGCAGAGCTTCGTGGTTCCAGCACTAACTTGGCACAAAGAGTTTGCATGTAAGCTTTGTTATCAATGTAGAGTGCCCGTTAAGAGCTTGAGGTTTCCTCGGCAAGCTTTGGTTAACACGTGTCAGAATGGATTTTCCTTCTCCTCAAGTCTTTCACCATTATAAAACAGTTTTACGATTTTCGGCCTTAAAACTTCAACCTAGCAAAACTTTAGTGTAAGAAGACAATTTATAATAGTCGATAGTCGGGGGTTTCTACCCCCGGTGTCTACCTGGGTTGAAGTGTTTGGTTATTTGCTTCGGTAGTAACTAGGTTAAACATACCAAAGGATATATCTATACACTTCAACCACCCATGACAGCGAATCTAGAAAGATCCGCCTATCGAAGAATTGAGTTGAGGATTTTCACTTCTTTAAATTATCAGTCAGGGGCTGAAATCGATAACGGATACGTTTACGCACGAAAAAGAACTAATTGTTGAAATCATTCAGTATTAACGTTTATTGTCTTGGGGACTACTTTTTAAAGACAACAATCAGGAGATTAAACTAATTAAATGAACGTTCGAACGAAGAACTATGCATTCCTCATCATAATAGTCTTACTGGCTCTGTTTTCCTCTTCTGTTAGTGCAGCAAACGGCGAGACTGTCATCTACTTCTTCAAGATGAAGGGTTGTCAAAGCTGTGCTAAAGAGAAACCCTTTCTTGAAGAACTCCAGGAGAAGTACCCATCTCTCGTGGTGGTGGATAAAGAAGTCCTGGGAAACGAGGAAAACCTGGAACTAATGAAGAAAATTGGGAAAGAATACGGAAGAGAGATAAGAGGAGTTCCTACTACCTTTATAGGAGAAGATGTCTGGGTCGGCTTTTCTGAACAAATCGCCAGTCAAATAGAGGAGAAGGTCAAGTACTGCACCGAAAACCCCTGTGTGAACCCGATGGTAAAGCTCAAAGGAGAAGGTGCGGTGACGGAGACTCCTACCAGAAAAAAAGAAGAAACGATAGACTTGCCTTTTGTGGGGGAGGTTAACCTCTCCTCCATGCCCGCCTTCGCCTCGACGGCATTGATTGCATTAGTTGACGGGTTTAACCCATGTTCGTTATGGATCCTTACGTTCCTGCTGGGATTGCTTATCTATACGAAATCCAGGAAGAAGATAATAATCGTCGGGCTAACCTTCCTCGGGGTCACTGCCACCGCTTACGGGTTATTCATACTCGGCCTGTTCAGCGTTTTCCAGTACGTTGGTCAACTTCTCTGGATCAGGGTTCTCGTAGCAGTTATAGCATTCACGTTCGGGCTTGTCAACGTCAAGGACTACTTCTGGTTTAAAGAAGGTATTTCGTTCACCATCCCCGAGAGAGTAAAGCCCAAAATAGCAGAAACATTTCGAAACTTAACCCAGAAGAGTCGCTCCCTGCCTGCACTGGTTGGTGCAACGTTCTTGATGGCGCTGGGGGTTACTCTGGCAGAGTTACCCTGTACAGCCGGATTCCCTGTAGTCTGGACCGGTATACTCAATGCTCAGGGCGTTTCGAGCTCGACTTTCGCTATCCTTTTCGTAATTTATATGGTTATTTACTTGCTGGACGAACTACTGGTGTTCGGGACTGTCAGTATTACACTGCAATCGAGCAAGCTGCAGGAAGAACACGGCAGGGTGCTGAAGCTGATCGGGGGAAGTCTGATGTTGACTCTCGGGGTAACCTTTCTGTTCACTCCGGAACTGATGAATAGCTTGCTGGGGGCGCTGATCGTCTTTGGAGCTGCCTTGCTGGGTTCACTGGTTCTGGTTCTGTTCAGGAAAAAGGTTTTACCCATGTTTGAGATTGAGTAAGAAATACAGAAGGGCTTCTACCCTTTCGAATGGGGGATAAAATTAGAAACCTTAGAAGATGTTTAGTGGCGGGATGGCAATGAGATTTATTTCCCCTTGTCCTCGTACATCCTCCGATCTGCTTCGTTGAGTGCTTCCTCTACGTCCCTATTCTGGCGGGGGCTCCAGTGGGATACTCCCATAGCCAGGGTAAGGGAAAAATCAAGGAGTTCGGATTGCTGGTTCCACCGGTCTAGTTCCTCGTTTAACCTGTCTAGGATATTTGTCACTCCACCGTTCGTTTCCGGCATCATGATAAGGAATTCGTCACCGCCGTATCTGACGACGGTGTCGGCGCTTCTAACGTTCTGTTTGAGCAACTTAGCTACCTCTTTCAGGATTTTGTCGCCGGTCTGGTGGGAGTAGCGGTCGTTGATTTCTTTGAACTTGTTTACGTCTATCATCAGGAAAGCCAGTGGTTTACTGTAACGTTTTACTTGGTGGGCCTCTTTCTTTAGCGTCTCGTTAAAGTAACGGCGATTGTATAAATTGGTTAGAGGATCCCGTATGGCCTGCTGTCGTAATTCCTCCTCGAGCCTGATCCGTTTTATTTCCTCGTGCAGATGGCCGGCAAGGATTTCTCCGAGCTCGAGGTCGGTTTTGTTAAAAGACCCTACCTGTCGGGAGGCTGCCTGGAATACCCCGACCTCCCCAATTGGTATGCTCATGTAAGCTCTAAGATCGGTTCTGTGAGTGGAAGCCCTTTCCTCCTCTCGTAAATCGTCTCCCAGAATGGAACGCTTTGTCTGAAATGATTCTCCCGCCAGACCTTCGTCGAGCTTTTGTGGGGTTAATTTATCAGCCTCCATGCCCTCGGTGGCAGCTACGGGTACCAGGTTATCGTCTTCAACGCAGTAGAACGTACAAAGGTCGAAATCAAGTACTCGCTCGGTTACCTGAACCGCTACGTTACATAGGTTTTTCTCCTTTTCACACTGTTGAAACCGGTCGACTGCGTCGTGCAGTTCTTTTAATTTTGTCCTCTGGTCTTCCAGCCTCAATTCTGCCTTCTTTCTTCTATCAATATCAATTACTACCCCTGTTACTTCTTTATAATCATCTTCGAAGCTGGTCAAGCTACCTACATCACGAAACCACTTGTAAAATCCGTTCTTTTTTCTTATCCGATATTCGACTTCGTATCTTTTTTCTTTTCCCTCGAGATGAAACCTCATAGCCTCCATCGCCCTTTCCTTATCCTCGGGGTGGATTAGGTTGGTGAAATCAGTGTAGTGTTCGAACCTTTCCGGAGAATAACCCAGCATTTCGGCCTTCAAGTCGCTGAAGGTTGCTTCCCCTGAAGGGAGCTCAATCCGCCACCAGGCAAGGTTTCCCGCCTCCATGGCCGCCTCCAGTCTCCCCCTGCTTTCTTTTAGTTGTCGCTCGGCTCTCCTACGGTCTGATATATCCCTGGCTATAGAGAGGGCTAGTTTTTCCCCTTCAAGTTCGAGTATGCGGGAACTTATCTCCACCGGAACCTTGGTGCCGTCCTTCGCCCGGTGGGTCATCTCGAAGGTGGTTTGACCTTCGGAGGACAGCTTTTCCATTACTTCGGGAACCTTTTCCGACTCCTCTTCAGCATCGAGTTCCTTTGGTGACATGGAAAGGAACTCTTCTTTACTGTAACCGAGGGTCTCGGAAGCAACCTCGTTTACTTCGACGAACCGACCGGGCAGTCCCTCGTCGGTCAACTCGTGCAGGTAAATGGCGTCATTGGCGTGATTGAATATCTCTCTAAATTTCCTCTCGCTATCCTTTAAGGATCTTTCCAGCTGTTTCTTGAGTGTAATCTCTTCCACGAACGACATAATTCGCTTAACCCGACCTTCATCATCTTTCAATGGAGCGGTGGAGATGCTTACGTCTATCTTTGAGCCGTCCTTCCTTTCCCGTTTTACCTCTACTCCGGAAAACGAATCCCCGGCTAGTACCCGGTTCAGTAACTCCTCGAACTCTTCTGTCTTGTTCTCGGGGACGAGCGGAAGACGGTTCCCGATTACCTCCTCTCTTTTCCAGCCGAACATCTCTTTAGCGGCATCGTTCCAGATTGACTTCACTCTGCCTTCCGGGTCCAGGTCAAATACTGCCAGCGGAGCGGCTTCTATCAGCGAGCTAAGTATTTTTTTCGTGTTTGTACTTTCATTCATTCTAACTACCTCGACTTTGTTTGAAGATCAATTTCTACCAAACTCTATCTCTCCTTCTTCTATCATCTCTACCAGTATATCAACCACTTGGGGATCGAACTTGTCCTCTCTTCCCTGTTTGATTACGTTTAGGGTTTTCTCCTTTGACCTGGCTTCTCTATATGGTCTTCTGGTACTCATGGCTTCCACCACGTCCACCGCACCCAGTATCCTGACTTCGAGAGAAAGCTGGTCTCCTTCCAAACCGTCCGGGTAACCGGAACCGTCCAGTCTCTCGTGGTGATGCAGGGTCATCTCGGCTACCGGCCAGGGAAAGTGGGTATCTTTCAGTATCTTGTTATATCCCACTTTCGGGTGGGACTTAATCATTTTCCACTCTACCTCTTTTAGCTTTCCCGGTTTGGTAAGTATGGTTGTAGGTACGGCTACCTTGCCTATGTCGTGCAGTATACCTCCAAGGTATAGTCCCAACTGCTCTTCTTCCTCCACGCCTATTCTCCTTCCTACTTCCTGGGCCAGCTCCGCGACTCGCTGTTCATGTTCCTGTGTATATGGATCCCGGACTCCCAAAACCCGGGAGGTAGTCTCGGCAAGTTCTATGAAGGATTGGCGAAGTTTTTGTTCGTAATTCTTCTTCTCAGTTATGTCGATAATCGAAGCGACGCTTTTTTTGGTGTCCGGTATTACGTCTATAGTCATAAATACGTCTTTTTCGTTTCCGTCTTTATCAAGCAGTTTGAATTCGTACTGGGTGGGGGCGGAGGCCGGATCCTTTCGTCTTAGTGTATGATATTTTTTCATCTTTTGTAGATCGTCTTCCTCTGCCACCAGTTCCGTCCAGCTCATCTTGCCTTCGACCTCGTCTTTTGAATAACCGCTTAGCTTTTCGACTTCTTTGTTAATCAGCGAGATGGTAGTATCTTCTTCTATGATCAGCATTGTAGTCCCGGTCGTCTCGAACAATGTCCGGTATCGTTTTTCCGATTGTTCTAACTCTTCTTGGCGTTTATGTTTCTCAGTTATATCCCTGATCAGACCGATAAATCCTATGACCTCGCCTCCGTCTTCCCTGAGGTAGAATACGTTGGTCTCCCCGGGGAAGATTTCGCCGTTTTTCTTCTCGTAATGCACTGTATAAAAAAAGTTGGGGTCTCCAATGGACTCCTCAATCTCCTCCCCCATCTGTTCGTATTCCTCACTATCGTGGTAAACGTATTCGGTCTTTTTCCCTTCGATTTCTTCCAGTTCGTAACCGAAGAGTTCGGTAAATGCGGGGTTGCAGTCTATAATATTTCTATCCATATCAGCCACAAGGAGCGCGTCCCTGATGCTTTTGAAAAGGGAACGATACTTTCGTTCGCTTTCTTTAAGCTTTCTTTCGGCCTTTCTGCGCTCGGTTATATCCCTTATATTACACTGAATTACTTTTTGGCCGTTCACCATGTAGGAGTTGCTGACAAACTCTACGAGAGCTTCTTTCCCGTCTTTTGTCTTCAAAGGGAGGTGCTCGTAGCGGATGTAGCCTTCTTTGACAAGTTTCTGGAATTTATCCCTGTTTTCCACTACGTCTTTAAACGTACCGATCTCCCAGAGTTGCTTGCCGACAAGCTCTTGTTTGGAAAAACCCAGAAGGTTCCGGATGTAGGGGTTGGCGTCCATTATCTTCCCGCTGTCCGCTTCCAGTATCAGCATTCCGTCCTGGGCCGTTTCGAACAACCTCCTGTAACGCTGTTCGCTTGTTGTGAGGTTTTCTTTGATCTGTTCGCGTTTAGTGATATCCTCTATGAAAGCTACCATACCATCAAAGTTGCCATCATCGTCAAACAACGGAGAGGCGTTAACGGAAAGGAACTTCCTTTGCTTGTTTGGCAACTCTATCGCGTGTTTTACGTTGGATACCGGTTCCTCGGTATTTTTGACTGTCTGGAAGGGTAATTTACCTTGCGGAAACTCTTCTCCCTCAAGGTCGGTGATCTTCCAGGATACGTCGTCATAAGTCCGATCCGTTATTTCCGATTCTTCCAGGCCCAGGACTTCCTTTGCCTTTTCATTTGCGTAGACGATATGACCGTCCTTATCCACCCGGGTGATAGCCGCGGGACTGGTTTCAGCCAGCTTGGCAAAGGAAACGTCTTCTGGTTCGGAACATTCCTGTGGGGTCATGGTCTCACTTCCCTAAGGTGGGGTGAAATCAACTTTTAAGCTCTTATGGTGCTAGTTTTACCAACACTTACCGAGAAAGCCCTTCAGCAGTTAAATGAGATTTGATACTTGGTCAACTTATGGTAATCTTATCTATTTTAGCTAAGTTGACCTTAGCAATTCGTACTTTTGTGTTGAGCAAGTACCTCTCCTCAATTGAGTGCTGAGTCAATTATAGTTCTTCAAATCTAAGTTTGCATCCAAATGTTTTCCTACAAACCCCGTCCCCTGGAACTGGACTTTTCTCGGCAGTGTTGGTTAAGCTTAATTTGTGATATCTGAAATGATCCCCTGAATGTCTTTATCTACAGTGCTAATTGGTTTCATATTGAATTTTTCGACTAATGTATCGAGAACGTTCTCAGAAACGAACGCCGGCAGCGTTGGTCCAAGTCTCATACCTTCGATACCAAGACTGAGCAAAGCCAGGAGCACGGTAACCGCTTTCTGTTCGTACCAGGCGATGTCGTAGGAGATCGGCAGTTCGTTTATATCATCGACGCCCGTAGCTTCTGCAAGCTCCTTGGCAATTTTAATCAATGAATAGGAATCGTTGCACTGACCGGCATCAAGAATTCTTGGTATTCCGTTTATCGTGCCGAGATCTAGTTTGTTATAGCGGTATTTAGCACAACCTGCGGTCAATATAATTGTATCTTCGGGTAGTTCCCGGGCGACTTGTTTGTAATAATCTCTGGCGGAATGCCTCCCGTCGCAGCCGGCCATTACGACAAATCCTCTTATATCGCCCGACTGTATGCCGTCGATAATTTCGTCTGCCCTGCTCAATACGGCATCGTGGGCAAAACCTCCGGGAATAGAACCGGTCTCTATTTCCTGTGGTGGTTCCGTATCTTTCGCGTGATCGATTATCTTGGAGAAATCTTTTTGACCACTGTTCCCCCGGCCTTCAATGTGAGTCAGGCCCGGAAAACTTACGACGCCGGTTGTGTAAACACGGTCTTTGTAAGAATCTTCAGGAGGGACGAGACAGTTGGTTGTCATGAGTATCGGTCCGTTAAACTTTTCAAACTCTTCGTTCTGCTTCCACCAGGAATTACCGTAGTTTCCAACGAAGTGATCGTACTTTTTGAAAGCGGGATATGCGTTTGCTGGTAACATTTCTCCGTGGGTATAGACGTCCACTCCTTCATTTTTGGTCTGTTCCAGAAGCTCTTCCATATCTTTCAGGTCGTGACCGCTG
>JAIPHJ010000002.1 GCA_021735245.1 Candidatus Bipolaricaulota bacterium
TGGTGCCTCCTGTTGTTATTGGTCGTCACCCAATGGGTGACGACGTAAATTTAAGTGATATTGTAGTTTTCCCTTTTCACAACTACATTATAACACAGGAGGCATTTCTATTTTAGGTGAGAATCGCTAAATTCAGGTAAAAGTCTGAATTTTTACCACCCCCTCCCAATTAAGAGACTATTTAGAGCAGAATTATTGATCATCCTTGTTTTTGCCATAGTTTTCTCATCATAAATCATCTTCTGTACTGTTTCCCTGGCTCCAGCTGCTATTGGGGCCCTCCGAATCAGTTTTTATCGGCCCGGGGTGTTATTGTTAGCCTCCGGTCGTCCCACCCATTTCGACTTCTACTCTCCTCTCTGATCCATTTCGAATTACAGTTACATCCACAGTTTGCCCCACCGAAGTCTCCCGTTCGATGTACCCCAATAGGTCGAGATAGTGTTCGATTCTATTACCATCTATTGCTACGATAATATCTCCGCCAACAGGGAAAAGTTGGTCTAGGATATTAACTTGACTGGTACTCCCTTTGATACCTGCCGTTTCGGCAGGACCACCGGTTGCTACCTCCGTTACGAGAAATCCGTAGTTGGTTCCCAGGTCGACTCCAGCCTGTTCAAGTTCTTTTATTAAACCAGGAGTAACAGAAATACCGGATAAACCCAGCCGAGGATGAGGATAATAACCCTTCTCGATCAGTTCTGGCGCCACTCTCTTAACGGCGTTTACGGAAACTGCGAACCCAATTCCCACCGATCCTCCACTTGGGCTGAATATAGCTGTATTGACTCCAATAACTTTTCCCTGGAGATTAAGCAAAGGACCACCGGAATTTCCGGGGTTTATTGCCGCATCGGTCTGAATTACGTCGAAAATAGCCCTGTTGCCGGTAGCGGGAATTATTCTATCTAGGGAACTGATTACGCCGGTAGTAATAGTCCTGTCCAGACCGAACGGATTGCCTATAGCGACAGCGGTCTGACCTTCCTGCAGTCTCGTGGAGTCTCCCAGTTTCAATGGTCTTAGCTCTGAACCGGGAAGGTCGACCTTTATCACTGCTAGATCGACCAGAGGGTCTCCTCCGACCAGGCTAGCAGAAATAGTTTTCCCATTTGTAAAATTTACTAGAATCTCCTGAGCTCCCTCTACCACGTGATTATTGGTAATTATGTGTCCTTGTTTGTCGTAAACAAAACCGGACCCGGAACCTCCCTGGGGAACCGGTTGCCTAAAATTGTCCAATGCCATTTTACTGGTTATGATATTGACAACGGAAGAGCTTGCTTCCCGGTAGACTTCCACTACGGGGCGTTCGCTTTCCTTAAGTTGTCCTGTTGTAATATGCGGGCTTCCTGACAGGAAGAGAAGAGCTATAATTACCATTAAGACGAGTATGTTTCTATCTTTTTTCATCATAATCTGGCTTAACATTTTTACCACTCCCTAATTGGGTACAAATATTTGCTAAAACCCCCAAAAAAATCACCAAAACTTGCCGAAGAAGCCCCAGGCCCCCTCTGGGAGGAATCGGCTGGTTTTGATTTGTAAAAGACCGAAAAACAGTTTTAAAAGGGGTTTTCTAAAAGCCCCGTCCCTTGGGGCGGGGTTCTTGACTCGTTGTAGTTGGTTAAACTGGTGACCGCCCGGGAAAAGGAAGTGTAAGTAATCGTATATTCCTTGGACCCCTCAAGCTTTACTATCCGGGGGTTTTCCATTCTAGCGTTTCACTTAGTATTCTTCCCGAACTATCACCCCCTTACAGCCGTATTCATTTACCTGAGTCGGATTTCTATTACCGTTAATTCTTTTTACGGCTATATCGGCTGGCCTGAGGTATTTGATATACTTTTCGTTATTTGATCGGCGATGGGATTACTTCCTGAAACGCAAAAGTGCCCCGACGTCGTACTCTCTGAACTCATCTTCGGGATCGGTTTTAATCATTCTTACTTCCGATCTCTGGTCGACCGCTTCCCAGATCATATGACCGAGAATGTCTTCAGTCACTTTGAGGTTGCCGTCACATTCGGGGCAGTTAGTTTGTGTCGCGGAGAGATAATAATCTTCAGGGCATATCCAGCCCGACCGTTCCGAATCGCTTTTTACCACCAGGGTCTTCACTTGAGCGTTTCTCAGTGCTCTAAGGGTTTCTTCCATCCCCAGGACCCCTAAACCAGAAGACCGGCGGGCTTCTCCTAATAGGTGTTTCAGCAGTTTCTTTTCTTGAGATTTTTCGTAGTCTTCAATTACTTTCCGCAACTCATCAATCAGATTGGAATCAGGCATCTCCGGTTCACCTTCAAACGACCCGATCGTCCGCTCCTCGACGTAACTGTGAAGATGATCTTTCAACCGACTTACGGACTTTCCCTCTTCTCCTCTGGGCCCGGCCAGGAGGTACCGATCCATTTCTTTGTCCTGGAGCTTATTAAATAACTTGAGGGCAATCATTTTCAAAAAGTGGTGGCGATGATCGTTGATCCGGTGCTGAACTTTGGAGTCGGGCCAGCTCCCACCGTATCTCTGCGTTGCTTTCTCCTGACCTTTTAACGACCCCCCGGATTCTTTATCAGAGTAACTCAAGCTAACTTGATCCTCCGCGTCGCTTGCCGAGAAGTTCTCTTTTTCCTGAACCTCTCCGCCGTAATAAGTCAGCAGTTTGGCCTCCTTCTGGTCCGATACGACGAGATGGTAGCGTTTGAACTGTTCCAGGCCCATGTACAAAGGCCTAATGTAGGGAACCGGCTCGATTATAAGTTTACTCGGGACGGAAATAGGTAGGTGGTATTCCTTCCAGAAATCCGAGCCACAAAAACATACGAATAGTTTCTTTTCTTTGGCCCGATTTAGTTTTTCGACACGGCCTTCTAGCTTGTCAAAAAGTTTTTCAACCGTCTTTTTTCGTTCCCTGGACGTGTCTAATTCCTTCAGTTGCTTCTTCTTTCGGTGGATAAGTGAGTTTAACTCCTGACGAAAATCGTTCGGGTAGGAGAGATTCAAGAATAAACTGAGTACAAGTCCCTCTTCTTTTTTCTGTTCGTTTCTCAGTTCTTTTAATTCAGCGATAAAATTTTTGTTCATTTTATCTACCCCTGATTAGTATAGATAGGCAAGCGGTTCTCTTCAGTGGTTTTCCACACCCCAATAAGGCAGATATGGATTGGACTCTTTTCAGGAACGGTCACGCAGTTTTGGTTTCGGCTCCGGGAATCCCGGTAACCACTTTTATCGCATGCATTAGGTCCGTCCGCGTAATTATTCCGACCATCTGGCCGGATTCGTCCGTTACAATCAACCGCCCGAGACCGTTTTGGTTCATCTTATGAAAAGCCTCGCTGGCCGAATCGTTTTCGTCTATAGTGATTACCTTCGAAGTTAAGATGTTCCTCACCGGCTCGTCCGGGTTATCCGTCTTCTTCATGTCCTCCAGGGTGACTATTCCTTTAACCTCTCCGTTTTCGACTACGGGATAACCCAGATGGTGTTTCTTCATCATTAGCTCTTTCAGTTCTGATATCGGGGTATCGCGCCTGACCGTAGTTACTTCCTCGGACATCAGATCGCTCGTCTTCAAACCTTCCAGGGCTCGGTCGAGCACCATTTCCTGGAATTCCGAGGTTACTCCAAGATAGATGAAGAAGGCTATGACAATCAAGAACAGGTTAAATACCAGCAAGCCATAGATCCCCATGGCGACGGCCAGGAATTTACTGACCCGGGTGGATATTTCCGTGGCTTTATAATGAGATGTCTTTAAAGACAGGAGGGAACGCAGTATCCTGCCTCCGTCCAGTGGTAAGGCGGGGATTAAGTTAAATATTCCCACAGCCACGTTTACGTAAAACAGGAAACCCAGCATAAACCTCGGCACTGCCTGACCCGGGTCGAGAACTGTAAGAAGTAGCCAGAATATTCCACCGAGGATAAAGCTTGTCACTGGCCCGGCCAGGGCCATTTTCGCTTCCTCGCCCGGCCGTGTCGGGATCTCTTCCAGTTGAGCAACCCCGCCGAGCACGTACAGTGTTATGCTCTCAATTTTTACACCGTAGCGCATAGCAAAAATGGAATGGCCAAGCTCATGTATTGTTACACCGACGAAAAGTGTTAGAGCGGCGAAGAGTCCAATAAGGAAGGCGTTCGGTCCCTGTGTTATTGCAGCCGGGTCAATCCCCAGGTCGAGTATTTCTATGTATACATCAATTTGTCTGCCAATGATCCAAGCAAGGACGGGAAGGAATATTAGAAAAGATACGTTTAACTTGATTGGAATTCCCAGTATGTCGAAGGGCAACCTGTAATTTGTTTTCACATTGTCTCCCCTTTTGCTATGTATTTACACTGCAAGCGAACTTGATTCTTACTTAGTTGACGGTTCACTTTATTATAATTATACTTCTTTGTCAATTAAAAATTATTTCTAGTTGGGAATAAAGATTTTTCGCGCTATGTTAAACGACAAGGTAAAAAAGATTGCGGTTATAGTTGCTCATCCGGACGACGAGGCCCTCTGGGCTGGTGGAACGATCCTGGCTCACCCGGATAAAGGCTGGAATATTTTTTCTCTAACAAGAGCTGGCGACGACGACAGAGCCCCCAGGTTTCGTCAGGCTCTCTCCTATTACGGAGCTTCCGGAGCAATATCGGACATGGACGATGGAAAGAAACAGGAGCCGCTTGATCCTAACGAGATCAAGGAGACGGTTCTGGAGCTAATGGGGAGAGAGGAAGATTTTGATCTGGTAATAACACACGCCCCGAAGGGCGAATATACCAATCACAGGAGGCATGAAGAAGTTTCATCCTGTATGACTGAGCTCTGGCTCGGTAAATCAATAGCGGTGAACCAGTTCTGGATGTTCGCTTACGATGATGGAGGGGGAAAACACCATCCCAGGCCTCAGAAGAATGCCGAGCTATTTCCGCTTCCGGAGCAGGTGTGGAACCGAAAAAAACACCTAATTGAGGAAATATACGGATTTAAATCCAGTAGCTGGGAAGGGAGAATTAACCCCCGAATTGAGGCTTTCTGGAAGTTTGAGAATAGAGAGGACCTCAGGTCCTGGTTGAAAGGAAGGGAAAGATAATGAAGGTATTGGTGCTTTACGATTACCCTCCTTCTCCGGGAGGACTGGCGACGCAGGGTAATAACTTATATAAAGGGCTGAAAGAGCTGGGGGTCCAGGTACGCCCGGCCCCGCTGCGGTCAGACAGTGAAAAAGAATGGTATTATAGGCAATTTTCTCCAGACGTGACTGTAGGAGTGGGATACTGGGGGCACTTACCAGAGGTACTAAGCCACGCGGAAAAATTCAATACTCGCGTGATCCCCTGGCTGGTCGCTAACGGTTTTGTCGCGAACTATCAGAGTCAAATGAATAAACTTCCCTTTATGCTGGTAACCTCTAATTGGGTTAAAAACGTTTACGTAAGGGATGGGGTAAAACCCGATATAATAGATGTACTCCCGGTCGGTATAGAGATGGACGCTTTTACCCCCAGATGCCAGAGCGAGAAGAAGGTAAAGGCCATTAGAGAAATGTGGGATATCGGGAAAGATCAAATTATGATCCTTACGGTGGGGGGTGATGCGGCCTCAAAGGGAGGTCGGGAGGTAATGCGTGCGCTGGCTCGAATCGAATCTCAGGTCCCTGACTGGCACTATTTGTGCAAAGTCTGGCCCCAGGCGCGAACGGATAAACAGACAGAGTCCGACCTGGCTCTGGCCAGGGAATTAGGGATAGCCGATAGGGTTACCTTTTCAAAAACCGAGATGTCCCGGAATATTATGCCCTACCTCATGAATGCCTGCGACATTTACGCGGGACCCTCGCGTCTGGAGGGGTTCGGCATGCCTCACGTAGAGGCTTCTGCTTCTGGAAAACCGGTGATCGCGGCGGACGATATGGCGTTCAAGGACACGATGGTTCACGGCGAAACTGCTTTTCTGGCGGAGATAGAGAAGGAAAACGTAATAACTTCCTCGGTTTTGGGCAAAGAGGCAGGTTTTCAGGACGGTTATTCCCATAAGTTTCTCCACCCGGTAGTGGCTGACTATCGAGCTGGCGTAGACGACGTGGCCGAATACCTGCTCAGGTTAATGAACGACAGAAAGTTGCGTAAGAAGATGGGAAAAGCGGGAAGAAAGTACGTGGAAGAAAGGTTTGGCTACAGGACCGTGGCCAGACGCTTCCTCGAACTGGTTTCCCGTGAAATGGAGGGTGAAAGTTAAAGTTGAATGATCAAGAATCTTGCATAAAAGAGGCCCGGAGTGCTGCCCTGGATGTTTTACGTAACAATTTTCCCGGCCCAGAAGACGATCATCCGAGAACCGCGGCCTGGGGTTATCCCGAACCCTACACTAGAGATCTGATGATCTCGTCACTTGGAGTCCTGGCATCGGGAGATAAAAAACTAATAAGTTCAATCAGTACCGACCTGGAAGTTCTGGCGGAAAATCAGAGTGATCACGGACTCGTTCCCGGTTTGATCGACGACCCGGAAGATCTTGGAGCAACTGACACTACGCCGCTGTTCTTGCTCGGCCTGGAAGTGTTTCGACGGGCTAGCGGCAAGAGAAACTACTTGGAAGATGCCTCCCGGGCAGCTAATACCTGGATGAAGTATCAGAGCCCGTTCAATAACGGGATCATCGCCCAGTTACCCACGACCGACTGGCGCGATGAACACTGGGTATTTGGCTACGGATTATATGTCAATAGCCTGGTCTACCTGTGTTTGAAACTTCGGGGGGAGAAGAGCCAGGCAGCGGAGGTGAAGGATTTCGTAAACAAGCGCCTGATCCTTGAGGATAAGCCCCATTACGCATTATATACTTACAAGATTTACACCGGTCGAAGGTTTGACCTGCTGGGAAATAGCCTGGCGATAATTGGTGGGATCCCGAACGAGGAACGCGGCAGAGATATAGTTAGGTGGGTTAAGGGAAGATGTCGAAGGCTTCGTGTCGGAGGTAACCTGAAGGGAGATCTACCCCCGGTCTTGCTTCCTTACATCGAGCCGGGGGATGAAGACTGGAGGGCAAGATACAAGGACTACAATAAACCGGGGGAGTACCACAACGGAGGGATATGGCCATTCGCCGTAGGGTTCTACGTCGTGGCTCTAATCAAGCTGGGGCTCCTCGAAGAAGCTAACCGAACGCTGAATTCGCTCGCCGCGCTGGTCGTCGGGTCGGAGGACCCGGACCTATCTTTCGGGTTTAACGAATGGTACAAGGCTCAGACGGGCGAACCGGAGGGACATGACTGGCAAACTTGGTCCGCTGCGACGTTTATTTACGCCGAAGAGTGTCTTAAAAATGAAAGAGTACTATTTCTTGATCGGTAACGGTCGTTTCAGCAGTAATTTCTGAGTACAGGCGGTAGAGGATAAAAGTGGAGTTACGAGATAAGAGGGACGGACTTCTCGAACTGGATCTTTGTGATCGTTGCCTGGGAAGGCAATTCGCGATGCTGGGTCACGGCCTTGAGAACTACGAAAGAGGAGTCATAGCGCGAGCGGTAGAGGATCTGAAGGAAGATAGTTTCGTTGACAGGGACCCTTCGGAAACCGCTCCCTCCGGCGAGGATTGTTCTCTCTGTAACGGTCTGTTCGAAGATCTGGAACAATACGTTGATCAGGTGATTCAGGCATTGGAGCCCTACGAGATCAGGACGCTGCTTGTAGGGACCAGGTTACCGGAGGAAATAGAGCGGGCAGAAAAAGAGATCTGGGAAGACTTCGGGAAAAAGCGCGCGGAACCGACAAAGACCGAACTAAACAGGTTGGTCGGGCGGAAGGTCCAGAACAAAATGGGTGTCGAAGCCGACTTCGAGCGACCCGACGTGAATGCCATCCTGGATCTGGAAAATGATCGGGTGGAACTCCAGGTGAATACCTCCCTTTTCTACGGCAAGTATAATAAGTACGAACGGGGAATCCCCCAGACCATCTGGCACTGCAAGGAGTGTGGCGGTAGAGGTTGTGAAAAGTGCGATTACACCGGGAAAAAGTACCAGGAATCGGTCCAGGAGATTATCCAGAAAAGGTTCTTAGAGGCGGCGGATGCGGAAGAAGCTACTTTTCACGGAGCCGGAAGGGAGGATATAGATGCCCGCTGTTTCGGGAGAAGGGAATTCGTGCTCGAGCTGCACCACCCCCGGAAACGATCTATAGCCCCCCGGCGTATCCAGGAGAAATTGAACGAATCCCAGTCCAGGGTGGAGTTGTTTGGGATGGATGAGACCTACAAGGATAGAGTGGCAGAGATAAAGGAAAAGAAAGCGGACAAGACGTATCGGGCTGTGGTAAGGCTGTCAGGGGACATAACTGAAGCGCGAACGGGCGAGATCACGGCGATCCGGGGAACAATAAGGCAGAGGACGCCACAAAGGGTAGTTCACAGACGAGCCGACCGGGTAAGAGAAAGGGAGGTATACTGGATTCACGCTGAGGAACTATGCCGCGGTGTCCTCGATATTACGGTTAAAGCGGAAGCCGGTACCTATATCAAGGAGCTTATTTCCGGGGATGACGGAAGGACCACCCCAAGCGTGGCCGGACGGCTAGGTTGTGAGGCTCGGTGCGAAAAGCTGGACGTGCTCGACATCGGCTAAATCGACCCTCGAGTTGAAGTTACGAAAGGAACAAACGGTCCGGCACGAAGACTCTGGTTGCTATGACTCCGTGATTTAATACATTTTAGTTTGTGAAACCTTCTCTTGAAGATGGATGGGAAATCCGGTATCAGTAATATAACCTCGAAGGTGGGAGTGGTAAAAAGTGAGCGAGAATAACCCCGTTCCGAAGATGGAAAAGAAAATGGAGAACGCGGTTGAGACTCTTAAGGAGGAAATGGCCCGGATACACGTCGGGCAGGCCAACCCGGCGATGATAGAGGATCTAAAAGTCGAATATTACGGAACGGATACACCTCTAAATCAAATTTCGAATATCTCCGCTCCGGAAAGTGGTCTCCTCGTAGTTCAACCTTACGATAGTAGCCAGATCGATTCGATTGAAAAGGCTATAATGGAGTCGGACCTTGGGTTGAACCCGAACAACGACGGAGAAATTATCAGAATACCCATACCTAAGCTTTCCGGGGACAGGAGAGAAGAGCTCGTAGAAGTAATTCAGGAAAAAGGCGAGGAGACTAAGATATCTCTCCGTAATATTCGTAGGGAAACGAATAAAGAAATAGAAGAGCTGGAGGACGAAGGGGAGGTTACGGAGGACGACAAATATATGCTCGAAGACGAGGTGGACGATATAACCTCCTCGCTGACCGAAAAGGTGGACGAGATAGTGGAGAATAAGAGCAGCAAAGTTCGGGCTGTCTGATCAAACTTTGAATTGATTCGCCCTATCGGTAAGATTATTTGTAACCGATAGGGTGAAATTATTGTAAGTATAACTTTGTTAACTAGCGGAATAAATTGTTCCCGGGAGTAGACCAATCGATTTTTCCGAAGTTTATCCGGTCAAGTTAATTATCGTATCAGGTTTTTTGATAGGCGAAGGGCTGTTTTTCGGTCTCGGTAGTAGTTACGCTTTCGGTCTATGGTTTGGTATCGTGGTCTCCCTGATCGTGAATTCTTTGCTGGTTTTCCAGACTAGCGAACTTGTTGAGAATGGCGACAGAGACGATAAAATTAGCAGACGAGTTTCACTTCTTGCTATCGCCAGATATCTTATCTACGGACTGGCGCTGGCGGCTACTGCTCTGACAGAGTGGCTGAATTTTTTCGCGACAGCAGGCGGGATTCTGTTACCTCTGGTTTGTCTGCAGATAAAGGTTGGAGCTAGAAAGTCTCGCTCTGGAGGTTGGAGATGATAGAGCACCTGGGTGAAAAGCTAGTACTGCAGTTTGGCGAATCCAGAATACTGGGCCTGGACATAGTAACTCTGTTTATGTCCTGGTTAGTGATGGCCATAATTATTGGCTTTGCCTGGTGGTTGAGGCAGGGGCTGGGCCAGGACGTGGAAGAGGAACCTTCAGGCAGGCTGGTTGTCCTGGAGTCTTTGATCGAGTTGCTTGAGAAGCAGTTTGCTGGTGCCTTCGAGAGAGAACGGCTGCAGGTGCAGTTGTTTTCGTTCATTTCGACGCTGTTTCTCTTTATTACCGTTTCCAATTGGATTTCTATAGTTCCCGGTCTTTCCTCGCCTACGCAGGACTTCAATATTCCGCTCAGCTTTGCCCTGCTGGTGTTGTTTGTCTCTCACTACTTTGGGATGAAGATCAACGGGACGGGGAGATATCTGAAGTCCTTTACCGAGCCGTATGCCTTCATGTTACCGATGAACGTAATATCGGAGATAGCTAAGCCCCTTTCTCACTCCTTCAGGCTTTTCGGAAACGTCTTTGGTGGGGCGGTGCTTATTTCAGTGTTGACCGCCAGGTTGATTCCGTACCTATTACCGGCAATATTCCAGATGTTTTATGGATTATTTATCGGGGCCATTCAGGCCTTCGTGTTTGCTTTACTGGCAGTTTCTTATATTAATGTAGCTGTAGAACAATAACCAAAATTCGAGGAGGTATATTCGATGGAATTTTCAGAAAGTATAGTAACGGCCGCCAAATACCTGGCAGCTGGCTTTGCTATGGGAATTGGATCAATCGGTGCCGCTTACGGTGAGGGCCAGGTTGCTTCTCACGCGATTGACGGAATGGCCCGTCAGCCCGAGATGGAGGACAGTCTACTGAGAACAATGGTTATCGGTCAGGCTATTACCGAATCTACGGGTATTTATTCGCTAATCGTAGCGATTATGTTATTGATGGTAGTAGATTAGGTCGGTGAACGATTTGAGGTGAATTATGGGACTGGAATGGCAAAAGATCATCCAGAGTCTCAATCTGACGGTAATAGCTAACTGGATCAACTTCGCGATCCTTGCCGCCGTTCTGTCCTGGCTCCTATTTAAACCCGCAAAAGAGTTCATTCAGGAGAAACGGGAAAGAATCAAGTCCAGGATCGACAGCGCTCAGGAAAGGGAACAGACGGCCGAAGAGCTCAAGGCCCAGAGGCAGCGGGAGCTGAGGGAAGCGAGAGAACGAAGGCAGGAGATAATCAAAGAGGCCGAAGAGAGGGCCGACAAGATAGTTGAGGATGCTAGAGAAGAAGCTGAAGAGCAGGCTTCGAGGATAGTTGATCAGGCAAAAAAGGAAGCCGAACAGGAAAGACGAGAAGTCCTGGAAGAACTGGAAAAACAGTACGTCGACGTAGCCATGGTTGGAGCAGAGAGAGTATTAAAGAGAGAAATCAGCAGGGAAGATCACGAAGAATTTCTCGATTCCCTATTTGAAGATATTCAGAATAGAGAGCTAGACCTAGGATGAAATCGATAGAGGTAGCGGACAGGTATGCCCAGGCCGTGTACGAACTTGGGAAGGAGGAAGGAATCCTTGACGACCTCCAGTCCGATCTGGAGGAGGTTAATAAGGTAATAAATACGAACGACGATTTTTTCCCCTTTCTGATTCATCCTCTGGTTCCGAATAAGGACAAGCGGGCGCTCCTTGAGGAGGTATTTGAGGATTCCCTGAGTCGAGAGGGGATGAACTTCCTGAAACTTCTCGTAGGAAAAGACAGAGAGGATTACCTTCCGCTCATCTACAGGAGGGTTAAAAAGCTGAGAATGGACCAGGACGAGATCGTCGAAGTGGCAGTGGCTTACCCCCCGCGGTTCGACAGGGAAGAAGTGGTGAGCCGGGTCGAAAAGAACCTCCGGGAAATCCTGGACAGGGAAGTCTGGATAACGGAAGTTACCGAAGACGAGGACCTAATTGGGGGAGTCAAGCTGAAGGTTGGCGAGCGAGTAATCGACGGATCGGCCCAGGGCAGGCTTGAAGGTTTGCGGCAGTTTGTATTAGGAGGATAAATTCATGGTAGAAATGAAGAGCGACGAGATAACTGGTTTGATCAAGGAGCAGATAAAACGATACGATTATTCCCTTTCCATGGAAGAGGAGGGAGTTGTAGTCGAAGCCGGGGACGGTATAGCCCGGGTGTTCGGTCTCGAGAACGCGATGTCCATGGAAATACTCGAATTCGCCGGGGGCATTCACGGCCTGGCTATGAACCTGGAAGCGGACAATATAGGGGCAATTCTTTTTGGAGGCGTCGAAGAGGTCGAGGAGGGAGACGAAGTCAGGCGGACAGGCAGGATCCTCGAAACCAACGTTGGCCCCGAACTGCAGGGCAGGGTTGTCAGCCCGCTCGGCGAGCCCCGGGACGGGAAAGGGCCAATCGATTCCAGCAAAACTCGGGACATCGAGATCAAGGCCCCGGGAGTAGTGAAGAGGCGGCCCGTCGAAGTGCCGCTGCAGACCGGTTACAAATCGATCGATGCCCTTACGCCTATAGGCAGAGGTCAACGAGAACTGATTATTGGTGATAGACGTACGGGTAAGTCCGCTATAGCGATAGATACGATAATAAATCAAAAAGATTCCGACGTTCACTGCTTCTACGTAGCGATAGGTCAGAAGACCTCCGACGTCGCGAAGGTCGTCGATACTTTAAGGCAGTACGGGGCTATGGAATATACCACGGTAATAACGGCGGGAGCTGAGGACCCGACCCCGATGCAGTACATTGCACCCTACGCTGGAACGGCGATGGCGGAACACTACATGTATCAGGGAGATGACGCCTTCATTGTCTACGACGACCTCTCGAAGCACGCGGTCGCTTACAGGGAGATTTCTCTCCTGCTTCGTCGGCCGCCGGGACGTGAGGCCTATCCCGGAGATATTTTCTATACTCATTCACGGTTACTTGAGAGAGCTGCCAAGCTGAACGACGCCATGGGTGGGGGTTCTCTAACTGCCTTCCCGATGGTGGAGACGAAAGCGGGGGACATATCGGCCTACATTCCGACCAACGTAATATCGATTACTGACGGACAAATCTACCTCGAATCCGACCTGTTCAACCAGGGTTTCCGCCCGGCAATTAACGTCGGGGATTCAGTTTCCCGGGTTGGTGGTGCGGCTCAGAACGACGCCATGCAGGAGATCGCCGGGGAATTGAGGCTGGAAATGGCTCAGTACCGTGACCTGGAGGCATTTGCCGAGTTTGCCTCCGAGCTGGACGAGGAGTCTCAGGCCCAGCTTGCCCGGGGAGAGCGAGTCATGGAGATGTTGAAACAGGATCAGTACCAGCCGATGCCCGTGGAAGAGCAGGCAGTTTCTCTTTATGCAGCAGTAAATGGCTATCTGGATGATCTAAAAGTTGAGAGGGTTAAAGAATACGAGAACGCGATGCTCGATCACGTGGATACCCATCACGAAAACGTGCTGACTAAACTCAAGGAGAAGGCAGAATTGACCGAGGATATAGAAGAAGAGTTGAAGATGGCTCTTGCCGAGTTCGACGAGACGTTCAAGGGAGAAGAGGATGGCTCAGGTACGGGAGATTAAGAGCCGGATAGCCAACATAAAGGATATCAAGCAGATCACCAAGGCGATGAACGCAATTGCCATGGCAAAGGTCACTCGATTGAAAAAACAACTTAATAACGCTCGTCCCTATCAGAAAGTCATCAACTCCAAGCTCGAACTGCTGCTCGACGCCGGCACCAGAGATGATTCTGACGAGGAAGAAACCGTCAGTCCGCTTCTGGAGGAAGGTGAAGGTGACCCGATCGGCCTTGCGGTTTTAAACTCGGACAGAGGTCTTTCCGGCAACTACACGGTAGACATCAACAGGTCGGCCAGGGATTTCGTTCGGTCGAGAGACGAGGAGGTAAAGCTCTTCGCTGGAGGAGAAAAGGCTGCCGGGTTCTTTCGCAAGTGGGACCAGCTCGAAACCAGCTGGGTCGGCTTCTACGAGGAACCCGATTTTGAGGTGGCGGAGGCGATTGGAAGTGAGCTTCTGGATCGCTTTCTCTCCGGATCGATAGGAGAATTATGGATTGTTTACATGAAATTCATATCCGACCTGAGGCAGGAATTGAAGATAGAAAAGGTCCTTCCTCTTTCCTCCAGTGAAGTCGGAAAAAAATCCGAGATGGAGACGATCGAAGAGGACGTAGGTTCCCGGAGCAAGGAGGACTACCTCTTTGACCCCGGGCAAAAAGAAATAGTCTCGGACTTTCTGGAAGAGTGGTTTATGGAAAGAATATTTTGGATCATCCTGAATACGAAGGCCAGCGAGAACGCGATTCGCAGGAAGGCGATGAGGGACGCTACTGACAACGCCAACGAGCTGATTGACGACCTGACGCTGACTTATAACAAAGCGCGTCAACAAGAGATAACGAGAGAAATTGCGGACATAATCGGGGGAGCGGAAGCCCTCCGCGAGGAGTAAGAGCCCCAACGAGGTGTAATAATGGTAGAAGAATTTGCAAGCGAAGGAAAGATAACGGAAATAAAGAGCGCTGTAGTCGACGCACGGTTTAGCACCGAGGAAGGTGTTCCGCCCGTAAATCACGCCCTGGTAGTGGAAAGGGAAGACGAGGACCTGGTTCTGGAGGTTGCCAGTCACCTTGGTGACGAGGAAGTCAGGGCGATAGCAATGGATTCGACCGACGGGCTGAAACGGGGCCAGCCAATCTACGACACTGGCGGACCGATTGAGGTTCCCGTCGGAGAAGAGACGCTGGGAAGGATGTTGAACCTGACGGGCAACCCGATAGACGAGATGGATCCACCGGATACGGAAAAAACCTACTCCATTCACCGACCGGCACCCGACCTTCCTGATCAATCGACCAAGGACGAGGTATTCGAGACTGGAATCAAGGTGATTGATCTGCTCGCACCCTTTCCCAGAGGGGGTAAAGTCGGTCTCTTCGGGGGAGCCGGTGTGGGAAAAACAGTCCTTATTATGGAGCTCATCCGGTCAATTGGTTACGAGCACGAAGGATATTCGGTTTTCTCGGGTGTGGGAGAACGGACAAGGGAAGGTAACGACCTGTGGCTAGAGATGAAGGAAGCGGGAGTTCTGGAAAATACGGCGCTGGTTTACGGGCAGATGAATGAGCCTCCCGGTGCAAGGTTTCGAGTTGGGCTGTCCGGCGTAACGCTGGCCGAGTACTTCCGGGACGAAGAAGCCAGGGACGTTCTTCTATTCATCGACAATATATTCAGATTTGCCCAGGCAGGTTCCGAAGTTTCGGCCCTGCTGGGCAGGATGCCTTCGGAGGTCGGTTACCAGCCAACTCTGGCATCGGAAATGAGCGAACTTCAGGAAAGGATTACTTCGACTAACAAAGGATCGATTACCTCCGTGCAGGCCGTTTACGTCCCGGCCGACGACCTGACCGACCCGGCACCCGCTACGGTATTTTCCCATCTGGACGCTACTATAACTCTTGCCCGATCGCTGGCGGAGAAGGCGCTTTACCCTGCGGTTGATCCCCTGGACTCCGACTCCTCGATGCTTGACCCGCACGTAATACCGACAAAGCATTACGATGTCGCTCAGAGAGTTCTTCAGACATTGCAGCGGCACGAGGACCTGCAGGACATAATAGCGATAATGGGTATGGACGAACTGTCGGAGGAAGATCAGATCACCGTGGAGAGGGCCAGAAAGATTCAGCGTTTCCTCAGCCAGCCCTTTTCGGTGGCGGAGCAGTTTACGGGCATGGAAGGCAGATACGTCAATCTTGACGATACGATAGAAGGGTTCAAGGCGATAGTGAACGGGGAACTGGATCACGTGCCGGAGCAGGCCTTCTATATGGTGGGGACGATAGAGGAAGTCCTGGAAAATTACGAAAGCGACGAGTAATTAGAGTGATCTAGTACCCAAACCACTGTGTAGATCTGAGTTGTGGGCTATGAGCGATGGTTTCGTCCTATTTCAAGCCACCCTCACCTGGCTGCCAGGATTTGGCAAATGTTCATCCTTTTAAGGTTAAATCAGTTGCCCGGGTGAGGAGCGAAGGTAGATAAGAACTGGACTATTAAGTGTCGTTTATCTCGCAACATTTTTACAAAGTTTTTGGTAACCGTTCGGGAAAATCCTATCGGAGGCCGAGCGGGCAATGTTCCACCCCTTAACCAATAAATAGCAATTCGCGGGATCCCATGCCTTCTTTTTAGCAGGCCGGGTCCCCGTGCCCGGCCGATAGGACCTCTCGGCTCGGTGCCCTCTCTTCATCAGACAAAAAGAAAGGGGGGACTTGCTTTCTCTCCCTTACTTGAATCGGGGATAGTTATTGATGGATAAGGTACCGGTAAGCTCCGAGCGCCGCCTTTGCGCCTTCGCCGGCGGCTATTATTATCTGTTTCTCGGGAACGTTCGTGACGTCGCCCGCCGCAAATAGTCCGTCGACGGTTGTTTGGCTGTTGCAGTCGACGACGATTTCCCCGGCATCGTTTATCTCAACCAGGTCTTCAACTATCTGAGAGTTAGGGATGAGGCCTATTTCGACAAAAATTCCCTCGATCTCAACTTCCTTTTCCTCTCCGGAATTTTTGTCCCTTATTCTCAGACCGGTTACCATGTCGTTCCCTAATATTTCCAGAATTTCGTGTCCGTAGTACTTCTCTAACTCAACTTCCTGTCTGTGGTCTGATTCCTTTACGTGTCGCTGGAGCACAGGGTCCGCAATTGGCTCGGGTGCTATATCTACATTTACGATCCTGTTTGCAATCGGCAGCAGATCGATGATTCCTTCGAAAGCGGAGTTTCCCCCTCCGATTACTGCCACGTCGGCGTCCGCGAATAAAGGACCGTCGCAGGTGGTACAGTAGCTTAAACCTTTACCCGTGAGTTCTTTTTCTCCGGGCACGTCCAGCTTTCTCCATTTTGCACCTGTGGCCACGATCAAGGTCTTTGTCTCTAATTCCTCCCCTTTTTTCAGGCTCAGGACGAATTCGCTTCCTTCTTTCTCGATCCCCAGGACCTCGTCTTCCAGTTTGTCCGGTTCGTACTTATCAACGTGCCCCCGGAATTTCTTTACCAGCTCGAACCCTTCCACGTCGGGGACCCCGAGGTAATTATCGATTTCACTTGAATATAAAAGCTGGCCTCCTTCCTCTTTTGCTATCATTGCCGTCTTTAACTCTTTTCGGCGGGAATAAAGGGCGGCAGAATGGGCCGCTGGACCGCCTCCAATAATTGTCACGTCGTATAGATCGTTTTTCATTTTGCATCCCCCTCTACAGTGAATTCTGATGTATGAGAATGTGGTTCGGCGAGGTTATAATGGTATAGATACTTTAACCCTTTACTATGATAGTTAAAAAACTTTTAAAGTCAATGGCTTAGATCGGAGGTGGGTTTTATTGGGTCTGTCCGTATCGGATATGTCGAAAGGGTTGACGGTAGAATACCAGGATGAACTCTACAGAATAGTTGAATACGAACACTCCAAAAGGGGCCGGGGTGACGCCTTTGCCCGGGTAAAGTTAAAATCTCTTGACACGGGTAAAGTGTTATCCAAAACGTTCAAAGGTAAGGAAAATGTAAGGAAAGCTTACATGGAGAAGCGTCCACTCAAGTTCCTTTACAGTTCGAGCGAGAGCTATCATTTTATGGACGAGACCGATTACAACCAGTTCGAGATTCTTGAAGAAAAGTTAGGAGATAAAGTAAAATACCTTAAAGACAACCTGGCAGTTAAGGGATTATTTCACGAGGGAAGGCTGGTTTCCGTCGAACTTCCCACTTTCGTAGAATTAGAGGTAGTTGATACAAAACCCGGAGTTAAGGGTGACACCGCATCTGGAGGAGAGAAACCCGCGACGCTGGAAACCGGGCTCGAAATTAAAGTGCCCCTTTTCCTGAAAGAAGGAGCAACAGTCAAAGTTGATACCCGGGACGGCACTTACGTCGAACGAGTCCAGTAAACCCGGATGTCGGAACCAACGGTAGATTAGCCGGAGAGGAGGGTCTTTTATGGAAGAAGATTATAGATCGTCGATGGGACTTGGAGAAATTGAGATTTCAAAAGACGTTATCACTACTATTGCCGCTGTAGCGGCTCAGGAAGTTGAGGGGTTAATCGAACAGAGCAGCAATTCGGGAATATCTTCCGTATTCAAGCGGGGTAGTAGCAAGACGGTAGAAACGGAACTGGAAGACGGACAGGTGAAGATCAACGTTAATATCGTGGTGAAATACGGGTATCCAGCTCACGAAACGGCAAAGGAGGTTCAGGATAAGGTCAAGGAAGAAGTAGAAGAAATGACTGGACTGGAAGTAGACACTGTGAACGTGGACGTTGCAGCCCTCGCCTTTGAGGGGGAAGAGGGAGAACTGGAGAATCTGGAGGAATAGTACCGTGAATAACTTAAAGGATAGATTTCTACAGATATCCTACGTAATGCTGACCCTGATCTGGCTGGCAATAGCCGCAGGGTTTATCGGTTATGGTTTTGGATTTTACGCGAATTTTGATATTCAGGGTTTTCTGGCTGATAGAGCGGGAAACCTCCTCCTCTACGGTATTGGAGCACTTGCGGCACTGACCGGGTTGTACTTTTTTAGAAAATTAGTTGTCTCTTATCGCCTTTTGCTGACCTTCGTCCACGAGAGCGAGCTGGGTGACATTCACATCTCTCATAATGCCGTAAAGGAGCTAACGAGCGAGATTCTCAAGAAAAGCTTTAACCTTTCGTCCTTCAGAACGACTCTGTCCCAGGCGACCGACGGTGTCCATATTGAGGTCCGGGCAAAGGTCGGTTCTAATTCCGATATCGGTGAACTGGGGGAAGAAGTCCAGGAAGTTCTGCGTCAGGAAATCCACGAGAAGACAGGATTGACTGTAGGGCGAGTGGACTTTTACACCCGGGGCGTCGAAGGTTCAAAAGAAGAAGTCGCCTCCAGGCCCGAAGATGAAGAACTCGAAGAAATAAAACTCGAAGGGGATAACGATGAAAATTAATACTAGATTCATTGGAGCGTTGGTCGGTTTTGTAGTCGCTCTACTGTTTATCTTTTTCAACTGGAAGATCGTACTGTTAATCCTGGGGTTAAGTTTACTGGGTTACGTGATTGGCATGTATCTGGAAGCGGGACAAAAGGTAAAGACGAAACTTCGAGAGCTATTTTCGCTGTTCTTCAGTTAACTGATTCTTATGCTGCGAAGAGAAGCCCGAGCAAAAATCCTAAAAGCTCTCTACGGATCGGAGTTCAGCGAGGTTAATCCCGATCCGGTCGATAACCTGCTGGCTGATTGTGATCCTGGGGGGCAGAGGGAGTTCATCGAGGACATATACAGGGGGACGCTGGATAAAAAGGAGAAGATAGATGAGTTAATCTCTTCTTTCGCGGTAGGCTGGAAGGTCGAAAGGCTGGCTTTTCTGGATCGTAATATTCTCCGGATGGCGATATACGAGTTACTCTATTACGACGATACCCCTCCGGAGGTAGTTATGAACGAAGCGATTGAACTGTCAAAGGAATACGGTACGGATAACGCCCCAAAGTTTATCAACGGTATTCTGGATAGAGTCTGGAAGGAAGAGAAAGGTGAAAGCGAGGAGTTGAAGAACTAAGTTTCGTCGGGTTTTTCTCAACTGAGGTTTGATAATCACGCCAGACCTACTATAATTTGGGGCGAATACCCCGGAGAGTGGCGCAGCTTGGCTAGCGCGCAGCGTTCGGGACGCTGAGGTCGCCGGTTCAAATCCGGCCTCTCCGACCAGACAGGTTAGCAGCGTAGTGATGGTAGTTTACAGGCGGGAGTAGCTCAACGGTAGAGCACTGGCCTTCCAAGCCAGGGGCTGCGGGTTCGATTCCCGTCTTCCGCTCCAGTTTATTTACGCGTCTCGTGTTTTTTGTATATCCTGGCGAGGGAATGACTAACAGAAAAAAGATGCGCCTGTAGCTCAGCTGGACAGAGCAGCGGCCTTCTAAGCCGCAAGTCGGGGGTTCGAATCCTCCCGGGCGCACTTGCTTACGTGAGGAGCGTAGCTCAAAGGCAGAGCACTGGGTTGTGGTCCCAGTTGTTGCGGGTTCGATTCCCGTCGCTCCTCCCAACCATGCGCCCGTAGCTCAACCTGGACAGAGCACCGGACTTCGGATCCGGGTGTTGGGGGTTCGAATCCTCCCGGGCGTACTTATCTCGATTTATATCTACGGAATCCGGGCTATTCTTTTTTACTAGGATCCGATTAATATTCAAAGGATTTTCTCAATCACCTCCAAATTTTATTGTCTTGAACCCGCCTTTTTTCTTCAAGTTATACTAGCTCGATTCATACTATAATATAAAATGACTCCTTCCCACATTACCTTGGGTACACTCACACCAACCAATTTACAGGTCACTCAGTCGACTCTGAGCAGAAATGAGAGAGTAAGCATAAATCCATTAACCAGTATAAACTCAAGGGTCGTCATATCTTTATCGGACATTTGATCATTTTCACTCAGCTAAATCGAGCGGATCAAGGTCAACAACTATACAACCCCTTTCTTTCATATCCGGTCTCCATTTTGCTGGATATTTGTAATTTACCGGATGACCGATGTCATATTTTTTGAGAAAGCGTCTTGCCGAGACGACAAAAGTCTTTGCATCAGGGTTAACCCGCCGGAGCTTTAGACCATCTTTAACTTTCTTTTCTTTGGGCTCTAAAGCTATTTTATCCTTTCTTTTGTTGTAATAGGCAACTACGTTGGGCGGTGGAACACTTGGATAGATGTTGCTTTTCTCAACTATAGCGGAAGACAGTGTGATTACGCCATCCTCTTTTATAGTTACCTTTGGTTCATTATCTCTGTCCGGATCATGTGGAATGAAGCCTTCTTGTATTGGGTATTTGCCCATAAAAAACTCCTTTAGGTATTAGACTTGTATTAGGTAGTGCTGTTATCGCTAACAATATTTTTACTAACTACATTTGTGGGTACAACCTTTATACTTCCTTTACCCTTATTTTAATACTCTCTAATGTAATCCCTGTATACGTTAAGTCCGATTTTTCACCCAACCTTTAACACCCCCACCCCCTCTTAAGCCATCTAAGGTGTCTGAAACTAGGTAGGGTGGGGGTATGGGGCAATTTGTGTAGTAAAATCTCTGTAATAACGTTGAGGTATGTAATAACTTAATTATTAACCTATTATAGTTAGTATAAAACTTGTATAAAGTTTGCCTAAAACTTCTATAAAGGAACCTAAACATTCAACGTTCTTTTTCCCTCCCAACGTCACTTGTTACTGGCTGAGTACTACCTGAAAATAAAAAGACGGTGCCGCCACATTATCAAGACGACACCGTCGGTTTTCCTAAGGAGGGTTAACTTTGCTTAGACCAAGTGGCGGTCTATGTGATTTAGTTTCTCCAACTCGTCCAATACCTTGTCGAGCCTGCTGACACTCCCTCCGCAGTAGGAGGCAGCTCGCTGCGACAATTTGCTCTTCTTCATCTTGCCTTCTTTTCTTAACAGGTTAAGGACTCTGCGCATACACGAGCTTAGTTCTTTTCTATCGAACCTGCTCAGTACGAAATGGGCCGAGTTCTTTAAGTACTTTGCGACCTCTATCGCCCGGAGCAGGTCATCTTCTGTTATTATCGTTTCGCCGTGAAACAGGGAGAAAAGAAGGGCGTGTCTTACCGTCATTTCCGGCTGTCTTGCGACTGCAAACGACCTATGGTTCTGGCTGACTCTTTTACGGAAGTTGGTGTAGTAATCTCTCCACAGGTTTTCGGCCTCGTCAGTCAGGACTTCCCTCCAGACCTGCTTCTCCCTTCCTCTCGCCCTCTCGATCAACGCTCTTGTCTTTCTCTTTAATTTGTTTTTTAGCTTCTCCGGCATTGGGTCCCTGAACGGGACTGGTTCCGCCCCTTTAGTACACCACCAGCAGAAGCGGTTGAAGAAACCGCCCCGTTTTACCCGTTCATTCACTTCCCCTTTAATGTTCTCAACGGTCGTACCTGCAAGCACGCTGGTAGTCGGCTTCTCTATACTTATTGAGTTCTGTCTTGTGATGTGCTCGATCTTGGGTTTGAGGTCCCACAGCTCGATAATCTGGGACTGTATGTTCTGAGTGGCAGACTGCTGGATTTTGTCAGTAATTGAGGAGAACTCATCGAGCAATAACACCGCCTTTGCGTGATCACCAGAGACGTGTTGTTCGGTCGACTCGACCGCCTCAAGCAGTCCCTCTGCTGACCCTATTCCGTTTATCGTTTTGAAGTTTTCCTTCTCCTGATCGGTATGCAGGGAGTGGTCTATTATGTCGTGGGCGGTATTTATGGTATTGGACTTGCGGCTGAGGGAGGACTTCCCTATCAGGACGTCGAAGAATATCGGCGAATGGTTAGTCCCGCCGTACTCTACCGTTAATTCCCTGCCCACGGCTAGACCTAGCAGGTTACGGAATGCGGCAAAGGAGAAGCTGGGCGGTTCTTCGCTATTCTCTTTAAGCCAGTTTACGTATTCCCCTATTACGCCCAAATCCGCCGCTTCAATCGGGAAAGTCGGTACGCCTTCGAGGTCATCCATCTTAACGTCTTCGACCAGCTCGATTAGCTCCGCTTTACGCCCACCTCTGTCCTTCATTTCTGCAATTAACCTGTCCCCGTCGTGCCTGCTCCAAGTATCCGTTTCATCAACGATGTCGTTAAGTTCTTGGGCGGTGTGTCCGGCTTCAAGCCAGTCGCTTATGTCTTTACCATGATCCTCTTTCACTGTAAAGCCCAGCTTCTCTGGCTTGATCAGCTTGAGCGAAGCTGCAACGGAGGACAGTTCGTTTGCCACCTCGATGGCGTGTTCAAGGCCTTCCTTGTCAGCATCGGGTATTATTATTACCTTTGCTCCTTCGAGCTGGGCTGTATGTAAATCTTTCCAAGAGTCTGCACCCATGGGGTTGCAGGTAGCGACAAAGTTATGCTCCCTCAAGTTATCCGCATCCTTTTCCCCTTCAACGACGTAGATCCTGTCACCGTTGTCCCTTGCCTCGAGCACCTCCGGTAAGTAGTAGAGTACAGGCTGGACGGCATAGCCGTTATCGTTCTTTAACGACCATTTCCAGTCTCTTCCCACTTTCCTTCGAAGTCTAAAATCCTTATTGGACTTCCTGCAGACCTGAAAGAGCCTCTCTCCGTTCTCGTTCTTATAATCGTAGGTTTCGACTATATCGGGGGATCGGTTTTCCCTTACCCCCTTGTGTCCGTTAAACGAAAGGTCAGATATCTCCAGACCTAGTGCCTCTACGACTGATTCGGTGGAACAGCCTGCCTTGCAGTCTAGCAGCACCTTGTCTTCTTTTAACTTGACCGATAAACTAGGTGTAGAGTCGTCGTGGGCCGGGCAGGTACCCACGTACTGATTTTTCTGCCCGGTCCCACTGACGTTTTCCAGCAAACCTAGAATATCTTCTGGTTCGTTAAGCTCACTCATATAGAACACCTCTAATGTTTTGTTCGTAGATTCCGGTAGTCGAATCTTCACCGTCTGATTTAGAGTTTTCTGCTTTCATTTTTCACCCCACTCCTGTAGACAATTCATGATTCCTTCTTCCGAGTTAATTGGTCTTAGTTTTTCCTCTAATTCGTCCTTTAAGACCAAAAAACCAAGGACGCCTAATTCGGAAAGACTTTCGATACTCTCCCGGAAGGACGCCTCCCGAGAATGACCGTCCTCGTACATCAATAGGGCCATTTCGAACAATTTTTTTCTCAATTTCAGCTCCATCCGGGCTTTGAAGAGCCCAGTTCCTTGCCCTAACTCCTCATCTCCTAAGATGTTTAGGAGTGGCTTATTTTTCCAGAGGTGCTCACGTATCCATCGAACGTCGTTCGCCGGTTCGTTTTCTGTCGCTTCTGTTTTTGACATAGTAATCCTCCTCTTTGTGATTTTGGATTTTTCTCTACTTCGATTCTGCAATTTAATCATATATTGACTGGTGGAGCATATCAATGTATGTACCGGTGACAGGCAAACACAGAAACAGATTTAATGTAAAATGCCGTAGATATGTTGTAAACTTTTTGGCCAGTTTGGGGTGTAAGAGTGGAAGTGATCTGATTGCTGGGTGAATTCTAGATCTGAAGATATGATGTAAAGTGGTTAAGATACGATGTAAAAACAGGTCAGTTGCGGGGGTAAAAGGAGGTTTTATCGCAAATAAACATTCTAGACTAGGTAACAAAAGACTTCTTTTCTATTATCGGCGCACCAACCAAAGTAGAAAAAATACGAACACGAAAACTTCACTAGAAACACAACTGTCAGGTTTGATTGAATTTAACTTTACAGGTACTATAAATTTCTAGGGTGAAGATTCCTTGCCAAAGAAATCTTCTGGATGGTTCAAAGGCGTCCAAAATAGATTAGCTGCTGGTTTAGTAGACAAGTTAAGTAACCCACGTTTATTGGTCTTTATCCTCCTGATCCTAGGAACGGGTTTAGCTTTCTGGAAGGTCCAAAACGTTACCATCTCGGCAACGATAATTGCCACAGGTATTCCAGCTTTATACTACATATTTCAGGAATATGTGAAACAACCTCAGATAAAATTTGTTAACAATCTGAACAATAACGTTGCTCCAATGCGAGTAGACCTTTACAGAGACAAAGAGGACAATGCCGTTTTTGAGAGAATAACGCCACAAATATACACTAGTATAGAAGTCAAGAATGTCGGTCTAGCGAGTGCGCAAAACTGTTTAATCAAAGTGATTATTGGCGATAAGGTCTTCCATGCGAGGTGGAAGCGACCGAATAACCCTGAGAGGTATAACTTATTGCCTCAAGAAAATCAATCCGTTCACATATTTAGAACAGTCTTTACTACCTCTTTCAATTTACTCATCGATATCGATAGGTCTAAACCTGAGACTATTGAGAGCAGTGACATCAATAGATTTCAAGAGAAGTTAGGGGAGGGTTTTGACTTAGGTCCAGTGTACCCGATGGCTCACTTTGAGAAGACTTATAAGCCAGCAACTCTGCATCCAAGGCCTCAGCCTCCAGCTAAAGAGGAAGAGTCATTGTATGGTGGATGGTTACCTAAGAAAATCGAAAATGGTTCGTATAAGGTAAAGGTTCAGGCAATTGCCGAGAATTACAACACCGGGGAAATACCACTAGGACAAATTAACTTACCTGATGATCCCGCAAACAGTGCCCAACATGATGGCAACTGGCAAGATCAGTGGGTTTTTAGGATGAGTGAATTTGATAAATTTAGGCAGTTGGTACAGTCTACAATTAATCATTTCCAAGGTTAACCTACGGTTTTAAAGTTCATTAGGACACATTTAATCAACTTGCTTTTTAGCACTACAAGTGACTTTAGGGCAGAAGGTTCCCTGACACTTACGAACCTGAAGAATTGCAGGTGGATAAAGAATGCTCGGAAAGATTTTAAATATTACAGCTATTTACACTCTAGCTACAGTATTAGCAGCTGGGCTGGGCTTCTTGTTTCCGGTATTTCTTTTAATTTCCATCATACTTACGTTTGCTGGTCTTCTCATCTTAGCGGCAAGATTTAAGGAGAACCAGATTGATCTTTTATTTTACGGGACCCTTGAAGACTTTGGAGAACTTTCATCTGGTGAGATTTCTGACAACTGGGATATTGAATACCCGGATATTGTTCTCGAAAAAGACGAAAATGCAATAAAATCTAACGTAGAGATACAGACACATGGATTAAGATTTGAGACTTACAAAAGAAGCGTGGGAATAGAAGACGAACACGCTTGGGAGGGGACAGAGATAGTATCTAAGGCTAATCATTTCAATGCCGTAATCGCAAAAATGATGTTAGACTTGGATGAGACAAAGTCAGAAAAGGCTAATATTTACATTAAGGGAACGGGGCAGATAGGTAATATGAATATTATTTAGGGATCGGGAGTTCTGGCCCCGACATATTTTTCCATATTGTCGATTTAGATGACGATGATACGGTATATGAAGATCGAGGAAGGTTGCACTTAAAAGACTACTTAGGTGAAGACTTAGATTGGATTTTCCTAGGGATGGAGTGGGGTTTTGATGGCCCGAAGATCTTTGCGTATGAAGAAGGTGAGCGGGATTTCAACAAGATTCCTATGAACCCTCCTCCGGAAATAAAAAAAGATATCATGGAAGATTCTAAAAAGATTAATCTATATGGATTAAGTAAGTTCGCAGTTAGAACCGACCTGAACGTAGAGGGTGAGCAGTTCCAAAAAGTAGCTGGAGTTCTACAAACCATTAAGGTGAAATATGGTTATCTCTCAATACTGCAATAATGGATATTAAAGGTAAGTTGCTTTTAGCTAAATTTGAACTGGAATGCTAGCATTAATCGTTGTTGATCGCACAACGAGGTGCAGTTAATAATTATTTCAAGGGAGTTATCATACTCCCCCTTCTTATTATTTTCACACCCATCTTATCCCTAGGCAGCATCACCTCGACCTCATAAAACATATATTAGCAGGTTCAGAGATCGATTTATGGGCTCGATTTGCGGCAGGAGAAAGGTTTTTAATGCAATTTTCCTATCCCTTACAACTCTTATATCTGTAAAATTCGTCTAAAGTACTTATCAGAAATAATTCAAATATATAAAGAGTACTGGGGGCGGTTCCTACTTACCGAAAATCCTAATACCTTTAGAAATCCCCTCTATAAACTACTAAAACCCCCTACGATCTCCCAATAATTATGATCCGTGGGCAATGGGCTTTCTTTGAGTTTAAAAGAAATCGTGGCAGTCCTACCGTTTGCCTTAACTATGATTTCAGCTAATGCAATTGTTTTGTCTGAATTATACCACTTTATATTCCGAAGATAAGCTTCGCTTATATATTTACCCTGACTGTCTAAAATAAATCTAGACTTTGATACTTTTCTTTCACTCAGAGAAAACCGTTCCCAGATAGAACCCCAATTTTCTCTTTCGATGTCCCTAGCGAGTTCTTTGGCGTCCTTTTTCGCCTCTTTAAGAGATCTAAACTCCACTGAGGCCTGAGTAGTAACCTTGCTACCGAATTCAGGTACAATTTTCAATTTAATATTGTATTTCCCGTGGCTGTTGTACTTATGAGTAACGGTGTCCCCCTCTTTCTCCTTTTTTTGATTCCCATCACCAAAGTCCCAAACCCAACTTTTTATCCCTACATCTGTGTTGTCTAGCGAAGGTTTGAGTTCTACCTCTCGGGGACCAATCTTGCTAATAAGGAACTCAGGTTTGAGTTCGGGCTTTTTTAGGTTTACAACTCTAGTGGATATATTCGTGCCACCATATCTATCTGTTACTTTTAACTCAATAGCGTAAGGGCCATTATTCTGGTACTCATGAGTGACTATATTGCCTTTTTTCTTCTTCTTTGTATTCCCGTCACCAAAGTCCCAGACCCAACTTTTAATCTTCTTCTCTTTATTTCTAATGGAAGGGTCTAACTTTATTTTATGTAGTCCGATCCTCTTTAAGTCGAAGTCTGGAATGGGTACTTTATAATCCTTTGGTTTAATAGCTACTGTTTGAGTTGTAGATTTGTTGTTTCCGTATATATCTGTAGCTCGTAGCTTTACTTCGAAAATTCCTGAACTGTCATATTTATGTTTAATTGGCGAAGCTTTATCAATTTGAACCGACTCACCATTTTCAAAATGCCAAGACAGATGTTTAATATCTTCGGAATCGTTATTCATAGTAGGTATACACTTGATTTCCCTTGATGAAACCTTAATTATGTCAAAATGTGGTTCTAGCTCGTAACCAGTAGGAGAGACGCCGACCTTTTTACTTATAATGCCCTCATTTCCGTATATGTCTGTAATTGTTAGTTTTACTGTAGTAAGTTGGTCAAGAAGCCCGTATTTATGTTCAACTTTTTTGCCTCCCTCTACTACAGCTTTATTTCCATCACCAAAGTGCCATACAGCTTCTTCAATTTCCCTGTCTGGGTCCTCAGTATAAGGAGTAAATAATACTTTGCCTATTTCAATATTTTCGAATGTAAAACTTGGTTTGGGGTTAGTGTTCTTAAGTTCTTCAATTTTTTCTGGCGACAAACCTTGAGTTACATATTGGAGTCTGCCGGCTGAGAATAATGAGATTATTATCATTACTGAGATGCCTATTCTCTTTGGTGAAAATGGATATGTAGACACATGAAAGTCTTCGGGAGCAAGAAGTAAGATCACGAACATCAAACCTATGGAAGCAACAACCCAATACCATCCAACTGGCCCAAATACCGCTGCAAGGAAGAAAAGTACCCCTAGAATTGTACCAAGTACAAGTGTGCTTTTGCGTCCTATTTCGTTTTTATAAGTTTGGTTGGATTTCTTTTCTTCAGGGCTCTCACCATATTCATTTTCTCCATCATCTCCTCCAAGCAAACCAAGTTCAATAATGAACCAGAAAAAATTGATTAAAGGTACAAATACTATTAAATTCCACCTAGCTGATTTACCTCTGTCATGCCATCTTTTAGCACAAACTGAAAGCTCCGAAAAGAAGAACCATCCAAATGCAGAAATTAATGTAAAAATGGACAAACTCATCACTGCCACAGATTCTTTATTCCTAGCGATAGCTAAACCAAACAAAGTATTAATTAACGCATATATTACCACTAATGTAAGCGAATCACGCCACCATTGGTATTTACTTATTCTTCCTTTTGATGAAAAGAATCGCTCCCAATATTTTACTTTCATAATATTCCCCACAAGATTGCTAAGATTCTCGAAAAATCCTAGGGAGAATCTCCCATTATTCTCTGCAGATATATTTCTGTTTTTGCTGGTTTCGGGTTTATCTTGGGGCGTTCCTTTTTCAATGTCGCTTCCAGATTTACAAGTTCCGCAGTTTTTCATTCTATCCACTGCAAGCGAAGTTAAACAGCTAGTTTTTTTCACGTTAAAGGCTGACCGTTGAGGTGGAATCCTGTAATCACATTCTAAATCCATCTCACCGAAACTAACCAAATTTTCAAGGAGATTGCCTATATCCTGTTGAATTTCCCTTTCTGTTTTTTCATTTATCGAGATATTTCGGATGCCATTGATGTTTCCAAACCAATACATTTCGCTAAAATTGATTAGCAAAGGGAGGTTGATTTTACCTTGAAACTCCGCCAAAAAATTAGGGTTCTCTTTCTTTGACTTAGAACCGATTACACCTAAACCAATAATTCCCATATGTTGTTTCCTGATTTTGCTGGGGACAGTTGAGAGATGCTTTGGGTGGCTGCCATGGAATAACACTAATTGTCCAGACTCAAGCTCACTCCAAGTATCGCTATATTTTTCCTCTAGACCCCAAAACCCTTCTTTGAAAGTAGTAAGCCAGTGCTCTATTGGTCCAGTGAACTTTTTAATATCTTTTTCTTCAAAGCGTTCAACATTTTCCTCCATTAATATAACGCCCCTTGTTGAAAGTTTACCCTACTATCAAATATATTCACCTTTATGTCAACCTATAAAAGTGTTTATTTGAGATAAAATAATGTGGGTTATCAAAAAATTCTGTTGCCTTATTTAAAATTGAAGTTAACTACACAAACTTAACGTCCATTTCTTGTGCCTACCATCGGTCATACTTATCGACAAGAGTCAAGAGTTTCACCTCTAGTTCTATTAAAACCGGATACATCAGCCAGCATCGATTGGAATGTCCGGTAAACTTAAAACACAGTTAGATACTACCTTGTGTACCAAAGATTGTCATCTAAAGCAGAGGAGCGTTCACAAAAATATCTTTTAGTTCGTTCAGGGGGCGATTTGAAGCGTTGACCTATGATCAACCACACGTGGGCTTTATTAAATTAGGCAAGCCAATCACTACCCCAGTGTAGGCCAGTCCAAAACGTACCACTCTCCCCTCGGATCATCAAAACCCTTCCAGTCCTCCTTTACCATTTGGTGTACTATTTTCAGCATTAATTTCGACCTCAACAGAATATTTCACCCCTTTAATTTCTTCCGTTTCTTCTTTAGTTAGTTCGTTTTTAGCAACCTTTACAGTTTTTTTGTTTCTGTCCCCTACAAAAGCAAGCAATAACAGCTCTGAAAACCATAAATGAAATGGAAAAGCGTTTGGTAACAACTCAGATACTCTGGCATTTTTACTGTTGTTTAAATAACTTTCAACTGAAAGGGCTGGAACGACAAAGACCCCTCCTACATTTTTATAGACTGGGGGTTCGGAAAAATATCGAGGGAAAGGCCCGGGAAACGCATATCTATTAGATTGGTTGAGTGGTTGCATGGCCTTCGAGGGGACAAAAAGAAAATAAAAAGAACTCGGTGTTAAATCTAATAATAATGTGCTCTGCGAAGGGCCAGAATTTCCAACCTTATGGAAAAATTCTCGAAAGGTTCCCTTTTCTCCAGATTTTTTGCACTGGATTAGTGTTGCATATGTGCTTTTCGTTTCGCCTTGTATGTCTTTGTAGATTATAAGACCTATATCAGCCCCTGTTTTTGGCTCAAATTTAGATTCATTTACCGTAACATCAATATTAATTCCCTTTTCTTTAAGTTTCGGCTTAATTTTACCCCATAAGCTGTAATTTGATTGATCATGCAACATTTCAATCAGTTTTGTTGTAAGGGTTTCTTCTCTTATAGGTTGATCGAGAGCAAGAATATTGTTATATTTCTCACCGATTTCTTTGGAAATATTCCAAGCTAAATTTGCCAGAAGTCTTCTTACTTCTTTATCAAACCAAGAATCCATAAGTTCCTACCTCCATAAACCGATGATTATTTAAGATAAGATAACCAAGCTTGTATCAACTAAGATACCGTTGTTTGTTCATTAAATAAAGTTTCTTAAGAAACTAATGTTTTACACTCCCTCCTCCATCGCACACACCTCTTTTATCGCAAATAAAAACCCAGATCATCCAACCCATGTTATCCGACAACTTGTGTCCAACCTAAAAGAACAGCACTCAGTTGGTTCAGAGACCGATTAGGAGCGTCGATTTACGAATAACGCCCGAGACGGAATTAACAAATTTCAAGAGGCTTGATAGGTTGTTTTGTTTCTGCCTTAGTTCATCCCCGATAACGATACCCCGATCCCAACGTAGGCCAGTCTGCAATATACCACTTTCCATCCGGGTTGCCTGATCCTTCTTCGTCCTCTCGTATCATCTCGATTTCCCTCTGTTCCGTCTCGACCGAGCCGTCTCGAATCATTTCTACCTCGACCTTTATTTCGGTCATTGTAGGAGATTCATCGGTAATATCCTGCAGCTCGAAGTGCTTGAGTCGATAGTCCTCGTAGAAGTCCTTCATGACCACGGGTGCGTGTTTGTCTTTGATACCTTCACTCGGAGGTATTAAGTTACCCATACTACGGTAGTCATCCTGCTTCCGGTAATCGAGAAACTCGACCGCTCGTCTCTCGGGGGCGCCTCTATCTAGATTCCCGGGTCTGGGAATTTCGGGGATGTCTCGACCGACCACGAGATCCCGGGGCTGCCAGTGGTCGTTCATTGCTCCACCAATATCGAGCTTTCCCGTTTCATTGCACTCCGGGCATCGCCAGTCCGCATCTATAGAGGTGATTTGGTCGTCTCTGATGGTGATCCAGCCGTTGGGAATTATGACTTGGTTGTCACAGTTTGGGCAGTTGTCGGTGTGGAATTTCTCGGTGTTCATGGTATTTTTAGTCAAGTCTATCGCATGAACTTTCGCCCAAAAACGAGCACTAATGTCGCCATTAAGATACCGCCAATGACTGACTCGCTACCTGCAACTAACTGCCACACCAACCCATCCGGTGCTATATCACCGTAACCCAAAGTGGTGAAGGTTACTGTGCTGAAATAAAAATTCTTTAGCAATCCTGCCCAATCACACAAGATAAAGGGTGGTTGTAATGTCCATGTTAATGACTTAGAAATATTGACACTTTCCATAGTCGCTGTTAGCCCGTTAAAATAGGCGTAAGCCAGACCATACCCGAAAATAACCACTATCCACGATCCAATAACTTTCGACCAACTTGTCCCGTATCCTGTGATGAAATCCACAAGGTAGGAAAACCATTTTCTCGGGTTGTATGATTTTAGTTGCCTACGCTTCATTATCATCTCGTGCCTGAACCACTTGTCAGCTTCATCTCGGTTTCCGTCATTTTCAAATTTCTTTCTTACTTTTCTATAGAAACTCTCACCATGTCTTGGGTTTTCAAATTTATTAGCCCCAACTATTAACTCTCCGTCGCCAAACTCTGTATTTTTCATATACACTATCCTATGAAATTTGACACCAATGAACCAAACATCTCCCTCGAATTGGGTTCTTTTAAACGAAGCTCCTTTTAAAAATTTTGCTCCCGTCCAATCAACTTTGCCTTCAAAATGGGTTTTGACAAAAGAAGTATCTCTAAAAAAATCCACATCTCTAAATGAAACAAAGTTCTTAAAATGGGCGGCGTCAAAAAAGACACGACCTTTAAATTTAGTCCAGCGAAATTCTTTACTCTCTTCAAATTTGACATCGGTAAAATCTACTGATTCTTTAAATTCCGCTAAAACGAAACTAATCATAACTTCTGCTTTATTCCTAAAATCAGTGGGTTGGGTAGAGTCATCTGGGACTGAAGGAAAACAATACCCCTTCCAGTTGATATCTTTTTCGAACACCCACCTCCTATGTTCTTGACTTCCAAAATCTTCCCAGTGCCTCAATCTATTGTTTTCATCAATTTCAGCATTTTCCCCCTCAGGCTCCCTCGCCTCCTGCCGAATCAGCTTGTAAAACCCCTTTGCCGCTAGCCCGGACTTGTTAGGCTCATGAAAGATGCAGTGCTCACTGTCTCTTAGTGCTGGCTCTTCGCAGCCTTCGTATTCGCATTCGGACATAAATACCCACCTCAAACAGAATTACTGTAACAAACTTTTATCGTGAATAAAAACAGGGAGGTTGAAGTTTAAACAGCAGATTATAATTGAAGCGAGACTGATAAGTGACTCCTAAACGTCGTGAGAGAGACCTCCTCTGCCGGAGAGAGGACCTTACCCAGCTGATATACTGCTCCTCCGCTCCCACAAAGGATTGATAATTGATGGGAACGGAATGAAGTTTACAATTCTGACTCCCAGTTGTTTAACTCCTTTTCAGCCTTCTCGATTTTCTCTTCCCTCTTTTTTCGTTCAAATTCTTGCTCAAGTATTATCTCCACTGCAGTCCTTACTGTATCAAATAAGTCCTGACATGTGAATTGATCTAGTTCGTGAACCCCTTTACTTAAAATGTCATAAATATGTTTGTTATTAACCATGAAATCAGGCAGGTAGTCTCTCAAGGCATTTATCTTGTCTTTAGCTTTAGCTTCTTTAAAACTTCCCTCTTCAAAGCTGACTTCATTTTTGTGGTTTTGGTAAGTGTTATTAATCATACTTTCGAAAATTCGTCTTAAGTATATAAAGGCTCCAATTCCATAATTATGATCGTATAGAATTATTGCATTCATGTATTCGTCAGCTTTCTCGGAGCTTAATATATCTTCCACGATCTTCCTGTTCCGCTTAAATTCATCTCTCTTCTGATCTTTTTCTGATGGGTATTGTCCAATCTTCATTATGAAATCTTGTTCCTCTTTTCTTTGTAGAGCGAAGTAATAACCCATAATATGATCTCTCGGACACTTTAATACGATTTTGAACTCTTTGTTAAATCTTAATAGGTCATTATAAGCTTTCTCTCTATCATCCGGTAAAGGGTCTGGTGCATACTTTGGCCTATAGGTTGTGGTGCATGCTGATTTACCTACTGACTCAAAAGTGCTAACTTTAGTACATTGAGGACAGTAGCTGTCTAATTTAAGGCTTGTGCTAGTAAGCTCAGCTAGCCACTCTATGGCATCAGGTGAGATCTCAACCTTGCGGTACAGAGGAAATTCTTTTAGGAAGTCAACAACCTTAGGGGGGCTCATATTACCACCTCAGGGTACAAAGAGCCCGTGTATAATAATACGGACAGTATTATAATAAGCCCGATAATTACACCATCCACAGGAAAGAACCTTATGACGTCAAACACCTTACCTCTTCAGCATTACCTGAGTAATTACGCCTTGCCACCATTACACTACCTTTGATGAGATAACTTATACCCCCGTCTGATTTCAGATAGCGGTATCTGAACCTCAGTAAAGTTCATCTCAGCATATAACCCATAAAGAATCTTCTAATACCCAATTCAAAGAGCGAACCATTATACCCCAAACGAAATTCCGAACCTCACCTCTACTCCGTTGGCATTGAGAGTAGTATCATTGGTAAGTGAATTGTCAATCTGGGTAGCAAGTTCAAGTATCCTGTAGTTAACGGATGTGTACAGGCTTAACTGATTATTTACCGGATAGTTGAAATGACCTCCTGCCTTAAAACCAAACCCGCTCAGATCTGCGCTTTCGGACTCATCGAGATCAAAGTAGCCGGAATAGTCTCCGGTGGCAGTGGCGGAAGCAGACATACTAACTGTTCCGAAGTAGTATCCCGCACCACCGTTTAATCCGATGTAGTCATTAATGTTCGCACTCACCGTACCTACTAGGCCACTGACGGAGAGATCGATGCCTAGATCCAGATCTATCTCCCCGTATTGGTCATCATAGTCGATTTCAGTGCCGGTACCGGCGGAAAAAGTGTCGAAGGTGCCACCTACAGCCAGTCTGTTGCCAACGTTTAGCCTTGCTCCGCCAAAGACCCCTAAGGTCTGGTTGATCTTGTTCATCTTGGAGACACTTACGCCTTCCTGCTCGAACTGTTCGATACTGTTATTGTAATCCTCTATGGCATCGTTTAAGTCGGTAAGGGTCAATGTGGTATAAAAACCACCGCCGACTAGCTCGAAAGGGCTCGCCGAACAAAGGACCGAAGGTATTAATACGAGAGAAAGAGTCAGTGCCAAAATCAGTAATTTGGACCTTACATGCATTACGATCGCCCCCTTTAGAAGTATTATAGATAATTTAAAAGGATTGACAAAAGTCGGGGATGTAGATCCACCAATCTTGCGACATTCCCCTTTCATTCATATAATCGCAGCCAATTCGAGGTGTTACACATGAACAAGGGCGAGTTTGTCGACGAGTTGTCGGAAAAGACCGGTTTCACGAAGAAGGATTCGAAGAAAGCACTGGATTCTATGTTGGAGATAATCACCGGAGCGCTGGAGGAAGGCGATTACGTGATGTTCACCGGCTTCGGTAAATTCGAACCCCGGGCGAGGAAAGCGACCACCCGGTTGAATCCCCGAACCGGAGATGAAATAGAGGTTCCGGCAAAGGTAGTACCCAAGTTTAAAGCGGGGAAGACGTTAAAAGAGACGGTACAGGAGAATCTGGAAGCAGTAGAGACGGATGACGGGCTCGAAATAGAGAAGAAGTGACTCGATAATCTTCCGGTTTTACAGTCAAGGTGGTAGCTCCATGGCGGGGGAGTCCAAGGGCAAATCAAAATTCTACATCATCGTGGTATCACTACTCGCAATCATCCTAGTAGCTGGCCTAGGGTTTGTCGGCTACCAGATCAAGTCTGCCCTCGATAGAGAAATATACGGTACCCCTAGAGGAGAAGTTGGAGAAAAAGATCCTTCTGATTTGGGCCTAGATTACGAGACGATAGAGTTTACCAGCAGCAATACCACCGAGGATGACTTAACCATACATGGTTGGTTCATCGATGGAAGCTCTGATAACTGTATCATACTAGCCCCGGGTAAGGGCCAGAGCCGCTGGAAGCTTTTCGACTACATACCTTTTCTCCACGAGGCGGGATACGACCTACTGATGTTTGACCCTCAGGGTACGGGCAAAAGCGAGGGAAAGAAATGGGCGTTCGGCTACTTCGAGAGCCGGGATATAATTAACGGGGTTAAGTACTTAGAAGAGAACCATCAGGTAGAAAGTATTGGAATACTGGGGAGATCTGCAGGAGCAACTGCAGGGATAATAGCAGCGTTGGAAAGCGAAAAAGTCGATGCCGTGGTCGCCGATAGCCCCTTCGCAAGCATCAAGCTCGCCTCCGAGAGTTACGGGGGGTATGAGAATAATCCCCTGTTCGACATTCTGTTTCCACTTTACGGTTTTGGGGCAAACTGGATGCTTGATACGGATATAGTAGGGAAGACCGACCTCACCGAGAGGATCTCTAACCTCGAAACTCCCGTGTTCTTCATCCACGGTGATGATGACCAAGCTCTCTATCCGAAAAATTCCAAGGTGCTATACGAAAACAAACAGGGACAGAAGGAGCTATGGACGCCAGAAGGTATCGGTCATGTAGGTGGTTTCGAGGAGAGGCCTGAGGAGTACAAGAAAAAGGTTCTCAACTTTTTTGAACAGCAGCTGTAGTTTCTATCGTCACCTACCTTCGAAGGCAATGGTTGGGGACTCTTTTTTGTAGAGGGCAAGCTATCAAACTGGTAGTTCATTACATCATCAATTATAGGTCTCGATGAATTTAACTCATCCGGAACCAAACTACACGAAGCGGTTATTTATAGATCGTTTAAGGACTTTCGTAAACTGAGGAGTCAGTAACCATCTCCACATAGTCCACTTCGTTATTACTTGTAATTGAGTCCGCTTCGAAGTCCCACTCTTCTCCCGGATCAAGAAAGGTAATTGCATCCATAGCAGTACCGACTCGTTCATCGTCAGCATTGAACAGTTTTCCTTCCACTATCGCAGCAGCAAGGGTTTCATTGCTTATGTTCTTAGCAGTGCCTGTGATAAGGATGTCACCGTCATCGTCTTCACCCCGTTGCCAGTCGAGGATTTCTACTCTCTTTTCATCATCTCCGGATGAGACCGAAATGGTTTTTGTTGAGGAGTCTTAGGCTCCATCGTTGTCGGTAACGGTTAGTTCTACCGTAAAGTCGCCCGAGCTAGAGTATACATGATCAGTTTTCTCCCCTGAGCTGGTCTCACCGTCTCCGAAGTCCCAGCTGTAGCTAACAATGTTACCGTCCGGGTCCGCAGAATTAGTAGCGTCAAAGGACACCCCTAACGGTGCGTCTCCACTTGTAGGATCAGCGGTAAAGTTTGCATTAGGTGATTGGTTGAATAGACCACAACCGGATATGAAAAGCGCAAGTGAAATTATGAGCGTTAGTAGTAGAGCCAACTTACTTTTTCTCATAATTCCGCCTCCTTGAGCACTCGGATTATAGAATAAACGAAAAATCTTGCCAACTTTGTCAGTGACGTCAAAAACAAACCGCTATGTAAGATGCCAAACGATGGAACAGTTTATCGCTATTATTGCTAAGCTGCTCTGCCGGCACCGGATCATCCCACCACTTCAACCTGATACGGGTGATAAAGGATTATCTCCGGCCCGTCATACTCCTGCAATTCCCCTGTAACCTCGATCGTCTTCCCGTTGTAGTCCCTTACCGGTTCTATACCTCTTCTTATGAAGTACTTCTTGTCGTCGCTAAATATAACGGCAGTGAAGTCGGTCTCATAATCATTACTCGAGTTTAAGAAGATGATATCCCCGGAGTCGTAAGTGCCTATTACTCTATACCGAACCGTAACTACCTCGCCCAAGTATTCATCCATCTTCTCCTCGATCTCCTTGGCCGATAAGACCGGAGGCCCCTCACAGTAAGCCTGCCACAGACCCCGGCAGTTTTCCCTCGCTTCCCTTTCGAGTTCGAGGAAGTAATCGGCGTACTTTACGTTCGGAGGTAGGGTGTAAACACGGGCATAGCCTTCTCGTAGTAGCTCTGCGTTGATGTTGATCCATTCGCCGTCCTGTTTTACGTATACATAAGCCAGATGGCGGTTATACTGATCTTTCTTCTGGACATCGTACTCCAGCTTAACCTTCTTACCTTCGACCAACTGCTGGTTGAACTTGGAGGCTTTAACGCCGAAGTATTCTACTGGCTTTTCCGGATGGTGGGTTTCTGGCGTATCAAGGTTAAGATAGCGAACTTCCATTCCATTGGCAATTATACTGTATCGCCGTCGTAGACTTCGATTACGGTTGAGGTGGCGGTTGCTTTGGTGTGGTTGGGCTTGTCAGCTGCTATGGCAACGGTCGTTAGTGATAAACCAAAGACAGCTGCAAGGAGGAGACAGACTATGGATTTGAGACTTTGTGATATGTGAATAACGCACATATCTGATCACCACTTAGAGTATGTGAAGGAGTAGTTATATCAGAATTATATGTAGCTATCGTTATAATGAATAATTATTACTCAATCTGCCAAGTATCCCTCAGCCTTTTCCATTGCTTTCTCGTGGTTGTCTTGGGCGATACTGTGTAATTCTTCCGTTAGTTCATCCACATCAGTATCTTCTTTTAAGTTGAGTCCATTAAGCGAGCGTTTGATGTTTTTATAGATGATCTTTAGTTCACCATCATCGAACTCTCTTTTATCCCAAGCGGCAATTAAGGAAAACCTGAGTGAGTCTTCATAGGCGTCTTCTTTTCGACGCATTTTTGCCATTTTCAACCTCACTCGATGGCTGCTCAAACCTTCCTTGTTAAGCTCCATGCAGGCTTTGTTGAAATAACTCCATGCCTTGTCATTTTCGCCTTCCTTTAGGGCATCTTCGCCTAACTTCCGCAACTTTCTACCCTTCTTCTTTTGAACGATTTTTAGCTGCCTGTAGTACCAAGGCGGTGGATCATGACCTTCTATGGATGCCTGTTTCTCCGCCGCTTTGATAAGTTCCCTTAACAACTTCTCGGCCTCGTCGTACTTCTCTTCCCTTTTTAGCTGTTTTACCTCTTCAACGTACTGGGTGAAGTGCTTTCCTTTGTAGCTTCCTGCCTTTTCGGCTCGCTCCCTCCGTTTTTTATACTCTTCAACGTCGATTTTTTCACCTGTGCTGGAACCGGTTTGATCAACTTCTATTTTTTTTCTGCGGCTCCTACTACCACCGAAGATACTTGACAGAAGTTCTATAAAAAATTCCCACATGAGCTATCACCCCATTAGCCCGATGCCTGCTTTATGCTACTCGCTCCAGAGTTTGTCCATGTATTCACTGGTGTTTGTGTCACCAACAACAATATTTTCCATGGCTTTCTTCTTTCTCGTTAAGTAGTACTGGGCATCATCATATATCCAATCATATAGGAGCTGTACTTGGTCTCTGCCTACTATGTATAGATCGTAGGTCTCCTTTCCTCCGAATGCTTTATCGCTCACGAATTTTTTACGTACATCGATACGTTCTACACCGCAACCTTCAACAATGATGTCTTTTAGGTCGTTCAGCACACCATACTTTCCTGTAATTATGACGTTGTAATGACCATTTTCCTTGCCCCTTCCCACGTGGCCATCACCATCAATAACACCCCGGACGAAGTGGTTTACAGTTGGACTATCTTTTATCATAGAAGATACTTCATTCCAGTCTTTAGATCGTCTTGGTACGTACTGCTCTATACCTTTTATTATGTCTATTTGACAGGTAGAGTATCGATACAATGGTCTCTGTCCTGTTCTGTAATCAATATGTAGGTCTTTATCTGACTTCAGACAACTCCTAAAGTTTTCCGCCAATTCTCTATCGGTAACTCGAAATTCAAGTTCGTTGTCTTCGACATGTATTGTGCCATCTGTCGCAAATAAGCCTAATGCGTAGGCAGATCTTTCACTTTCTAAGTCATCGAAAGTATTTATATCAATGCTGTAATAATCTGAAGTCCCGGTGCCTCCATGAATTACTTCATGTTTGCGCAAACTATCTGTACCATAATGACCCTCTAAACCTACCTCATTTGCCCACCTTTTAACTAACTTCCAAACCCAGCTACGATTTATATTTTGATCATGAGTGGTACTCGTAAACAACCAGTCAGATTGCCTTGCATCTACTTTATTGAAATACCATTGAAGTGCTTTATTTGATCTGTCATCAATCGGTATAGTGTCGGCCCACCCTTCCTTGAATATCCCGGATTTGACTTCTCCATTATCTTTCCGCACATCCTTGACTTTCAACTCTAGGAGGTGGCTTATCCTTCGAGGTAAGTTGTAACCGAGTACTACCATTAGGTAATTTCGGGGTATCTCGTTTTCTCGTACGTACGACTTGATTTTTTCGTACTCTTCTTCGGTGAATTTATCGACCCGTTCCATAACATGCCTCCGTTCTTTCTAAGATGCCGGAATGGCCGTTCATTCTACATATTATTTATCCATAATCTGAATTATTTTACAACCAGTCTTGAGGAGTTTATTCCGGAGAACATGTGACCTCGGTTCCATCCCCCGAATAGCTACAACTAGCTATTGTTTCACCATTTCCCTGCAGATAACCAACATCTCCGCTGTTATTCCAGATAGCGCTGCCAGAATCCCAGTATAACTCATAGTCGGCATCTTGGCCGCAACCAGTGTCTTTATTGGGCTTGTCCTCCGAACCAGTATAAACTCTCACCTTTTCACCGTCTTTCAACTCGAAGTCATCGGGAAAGATCAACAAAAAATCGGGACGACTAAACGGTTATTTGTCACGGTTCTACATCTTCAAAAGACTGCTCTTAGGGGATGAGTTATTTGAAGAGATCAGTCTGTTCGTTACTACACTACGAACAGCTAGCCTCTACTGAAGCATGGTCGACTTCTTCATGATCGGCGTAAGCAACTATCTCAAACTTTGCTGTCTCCCCTGAGTCGAGTTCAGAAAAGCTTTCGGAGCCAGTATCTAGGAGAATATCTTCTTTGTCATAAAACTTGGCTTGTACATCACAAAAATCTAAATCTCCCATATCACCGCCCACATTTGTTACCGTCCCCTTCACTCCCTTCCGGATGATTGTTTTGGTGATTTCATCGTGATAACCTTCGACCAGTTCCCAATTCTCGATTTTAAGCTCAGGGGGGTTAAACAAAGAACATCCTGTGAGGACAAGAATGCATGTAAACACGAAGGTAGTAAATACGAGGACCTTAAGTCTTTTGATCTTCATCTTATTGCGATTGGAAAAATTATCTCACCTGATCTGCCGAACCTCTTCTCGCAACCCGGAGAAGAATTTTTCATAACTTTCCCTTCCATAGTAAGTAGCGGATTGGGAACTCCAGTGAAACATCTGCCGACCCTCCGCTATTAATTTGACGGTAACTCTGTTCTGGCCACCGGAAATTGGGTTCACTGTTATGGTAGCCTTAAATCTCTTTTCTCCCGTTAGAGCTTCCATAAGCATTCCGGTTGCAATCCCATGTAGCTGTTCAGAAGAGGCATAATCGGTGGAAACAAATCCAGCGTTTTCATTTATCGTAGCAATCGGATAGCCTTGATTTTGTAGATATTGCACACTCGCTTGGATAATCTTTTGTTTACTTGCTGAAAAGGTTTCTGTCTGCCAAGCTCGCCTCTCAGCTTTACTGGGAGATACTGCTGATATAGCCCCAAAAATTAATCCCACTACCAGTACCGCTCCGATGATTGCAGTAATCTCATCCATATTTATCTCCCCACCTTTCAATTTGCATTATACGTATATCAGATAATATGACAAACTCTGGTGACCTATTTGATTTTCTCTAAATAAGTGCCGACCCTCTTGGATCAGTTCCCAAAATTGAAGTAGTTGATTTGAAGAGTTAAGAGATAGAGGTAGGTTAGCTCAGAAAAGGACGTGCCACGACCAGCCCAACAATAGAAGTACGCTGAGTGGCTTTGCCAGATCGGCCAGTTGAAATCTGGGTTCGTGCTGGCCTTGGTAAGTAACGAAGCTAGAGACTTTCCAGACCGTTTCCGAATCAGTCTTTTGTCCTTCGTCTTTAGTGCCCGTGACCTTGAATTCGTGCTCGCTAAAGGTCGACCTGACGACGTCTTCGATATTGTCCAAGAACATATCTTCGCAGTTCAGATTGAAGACGGTCGAGTTGAACCCTCGTATTTCTTTCTGCCTATTACTGACAGCCTGCAAACCGACAAATACATCTTCTTTGCCAGTGTAGTCAGTACTATAAAGTGTATAGTACTCTCCCTCGACCAGCCTGTCAGTTGAGCTAATATGAACCTCTTCGTCCGGACTCTGGTTTGTTTTCTTTTGCGGAACTACTTCGACTCGGTGATATGTCTTCTCGTCTCCTGACCCCGGTTAAGATAACGAAGGACCAGTCTTTTTCTGGATTCTCGTCCTTAATTCTTTCAGCCATGATTGATACTTCCAGAGAGCAGTTTCGCTGACTATCATCGGCCAAGGTTATAGGGGAGGTCAATAACAGGATAAAAACTATCAATGGAACAAGTACTCGTCTAGCGGTGGCTGCCTTTATGTTTATCTGGTTCATAATAGGTGTAGTACGATTTTCCGCACTCTGGTGGTTTAGACCTCCCTCAATTTATTTACGAAAAAAAAGGACCCAGCGACACCACTGGGTCCCTTCTTATCTTCTCCCATTATATAAGCTCCGCCTGTAAAGTTTAAAATTACCCGAGAATCGATTCGATGATCTTACCCATTACGGCAACTCCGGATCCGAATACCATCACCATTAGGGGTATAATGACCAGTACACCGAGACCGATTCCTATAATACCACCGAGCAATTTAGCGAGAATATCCATGATGACCTCCTTTATAAATTCAATTCGTCAACGGCATCGTCCACGTCATCGTACGTGAGCCCACAGTAATCGAGAGTTTGCCGCCGGGAACTATGATTAAATTTGGACTGCAAGATATACGGATCAACACCCTGCCTGATAGCATGGTATCCAAACGTCTTGCGTAACGAGTGAGTGGCGTATTGACCTTCTAAACCCAACCTGTCGGTTAGATCCTTAATAATTTGGTCGCACCTCTGGCGGCTTATCTGGCCTGCATACGTGGTGAAGAGGTAGTCTTCCTGCTCTTTTGATGGGTTGTCTTCGAAGAACAGGTCCATCGCCTCCCTTATAGCATCGTTAATCTTGTGCCGGTTATTCTTCCCCGTCTTCTGTTCCCTGAGTCGGATATGTGTCCGGTATTCGCCGTTCTCCTTTCTAACGTCCTTGACCTTTAAGCTCAGTATGTCACCTATCCTGAGAGCCGAGTTGAGACCTATCGTTATCCAGAGTAAGTCTCTGAATCTATTGTTCGCTTTCAAGATACTTTTCATATCGTCGATCTTCTTTCTATCACGAATTGGATCTACTTCGTTCATAAGATACACCTCGTTTATTCAAACCTGATGCACCGGAGGTTACTACCGGCAGCTTACCGGGAACCTCTTAATCGCTCGATAAATCGATCTCAGTACCGGTTAAGGCACCGATATAATTTACACGGCCAAATCAAATTAGTTCCACGGGAGACGCAGCAGACGTCCCCCGTGGTTTCTCATTAACTTCGTGCGAACCTGCTGTCGTATTTCTCCCCCAGTGACACTTCAGCTTTCGGGTACTGCTGGATCTCCTCTTCGAGGGTCTCGCCATTCAGGTTCTCCTCAACATATATGTCCCCTTCAACGTCCTTTAAAAGTATTTCTTTATCCGGGTTGTACAGCAGGTACCTCACGTTTGGAGTCCACGCAAGCCACTGGAAGCCTTGCTCTTCCTGTAATCTGATTAGACCCCTCTTGTTTTCGGTCCGGTAAACCGAGTACAGGTTCTCATACTCCTGCAGACACTTCGGAAGGTCCTCTGGACGCTTTGTTCGTTTCATTTAGACCGCCTCCCGTTGCATACTTTCGATCTCTTCCAGAGCAACCAGCAGCTCTGGGTCCAGATCCAGTGGCTGCGTTGTGGCCACTCTGTTGCCCCGAGTGTCGAGGAAGAATATGAAGTCATCCGTTATCCCCACATGGTGGAACTAGATGGAAACTGAACCCGTTCTGAAACTCTGGTTTGTTAAGTCCTCCCGCCAGAAAAGGAAGTGGTCTTCGTCTTCGTAGGTTACCTTCTCCGGATTCATCTAGGCCACCTCCGAGAACTCGAAAGATAATTCTAGGTTATCTAGTCCCAGCGGAGTGTGACTGGATCTGTACCCCGTCAGTTGGAATGTACCCTTTAACTCGGTAAAATCATCATTGATGTATCCACAGACGTGAGCTCGGCCTTGAGCAACGGTCTGAGGGGACTTCCGCTCTTGGTCGAGTTTCACGTCTGCTCTATGAACCTCAAACCTAGGGAACTTTCGTTCCACCGCTTCTCTGACCATCAATTCAATTCGATCTGGTTCGACTGTGGCAACTCCGGCAATTTCTGAGGTCGAATTCTGCACCGATTCAGTCATTCTAAAACCTCCAATTAAGTTTGCTTAATTGCCAATATAACACATTGAAGCTAATCTGTCAAGTGGGGGCGATTCCCGAAAGTCTATTTCCCACTGGTTTTTCGAGAAAAGTTTAACTCTTCGGTGTTGTGTAAAACACTATATGAAAGCGGTTTTCGGGAGAACTTTGAGCGCCAATTCGTAAACCTCGGAAGGGCAAAATCTGGAGAGGTACCCGACCCAATATCCGTGACCTTAACTACCTCAGGGGGGGTAAAGGAGCCCAATCGGACTCACTTGACTCTCGAACCAGCACGGCTACCAGTCCACGTAATGTCCACAATGAACTTACCGACGAGCTCTTGGGGGATTAGGGGCAAAATTGGGCGTCTCTGGCGTAGGGTTCCAGCGAAGTTTCCGGAGATAGTTCCGATAGATTGCATATCGGAGATATGCATTCTATCGGGCAGGGTTATCGGGGAATTTCCGGGGATTCAGGGGGTCACTTGCACAGTGTCCTAAGGACACAGTGCAAGTGCCTAGGCAAGCTTAGGCCCCGTTTTGGTTTGTCAAGTCCGTGAAGCAGGGGAGTCCGAGCATTCTAGTCAGTCGTTTGCCCGTTCAGCAAGGCTGGTTGAGCCTGTATACCCCCCTACATCTCACCGGGGAGCCGATTCTCTAAAACCCCCTTGCTGATGCGCCTAGACGAATCTATCAAATCTCGGGTTTAACTTTGTTAAACTTCTCTTTTTATCGCAAATAAAAACTGGGGAGCACCAAGTGGCATCTTTAATCCGGCAATAACGAGAGGTCAATCTTCCAAATCGAATAGTACAGTCTGATGAGAATTTCAGCGACTGAGTCGCTCTCAGAGCTTACTGATAGCTCTGTTAATAGAGATTGTTTTTCAGGGCATGGTAATGTAAGGCTGGCAAAGGCGTGGGTATAACGTATGAGAAAGTGATGTCGAAATACCAAGAGGACTTAGGACGACTTCAATGCCGGACAAATCGGATACTGTTCTAGCAGGTGATCAAAAGGTTGTTATGTTGCGTCCGGAATATGGCTTGGGTAAGTCTGCAACTTGTTTTTTATTTGCGATAAAAACTTTCTGCGTCACATGAATACTATTTCACCCATACACTATACCACTTAGTGCTACTTGCTCCATCGTCATCGTAAACAGTCAGGGTAACGTCATAAACTCCGCTATCGTAGAAAGTATGTGTGGTAATAGCTCCTGACCCACCGCTCCCATCATCATAATCCCAACTGTATGAAACTATTGATCCGTCAGGATCGCTAGAATCCGTGGCATCAAAAGTTACTTCAAGCGGGGGGTAGCCACTCGATGGATCGTAAGAAAATTCTGCAGTAGGACTTTGGTTGCTGGCAGTAGAAACATCGATGGTTTCACTGGCCGTATCATTAGACCCTTCATCATCTGTTACTGTTAACTGTACTGTATAGCTTCCAGAGCTGTCATAAGTATGGTTAACCGTTACCCCTGAACCAGTAGTTCCATCGCCGAAATCCCAATTGTAACTATCTATGCTGCCATCTGGGTCATTAGCACCACTAGCGTCAAACGAGACCTCAAGTGGGGCTTCTCCACTCGTTGGGCTAGCTGTGAAGCTAGAAGACGGGGGCTGATTAGGTTCAGATGAGACAGAGATGGTTTCGCTGGTAGAATCAGTCCCTCCATCATTATCCGTAACTGTTAGTTGCACGTTGTACGTCCCGGAGCTGGTGAAGGTGTAGGTTCCACTGACCCCTGAACCAGTAGACCCATCGTCAAAGTCCCACTCGTAGCTAGTTATAGTGCCATCACTGTCTTCAGCACTGGAGGCATCAAATGTTACTTCGAGGGGTGCCTCGCCGCTCGTAGGATTGGCACTAAAGCTTGCTGTTGGAGCTTGGTTGGAAGATGTGACTGAAATATTTTTTGTCGTGTCATTTGTAGCACCACCATCATCGGTCACCGTCAACTCTACCGTATAGTCTCCGGCGCTATCGAAGGTATGATTAACAGTCTCTCCTGTTCCCGTGGAACCGTCATCGAAACCCCAGTCATAGCTTGCTATTCTTCCATCAGGATCAGAAGAACCAGAAGCATCAAAAGTTGATTCTAGTGGAGCTTCTCCGCTGGTAGGATTAGCATCATAACCAGCGTTAGGGGGTTGGTTAGTAGGCCCGCAGCCAGACAAGAAAAGAGCAAGTGAAATGAGGAGAAAAGCAATAAGGGTTAGCTTGCCCTTTCGCATACTACCGTCTCCCTAGAACACTTGCATTATAGCAAGCGCAGGTAATACACCCAAATGCGCCCTACCATCATACCCTAGGCGGACCAGCGAAATCCGCTTAAAACGGCAATGAGGGTACGCTAAAAGTCGGGTGACAGGATATTGCAGTATATAAGATATTAGCCCCTCGACTAGGGTATCCTAGGTTGTAAATAATAAAAAAATAGGAGGATTATGAAAAAAGCAAAAGATAACCTATGTACGTCGTCCAAAGCGCCAATCCTGCATCAAATAACCGTGTTGTCCACCACTTACTAACTTCATACATGCGGTTAAGGGCAAAGAAGTTACCTACAGTGGTTATATCCGAAGGTTGTGAGTTACTAACATCCATGCGATCTTTAACGTCACATATACCAACCCCACTCTCTTCTCTAAAATGGCTTAACACTGGGAGTAAAAGGACAATTAACCATTCCCATTCTTCCCTTAAAAGTATAATTAGAAATTTGGATAATGCCCAAACAATACCTATAAACAGGGATAAAACAGTGAGGCAAGCGGCAACTGTGACAAATATTTCTTCCTTACTGAGGAGCATAGGAAATGAATGGGGGCTCTGTGTGGCCCCGTTTGGTTGCCCCCTTTTTTTATTTTATACTATCTATTCTTCTTTAGCTTCCTCCTCCAGTACGGACACTTCCTCCTCCAGTACGGACACTTCCTCCTCCAGTGTAATCTGCATTTTCTTCTTTTTGCTGTCAGAATGATTAGGCTCCTCTTTTGATTCTATGTTAGCGCTCAACCTCATAAGTAAGGTTGATAGAAGAATCATAAGAGCCCCGAAGAATCTAATATCAAAGTAAAAGACAAGCCCCAGAGAAACTACTATGATTGCAGACAAGATTATGAATAACAGGGGTTTAAGTTTAGGAGTATGAGTGTACTCAATTGGCCCACCCAACTTTCCTCTAATATGTTCCTTTAAGTGGCTCATAAGAGTGACACCCCACCAGTCGGGATAAGAGACGATCCACTACTATTCAGTGCATAATGATAAGAAACACGATATTTTTCTGCAAACGAGTTACTATTCCTGTTCATAGGGGAAAACCATAACTTCCTCTGGACCAACTAAAACCGATTTCTGGAGTACTTGGAGCATGTTATGTTGATAGGTGCTTGGAACCATGAATGGATTCAGTATACAAATTCTAAGTGCTGATTTTCAGGACATTTGGAACAAGATGGCATGTATTATATAGTGAAGTAAATGTTAAAGAGGAGGTCGAATCCATAATGAAGGATTTTTGGGATATGCTATCAAACTGTAGAGTAAGCGACTTTTGGGGGATATTATTTAATGGATTGGCGGCAGGGGGCACTATCTTTCTTGGTATCATGGCTTATCTGGGATTAAGAAAAGACTCTATTCCAACTCTGAGGACACAGGTCTTGAGTGCTTCTAGTGGGAGATTTCGCTTGGCGCTGGTCAATGCCGGAAAGGTTCCAATATTTGTTGATGAGATATGTATTGAGAGAGAATCTGTCGGGGAACTCGACCATACCGTGACAAGAATGAAAGAGTTCGATGAGTACTATGGCCCTGATGAACGAATGACGTCCATAAACAGCTTACCATATCCTCTTGTAGGGGGAGAAAAGTTCGAACTTGTAGTAGAGATTAAAGATTGTGAGGAAGAACTGGAAGACGTGGGCCCGCAACTGTTTTTCGGTGAAGAAGAATTTAGCATTAAGACTAATTACAATAGTGGATCAGGTAATAAGAAGAAGAGCGCCACTATCGTTTATAACTTAGAGAGCCCTCCTTACGGTAACTAAAGTAGGTTCAGTTCTTCTAAGGCGCTTTCATTCCCCGCAGCGTGGACGACTTCCTCTATTCGATTCCTTATTGCTCTTTCCAGCTCGCCCTCATCGTCAAGCTTTACAGCTTCTTCGGGTGAGAAGTCATAGTGGAGATGAATACCCGGGCAAATGTTGAAGTTGCTCTGCCGGTTCGTTTTTAGTATCTCTTTTTGGAGTTTCTCTTCCGCAGCTTCGTCGATCGTTATTAACCCTTTGTTGTGGAACTCTTTGAGGATACTGATCAACTCGTCTTGGTCCCTCTGTTCCAGAAGGTCAAGATGGTCCGGCCAGTACTGTAAATAGTACCCCTCTTTGTCTTTCGGGGTATCAAATTCGACTATGTGCTGGCTGATGTGCATGACCGTAAAGTCCGCCTCAAAACCCCACCCTTCATCTCGGAGCCGCTCGATTTCACCCATGGTCAGCCGGTCGTTCTCGTAGAAATTTCGGGACTGGCTCATGGTATCCCCAAAATGACATGATACCGACAGGCCGTATTCTTCCCCGGATTCCTCTAAGATCAGTCCGATACGTTTTAATTCATCCAGACCGGTCGAAATGTAGTATCCCCATGACTTGTGTTTTGCGAAGTTTTCCGGGTCCGGTAGCATATCTTCTAACATGCTTTTGATCCTGCGCTCAAGCAACTCTTCCTCGCCGTTACATCTGGACCATCTATCGTAAGGGTTGAGGTAAGGGAACCGTCGGTTGACGAATTCCATAAACTCCTGAATCAAGAGCTTCTCGGATCAACCGACTGGGGGATGATCGGTGAGTTCGTTCAGGTTATGCGCCGAATCCGACCAGCTGTCGCTTTCCAGTCTTATACTTCTACCCAAAGTCGACCGCCTCCGTTATGGGTTTGTAGCCTTTATGTGCCAGTTGCTTGTAGTGCCACTCATTTCCCTTGAAGCCTATCGCAATACTTAAAGGAATCCACCCCACCCCTAGTGTTCCAGCCGTAATAACCGTTCCTATTAAGAAATATTTCCAGAGACTTTTATAACATAGCCAAAAGGGGCCGAAAAATAAGCCCGGCCAAGAGAACCCTTCGTAAGTCGTGACTTCTTCACCCGTTACAGGGTGCTTCATATATTCTCTCACTTTATCGTTGGTTTCGCTCATAATAAAACCTCCTTTAGTGTATAGGTACAGGTACCTTGTTTGTGATGGTTATTGGATGTTTTTTATATAAATTAATAATATCTTAGTGATTGAACTTTATGTCCACCATTCTATTATGTAATCTCTAATTGGTGTTACAGTACAAGTAAATCTTAGAAGTGGATAATTCATAAGAGGATAGACGAGGTTTTTCATAATATATAAGCAAAACGTAGTGGTTTGTAAACCAAATTTAGGGCAATTAGCTTGAAAGAAAGTTATTTGCTTTGATCCTATTTGTGTTTATGGCATAGCTACTAACTTTTACCCACGATAAAAACCAGCTCAGCCAGCTCGAATTCGATCGACCAATTCGAAGAACAGCATTCCAGCAGCAAAGCCAATTGTTACATCGAGGATTAAGGTCGCAAACATTATGTAAACACCTCCAAGAATTTAAGTTTAACTTTCTATTCAGACTCTGGGTGTCGGATAATGGTGCTACAAAGACAGGGTGCTCAGGGTAAATCTAGCCTGATCCCGCCCTTCCACCCTTAAACATCTCTCACTCAAAAGATATAAGTATGAGTGCTCTCCTTATTAAGCGGATTAAAAGTTACCAAAATCCACGTTCTTAGTGATTGATAGGGCAAGTCACCGTAATTCTGTTCTTTGTCCCTCCAATAGGCAGATATAGCTGCTCGATCGGTATGTTTGGGTTAGCGGCCAGAAGGAGTGAAGTCTTGGTCTCGGTTGTCGGGAATAGGTTGTCGAGTCTGCCAATTCTCGTCCGAGGATCTCGCTAGTTTGGGAGCGTTGAGAGGATTAAAGTTGTTGTTTGAGCAGCGAGGCAGGGTAGTGGTAGTGGAATTAGATCCGGCACGGAAGTTTTGTAGCGAGTGACAAATCACCTTCCCGTGGCGGAACTTGGGAGCGGAACTGTTTTTTATACCCCACAACCAAGGAACGTTGAGGGTTGTGTTAATAAACTTTAGGTTAACTTTATACAAGTTTTATACTAACTTTATACTAATTATAATACACATAATTATTCTATAATTACCAACTCAACGTTGATACAGAATAATTAACGTTAATTTACACCACACCCCCTCCCTTCAACGCTATTTTTACTTATAAGAGGGGGTGGGTATTAAAGGTTCGGCTTAATTAGAAATTTTTACAGTCACAGATTACGTTAGCTGGTTTTAAAGGAAGTATAAAGGAACTATAAAGGTTCACCCACCCCTAGTGCGTTTTTATAAGTGATCCATAGGTGAAGTCTTCTTGGTTGCCTCCTTCAATCGTCGTCCGCTCATGTGCACGTAACGCATCGAAGTCTTCAATTGTTCGTGACCCATCATCTGCTGTAGCGAGTAAACATCTAACCCGTTTTTAACAGCCATCGTCGCAGCAGTATGCCGTAATACATGCGGTGAGACTTTTGTATCCTCGAGACCGGCTCTTTTTTGTAGTCGATCGATAATACGAGATAAATTCCTCTTTTTAATTTGGTGGCCGTTAAGGTCTATGAAAATTGTTTTGGTGTTAATTTCCGCCTCAATATCATTCCTAACCTCAGTCCAGTATCCAAGCCACTCACTTGGTAATTCTCCGAAAAAAACCCTTCGATCCTTAGCCCCTTTTCCGTTTACCTTTAGAGAGTTGTCATCTAGGTTGAGGTCTTCAAGTTTTGCTGTCCTTACTTCTTCGGACCTAAGCCCCACATCTAGCATTAGTAGTATAATTGTCCGGTTTCTGATTCCCGACCAACGATCTAAACGGTCCCTTGTCACTTTAACTAACTTTTTCATTTGGTCCTCATCCAGCACGTAGGGGTACTTGTTCGGGGTCTTGGGCTCTTTAATGTCGTCCGTTGGAGCTTTCTCGATTGCATCCTTGTCTACCAACCAGTTGAAAAAAGCCCGAAGGACTCTATAGCGAATGGCGATCGTCGTGATCTTTATTCCGTTGTCCAACAAATACTTCATGTAGTCACGAACTACGTCTGCGGTTATGTCCTCGACGAGCATGTCATTGTCGAGGAAGTCCATAAAGTACCCGAGTATTTCTTTGTATTGGCCTATTGTAGCAGAGGACAACCCATCCAGCTCTTTGTAGTTAAGGTAGGACTCCACTACAGTGTTAATTCTCGCTTCTCCATTTCTATTCGTCAGATTAGGATTGACGTCGTCTTCTCCATCCTGCAGAAAGTCGTACGTCGGATTTTCTCTACGCATTTTCTAAATCCATTGAATGCAATCGGATCCTTAAAAATAGGAATCCGGGCTATTCTGTATTATATATACATAATCGTCCGGTTTAACCTCAGTGGTTGAAGAGCACCGGACTTCGGATCCGGGTGTTGGGGGTTCGAATCCTCCCGGGCGTACTTTCATTCCTTACTATTCTTACCCCCAATTTATTTTCTAACTTGCCAAAATTCTCATTAAATGATAGTATCAAACTGGCTGAGCTTGAGTTTGGTCTACCGGGTGCGGTTGAATCCCAAGGGAAAATAAGCTAGGTGGTTGTTTCATGGGTTTTTCCGATCACGACTGTCACAACTTAATTGAAAACCTCCCCGAAGCTCTCTTTCTCGAGGACCTCCAGGGCAATATTCTTGCCGTAAACAGTAAGGCCTGTGAAATACTGGGTTACACCAGGGAAAAGTTGATGGGAATGTCGGTTGAAGACATAGTGCCCGAAGGTGAACCATTATTCTTGCCCGGTCGGGTCGACAAAGCGAAGAGGTCGGATAACCCACTTGAATCAGTAACTGTACGGAAAGACGGAACGAAAGTTCCGGTGGAGCTTAAAGGTAAGATATTAGAAATAGGGGAAGGAGAAAAAATTCTGGTCAGTCTAAGGGATATAAGTAAGCGAAAAGAAAAAGAGGAATCCGTACAGGAAAGTGAGGAGAAATATAGGACAATATTCGAATCAGCTGGCGACGCCATTTTCATGATGAAGAATAGTACTTTCGTGGATTGTAACAGGAAAACTCTGGAACTATTTGGCTGCGACCGGGACGAGTTGGTGGGTAATCCACCCTGGAAGTTTTCTCCTGAAGAGCAACCTGACGGCAGGAGTTCAAAAGAAAAAGCTCGAGAAAAGATTCAGAGGGCTCTCACTGGGGAACGCCAGTTCTTCGAGTGGGTCCACGAGAAGCTCGACGGTACGCCGATACCGACGGAAGTGAACCTGACTAGCTACGAGGTTGACGGGGAAAAGTTCTTAATGGCTATCGTCAGGGACGTTACTGAGAGGAAAGAAACGGAAAAAGAGTTGAAGCGGGCCAACGAGAAATTGGAAAAAAGTCGAGAAAGGTACCGCAGTTATTTTGAAAAATTAGGAGACGCGATCTTCATCACCAAAGCGGGAGGAGAGGACCACGGACAAATTATGGAAGTAAACTCCACCGCCATAGACCAGACAGGCTACTCCCGGGAGGAATTGCTGGGAATGAATATCGAGGACGACCTGGCTATAACTCCGAATCGGCTGGTGGGATACATGGATAATTATAAGACACTGGATGATGAGGAGATGATCAATTTCGTGGAGAGGAAGAGGAAAAAAGACGGAACGGAGTACTGGACGGAAGTCGTAGTGACCCAGATTGAGTACGAAGGAAAGAACGCGGCACTATCGATTAACCGAGACATAACCGAACGCAAGCGGACTCAAGAAGCACTGAACGAAGAACGAAACAAGTTAAGAAGTCTTCACGATGCGGTGGACGATATTCAGCGTCAGGACACGGAAGAAGGGGTTGCCCGGACCGCGGTAAAAGTTGCGGAGCGGATGCTAGACTTCGAGATATGTGACATTTCCGTGGTGGAAGGCGAATACATTGTAACCATAGCCAGCTCGGCCGGAATTGGTCAAGACCAGGATACAAAATTTAAGATCACGGAAGGACTCGCTGGAAAGACTTTCAGGACGGGAGAAACCATCTGGGGCGATGATATTTCGGATAACCCTGATGCAAAGCCGATCGACGGCGATTTTAAAGCTTTTATCAGCGTACCCATAGGAGAAATAGGGGTTTTTCAGGTGATTTCCCGGGAGGAAGGAAGCTTCGACGAGGGAGACGTAGAACTGGCAGAGATACTTGCCGGTCACCTGAGGGAGGAGTTAAGGCGGGTCCGCCTGGAGAAGCAATTGAGACAGCAGGCCATCCGCGATCCCTTAACTGACCTCTACAACAGAAGATACTTCAACGAATCTCTCCAGAAAGAGGCAGAGAAGTGCAAAAGGTATAACACCTCGCTTGCTTTCTTAATGATTGACGTAAACAGGTTCAAAGAAATTAATGACCGCTATACTCATCAGATAGGGGACAGGGTGTTAAAAGAGGTGGCCGAATTGCTGCAGGAGAACGTAAGAAGTGCAGATACCGTGGTGAGATACGGCGGAGACGAGTTTTTAGTAATGATGCCCGAAACGTACGGGGAGATAGAGAACACCGAAGACAGGTTAAAAGAGGAATTGTCTCGCTGGAACGATCGGTCGGATATCCTCGATTTTCCCCTTACGTTGGCCATGGGTGTAGCCCACTGGAAACCAGACAGGGATAAGGACGTGGAAGAGGCCCTGAAAGAAGCGGACAGGAGAATGTACAGGGATAAAGAGAAGTAACTCCTAGCGGTGGACTAGAAAGCCCCTTAGTTTGAATCCAGAATACCCTCCTCAGCCCTATCTTCCCCCTCACTTTTGCTAATTTCCCCTATAACGGATATTAATTGTGGTAAATTCTGGTTTGGTAATTATTTTTTCTCAGTGTATAATTAAGTTGTAAATAGTTCGAGATGCTCAGTTTCTTTCGTTTAATCAAAGTGAGTGTGAGAATGTTAGTTCACCGACGGAATTGTCGAAGCCCGGAAGGTAATTTAGGCTGAATTCATCCAGTAGAGGAGGGCATTATGTACTATAGAAGAGCGAGCAAAAGTTTGAGAAGCAAAAGTTATTGGTTTGTATTGTTAGTTATAGGTCTGGCTTTTGTGGTCACGTCTGGTGCACTTGTTGAAGCGGAACAGGAACACGGTTACGACGGGACGGGAAAATTCGTTTTGTCAGCCAATTCGAACGGGCAGCCAGCTCCATTCATGCTCGTTCCTCGACCACCCGAAGATTCCGGATTGGACGTGAGGATCTGGACGAATAAAAAGGTCTACCGAGTAAACGAGAACGCCCGAGTGTTCTTTGAGCTAAGCAAGAGTGCCTACGTTTATATTCTGGACTATACCCCGGGTGGCAAAGTAAACCTGATTTATCCCAACAAATGGGAAGGCAACAATAAAAGAAGTCCGGGGACTCACTCTCTACCGTCCGGAAATTATCCCTTGACGGTTACCGGTCCTACGGGGACGGAATATCTCCAGGCTCTTGCGACCACCAAGAAGATCGACATCTATCAATTTGTAAAGAATCCAAACAACCCGTTCCGGGAGAGCGGTTTTCCTGAAGTTCCCGATCCCGAGAACCTGAAAAAAGAGATACAGTCCGGGTTGAAGGCGAAGTTTGGTCTCTCTATCGGCGGTGAGGACTCGAAGGTCAGATTTCAATTGACGCCGGTTGAATGGGACACGGACTTTTACAACTTTGACGTCGTTTCTTCCTATCCGACCAATCAATCGCCAACAGCGAGTTTCTCCTACAGTCCCTCCAACCCTTCCAGCGGCGAGAGGGTACGGTTTGACGGTTCCGGTTCCCAAGATCCGGACGGTCGTATCGTCAGGTGGGAATGGGATTTCGACGGAGACGGCACCACGGATGCTGGAGGAAGGCAAGGTTACAACACCTATTACGGTACAGGTAGAACGAGGGTACGGCTTACTGTTACGGACAACGACGGGGCTACTTCTTCCACGACAAAGTACATTCAAGTCGGCCCAAGTAACAGGACGCCTCAGGCAAGTTTCGATTACGATCCTCGCAGTCCGAGCGTCGGAGAATCCGTTCGGTTCGACGGGTCATCGTCAACTGATCCGGACGGCCGGATAGTATCCTGGAACTGGGACTTCAACGGAGACGGCAATACGGATAGTACCGGCAGGGTGGTCTGGAATAGCTTTGGATCCTCGGGAAGCAAGAGGGTTCAGTTGACAGTGAGGGATAATCAGGGAGCGACCTCTACTACGAGTCAGATAGTTCAGGTCACCACTTCCCGTCCTCAGTTCAACCAGGTAGAGGCGAACGACTACTACAGTAGCGGCAGCACCCGGAATGGCTGGTACTGGCACAGGAATTTCGGCACCTATTCCCGCTGGACCTGGTACTCACTCTCCAGTAGACCCGACCAGGCTTATCTAAACTTCGATCTGCTCGTTACCAACCAGGATGGCGGTAGCGGCTACGATTCCGTGATAGAGATTCTTATCGAGGATAGAAACGGTAATACCATTGAAAGAGGAAGCGTGGATCTTGCCAACACGTATAGACCACAGTATTCCGGTGATACGGGCGGAGTAGGTTACGAAGCCTCCGGTTCCTATAGAATTAGCAACCCGGGCGCGTTAAGGGACGGATTCCGGGTCAGGGTCGAATGGCCACCGAGGAACAACAGCTATTACTTTGGAACCCGGAGAAGCGCCGTGAAATTGGCTTACGAGTATTAAGGTGGATAAATTCAGGAGGTGACTGGCATGATTAAGGTGAATAATGGGTTTCGACTGATATCGGCAGTACTGGTGCTGTCGTTGTTTCTTTTCCCGGTTCTGGGGTACGGGAATAACGGCTTTACTTCAGCCCAACAGGACCGGGTGGAAAGTATCCTGACCGATAAATACGCCAAGCTGCCCGAAATAGACTTCGATTTCGACGATCAACCTGCAGCGACTTTCGAGGGGGTGAGTTTCAGACCCTACAGCCATCTTGCTATATCTTTGCCCAATCTTACGGACGGTCTCTTGGTCGGCCTGATTACGTATGGAGATACGACCTACTTAGCGATGGCTGTTGAGCTACCCGAGGAAATGGAAGCGGGTTACGGCGCCGGACTGTTAGATCTCTCCGCGGAGAAGGCGGTATTTGCCGCTAAAGCAGAAATTTCCCAGCAGGAAGAAAGCGTCGATAAAGTAAGTTTTGATCTAAGTTCGGTCGATGAGGATTCGCCCGACCTGGACCTGGTAATAAGCGGCCGCAAGTACGTAGTTGAGACGATAATACCAAAGTCCCTGTAGGAAAACTTGAACCGATAATTAATGACCCGTCGGGAAGATCTCATTCCCGGCGGGTTTTTTGGTTAGCGGAAAAATTTAGCGAGTGTTTAACGACCGAGAACAAGAATTAGCAGGGAAGCTATTAAGCCTGCCCCCAGCAGCTGCAACACGGACCGCTCCACTCCAAATATCTTGGGCACTTCTTCCGGGGCGTTTGGCTTTGTCAGAGCTAGCAGTTCCACGTTTCCCCCGGGTTGGCTCCTCGTGGCAAAGTAGTTATATCTCGTTCCCGCCTTCAATTCTACTTTTTTTTCAGTTATAAGATCTCCAGATTCGGTCTCGGTTAGCCTAAATAGGTAATTATCCGGGGGGATCAGCTGACAGCCCCCTCCCGTGCGAAAAGCCAGGTTGGTGTACAGGGTGGGCCCGTACTTTATCGAGAGGTCAGCCCTGGGACTATTTCCGACTGCGTTGGTAAACTTCACCTGAGCGAGACTTTCCGTGGGCCGGCAGTTGTCTATTACGTAGATTAGCTGGAGGTCTTCGTCCTCGCGATTCCCGGTTACTGCGACCGTGTACTCCATGTCCTTCCGGAAGGGGAAAGGAGAGTTAAGAACGACAGGGTTAGGTCCGTCTTTAGTTTTGCTGATTACGCGATGTCGGTCGGGATTGATACCTACGTAATCCGTACTTTCCTTAAATTTAAGGCCCTGCTGGACCAATCGTCCGTCTATCCATATATCAAAAGGACCGGCATCCGGGGCAAGGTTGAGGAACCGTATTCCTGTGGCGGCCCGGCCCCCCGGAGAAGGAGCTATAATGACGAAAAAGAAAACCAGGGCAGCCGCGAGGGATAAAGTTAACTTACCGGGTTGCCCTGGATATTCTGTCGATTTCATTCCGTCAAATCTTAAAGCTGTTGGACCTGAAAGGGATATGACGCCTCCTGAACGGCTAATCTATTCCGACTTGTCGCGAGCCGCTATCACTTCGTCGATGATTCCGTAGTCGGCCGCTTCCTCGGGGTCCATGAAGAAGTCCCTTTCCGTATCCTCCGCAATCTTATCTAAGGGTTGACCTGTGTGATCTGCCAGGATTTTGTTGACCCGTTTTTTCACCTTTACCAGTTCGTTGGCGTGTATTTCCACGTCCGTCGCCTGTCCCTGAGCTCCCCCCAGAGGTTGATGGATCAAAATTCTTGAGTTGGGCAGGGCGTAGCGCTTGCCGGACTCTCCCGCGGCCAGAAGAAGGGCTCCCATGCTCGAAGCCTGGCCGACGCAGATCGTTTTTACTTCCGGCTTAACGTACTGCATCGTGTCGTATATCGCCAGGCCGCCGGTTACAACTCCACCCTGGGTGTTGATGTAAAGGTTGATTTCCTGGCTCGGGTTTTCCGCTTCGAGGAAAAGCATCTGAGCAATTATTACGTTGGAAAGTTCGTCAGTTACCGGACCTTTCAGGAATACAATTCTATCCTTTAACAGCCGGGAGTAAATGTCGTAAGTTCTTTCTACTCCGTCCGTTTTATCCACGACAAAGGGAACTTGTGACCTCGGTTCACTCATCATTACCCTCCTCTGAGATTAAGTTTGCCGAATCGATTAAAAACTCGAACACTCTTTCGTGAGTCAGAGAATCTCGATAAGACTCCAGTCGGTCCTGAGCCCGCAGCTGGTTCTTTAGCTTTATCGGGTTGACTCCCTGTTTCTCCGCTTGCTCCTCAAGTTCTTCTTCGAATTCTTCGTCTGAGAGCTCAATATCCTCCAGCTCCGCGATTCTCTCGAGAACAAGCCTTTGCTTCAGCTGTTCTTCGGTGGATTTCTCCAGGTCTTCGATCCAGTCTTCTTCGGTTTTTCCTTCCTGTTCAAGAAGGTCGGCAAAAGAGTCATCACCGATTTGCTGCTTCGTTTCTTCGACCTTATTGTTTACGATCTGTTCGAGCATCTTTTTCGGAGGCGAAAAGTCGTTCTTCTCTATGATCTTTTCCAGAATCTTATCTCCGATTTCGTCAGTCCTTTCTTTCTCTTTTTGCTCGAATAGATCGGATTTGATCTCCGTTCTCAGACTCTCCAGGTCGTCGTAACCGAGGTCTTTGGCAAATTCGTCGTCGATTTCGGGAAGTTCCAGTTCCTTGATGTCCGATACTTCCAGTTCTATCTCTTCGTCCGGAGTTTCCGCGCTTACCTCGACTGCGTCCCCCACGGATTTTCCTATGAGGTCGCTCGTCGGATTATCTTCGTCCTCGCTGACCTCAACTTCCTGGGTGTTGCCGTCGGGATCGCTTACCGTTACGTGATCTCCCGCCTCTACGACCCCTTCTTCCTTTGGTACGAGCTGACCGTTTTCTTCTCTCAGAGACTGTATTTCCTCTTCTATTTCCTCTTCCGTGACCTCTTCCGTGCCGGGGTCCTCTACTTCTATTCCCTTGTAGTCTTCCAGTTCGACTTCCGGCATTACTTCGACGGAGGCCTCGAAGGTGAAATCTTCGCCTTGCTCGAAGTCCTCGATCTCCGTTTCGGGTTCCGATACCGGATTTATTTCGTTTTCTTCCAGTGCCTTTGGCAAGTACTCCTCCACCAGTTCTTTTTGCGCGTCCTCGTAAAAAACGTCGTCGCCGAACCTGGCTTTGACGAAGCTCTTGGGGACCTTGCCTTTTCTAAAACCAGGGAGGTCCAGTTCTTCTACTGTTTTGTTGTATATTTCGTCGAGCTTGTTGTTTACGGTATTGCTGTCTATAGTTATCTCCAGCGTTACCTCTGTCGCTTTCCTGTCTTTTATTGTAGATTTCAAGCCTTTTACCTCCATGTGACTGCTCAAATATTGATAAGCCTGAACAATTATAGTTGTATCCCGGAATTGCTGCAATGGAGGAAGAAATACGTCGAACCCTCGTTTTTGTGATTTTTCCCGAAACCCATTAGACTATTGGGTGTTACGAGTCACCAAGGAGGTAAAGTTATATGGCCGAAACCTACAAAAGAGACGAGCTGGAAGATAGATTCAAGTGGAACCTGGAAAGTATCTACGAATCCGACGATGAGTGGGAAGAAGAGTTCGGAGACGTCGAGAAACTGCTGACGGAGTTCGACCGATATCAGGGGAAAGTGGTGGAAAGTGGGGAGACCCTGCTGGATGTCCTGGATTTGCGGGAGAAGGTCTTCAGAAAAGTTGACAGTCTCTTTGCCTATGCCAGAATGAGAAGCGACGAAGACACCAGAAACCAGACCTATCAGGCCATGAATTCTCGAGCCCGAGGTCTACACTCCAGCGCGGAGTCGGCCGCCAGTTTTATCGAACCCGAAATCCAATCCTCTTCGAAGGAAGAAATCGAGGAACTAATTGTCGGTAATTCGGAGCTGGAAACGTACCGTCATTACCTGGAAGACGTGCTCAGGCTGAAACCTCACACGAGGAGTGCCGAGGTGGAGGGACTCGTGGCCGATCTCGAGGAGGTACTGGCCGCCCCCGGAGAAATTTACAATTACCTGACCAATGCCGACCTGGAGTTTCCGGAAGTGGACGATCCGGACGGGGGGAAGGTCAAAATAACGCTGAGCAATTTTGTGAACCTGTTGAAGAGGGACGAAAGGGAGTTCAGACAGGAAGTCTACGAAGAATTCTTCGACCGATTCGAGGAGCTGAGCAACACGGTCTCCGTCTCCTACGAGAACAGCGTCAAGACGGACAATAAACTGGCAGGGATCAGGAACTACGATTCGGCGCGAGAGAAGTCCATGGATCAAAACAACATTCCGGTAGAGGTTTACGATAATCTTGTAAGAGTGGTTGAAGACAACCTCGACCTGCTTCACAAACATCTCCGGCTAAAGAGGGAAGCTTTGGGGAGCGAGGAGCTCAGAATGTGGGACGTCTATGCTTCCATGGCGGAACCCGAGATCCCGGACATCCCTTACGAGGAAGCGAAAGACTACGTGCTGGAGGCTGTCGAAGTTCTGGGAGACGATTACCGGGACCAGATAGAGCAGGGATTCCGGTCTCGCTGGATCGACGTGTACGAGACCCCGGCCAAGCGTGCCGGAGCTTACAGCGGCGGTGCTTACGATACCCAGCCGTTTATCCTCATGAACTACGAGGGGGATATCTCTTCTCTCTACACGCTGGCTCACGAGCTCGGCCATTCCATGCATTCCAAGCTAACCTCCGAACACCAGCCCTACGTCTACGGGGACTACTCGATATTCGTCGCGGAAGTCGCCAGTACTCTGCACGAAGCCCTGCTCACGGAGCACCTGCTGGAAAGCGAGTCTGACCCGGACTTTAGACTTCACCTGCTGGATCACTTTCTGGAATCGTTCCGGACTACACTCTTCCGTCAGACCCTGTTCGCTCACTTCGAGCACGAAGTTCACGAAAAGGTCAGCGCGGGAGAAGGACTTACTTTCGATAGGTTGAACGAGCTGTTCGGGACCCTGAAAAACGAGTATTACGCACCCGCGGTGGTCGACGATAGAATTGAATTCGAATGGATGAGAATCCCTCATTTCTACAGGGCTTATTACGTCTATCAGTACAGTACGGGCGTTAGCGCTTCTCTTGCCCTGTCAGAAAAGGTCATGGAGGAAGGAGAATCGGCCGTGGATCGGTACCTGGATCTCCTGAAGACCGGCTCGAGCAAGTATCCTCTCGAATCTCTGCGGGATGCGGGAGTCGACATGAGAGAACCGGGACCCGTCGAGCGGGCCCTGTCGACCTACGAGAAGTATCTCGACCGGATGGAGGAACTTATTTAGCTGTCAGCAACCCGCCCGGCGGGCGGAGTTTGATATAAAATCGCGGAAAACCAGCCTATTAACTTCCTGGTGTTCCCGGGAATCTTGCTAAAAATAGATAAGCGGGAGCGTGAAAACTCCCGCTTATCTTGTCTAGTTTTAACTATAACGGTTCTAGTTATTCGTCGGTTGCCTGGCGCCTTCCCAGTGCGTTGTCCAGTGTCAGAAGACCCGGACCACTTTCTCCCACCATTTTTATCTTGTCGACTATGGCTTCCGTCGATGCCTCTTCCTCGACCTGCTCTTCGACGAACCATTCCAGCATGTTTCTGGTTGCCTTGTCTTCCTTCTCTTCAGCCAGATCCACCAGTTCGTCTATCTTCCTTGTGATGTACTGTTCGTGCTCGTAAGCGTCTTCGAAGGCCTCCTGAGGAGAATTCCAGTCGGCTTTTGGCTCCTCGATAGGCTGGAGCTTCACCCGACCTCTCCGCTCGTTGAGATAGCGAAAGATACGCATCGCGTGTTCCATCTCTTCCTGCGCCTGCATCTCCATCCAGGTGGCAAATCCGTCTAAAGACTCTGATTCAAAGTAAGCTTCCATCGACAGGTAAATGTAGTAAGAATTCAACTCTTCATTGATCTGGTCGTTTAACCTTTTTTCGACTGCTTTGTCTATCATTGGTTCCTCCTGGTTAATTTTTGGTTTTAGTATTTTAGACCTCTAATTTGCAACGATACTATTCTAATAGAAATAGTTATTTATTACAACTCATTATTAGTTCAAATTTCGATATTGTCCGGGAAGTCGAGCTATTTTTCCAACACTAATCGAATTTAGCCAGGAATTTCGGTCGAATTGTATAGTAGCGAGTTTGAATGGTTCTTTGTAAGAAAAGTTGGCATTTTTGATCATATTTAATCTAGGTTAAGTAAAAAATTAAATCATATTATGGATGAAAATTTCTATCAGTTATAAAATACAATCAAACATTTTCCCGGGGTTTGAAGTTGGGTTCGTTAAAACTTCAGCCGGCTGAACGTTCTAGGTCCGATTCGGCGCCAAATTATAGACTAGCTTATCGAAAATGCCGAATATTTCGTCTTTGCAAAATAGGAGGTAAAAATGCAAAAGACGAAACTTGCCCTCGTTTCATTGTTGAGTTTGCTTGTCGTACTGGCGCCAGTCTCTAACGCGCTGGCACAAACTAAAAAGGTAAAAAAACCCGTAAGGGTAGGGGAGGAATTAGCACAGAAGCAGAGAAATTACACTGAGGGGTCCGAATTTAAGAAGATAGAGGAGTTAGGTGGAAAAAAAGTTGGCGATGATACCCTTGATCGAAAAGAGGGTGAAGGGCCATTTGGGGCTATGATTGGGGCAGTAGCAGGTGCGATAGTTGGTTTGGGTGCTAGTTTGGCAAATGGTATTACAAACCATCATGGTGCCGCTAGGATGGCCAGGGACGTAGTTGTAACAACAGCAACGTGTGGCGCTGCGGGGGCAACGATTGGTGGTCTCGCTACTGGACCAACTTAAAAAGTCCATTAAAGAAAAGGCAGATAAAGGAGGTAAACACCAATTTTATCTGCCTTTTCTTCTTAAGGAAAGGAGGTGATAAAAATTAAATATCTATTTGCGGGACTGGCAGAGATTGTTGAGATGGGTATTTGGGGGGCTGTTATTGCTCCTTTCGCAATCTGGGGATTAGGAGAAATTCTCTGGGTTGGGCTTTTCTTTCCTTTAGTGAAGGCGTTGAAGGATATAAGCGAGAAAAGAGAAAGGGCGAGAATAGAATGCAAACACGCTTTAATTTTAGGATGCCGTAGGGTCAAAAGCTATAAATGGGAGATTTTTTTCGCCTCAGTTGGTGGAGTATTAATTTTGGACATTTACTGGATGTTTATAAATTTAGCAGATGATTTCTTACCTTCGTTCTTATACGTGTTAATATTATTCATTAGTACTTTTTTGCTTTGCATTCTACTTTTCTCTAAGGGCAACGGTATTATGTCAAGTTCCCCTGCTCCTACCTTAAGGAGTATGAAATTTATTTGGGGTGGGTTTATGAATCCTTTTGACGAAACCAAAGTCTCTAAAATGAGGGATGTGGTGATTGAGGTGAACGAAAATATAATGGAGTCTTCGAGTTCTTGTCGATTTGGCAGGTGCTAAAGTTGAACAGTTACTGGTGCAGCATCCATTGATAGGGAAGTATGAATAGGAACTATGTTGGCGAATTTTGGTAGGAAATATGTGCTGGATCAGGGTTGTGCACCTTGGGCCATCTAAATATACCGATAAGATTCATTTGTGTTTTGGGTAAATTAATAAATAGTTTGCAAAATCATGCAGAGTTTTTCATTGGAGCGGTAATTTCCATTGTCGTTCCCTCTATTCTAATACTTCTGATTATATCGGATTTCTCTTTTACGGAGATACTTCAATATATTTATGCAAGAAAGTTTGTGGTTTTAAGTTTAGCAGTTTTAAACTCGGTCTTTAACAACTTAGATGGTGACCAAATATTTTTACTGAGGGAAAATATTTTACCCGGTGCTTTAATAGGTGCAGGAGTGGGTTATCTAATTGTTCAAGTTCTTTCAGAAAGTTATTAAGATGTAGAAGTCCGCGTTTAATTAGAAAAAGTTGATGGTTCAAGCGTATTTCGTAGAGGTGAAAATACCCTTCCTAAGTTACTTTTTTAATTCCAAACAGGATAATTATGATTCCAATATTAATTGAGTGGGGCAAAGAAACGAATTGGTTTCTGTTCTTCTTCCCCCCTTTCCTCATTTGGTTTCTAGCAGGGGCTACATTATTGGGTTTTCCACCCGTTCTGAGAAGACTGTCTTCGGACAGGGGTTTCGTCCAGAGAGCTAAGTTTAGCCTAAAAAGAGCCTTTTTCTATAGATGGGAACTTCTATTTACGGCAATTAGCTTGACACTATTGACTTATATTTATCATATTCTACTTGTTCTAGGAAGAAATCTGCTTTCAATATTTCCGGATACTTTGGCATCGACTTTAGGTTTTTTATTGCTGCTATTGGTTTTTTTGGCCAAGTTAGGAAAGATCGCCCAGCGACCTCCCACTAAGTCACCTTTAAAAAGCGTGAAATACATTTTTTGGGGGGTTTCCAATCCATTTCGGGATTACCCAACATATAGAGTATTAGATGAGGTAAATAATGAGAAAAGTAGAAATAAGGCATGAGGGCTACAGAAGGAATGATAATGGAACACTTAAATGATTGGGGATGGTTGAGCGGGGTATTAATCTTTTCTGCGCTAACTTTCATTACGTCATTTCTCTTCTCTATTTCGACCTACGCCTGGCCCGTCGATTCCTACCAGGAATTACGCTACGAACACGTACGGGGCCAGAATACCCTCTCCAGCTGTGGACCAGCCTCTCTGGCAACTTTGTTTGCAGAATTCTACGGAATGGAAACCGGAGAAAAAGAGATAACCGAGCTAGTCAAACCGTATTTAGAGAAAGAAATTGAGAAGTTAAAAGAGGGAAAATTACCTGAAGGTGGGGTCTCAATGCTGGACTTGAAAAAAGTAAGCCAGGAGTTAGAAATTCCCGCGAGGGGCTATAAGATTCCGAAACGAAAAGTGTTTTCCATAATGAGAAAGCTTAAAACCCCTCTATTGGTTCATCTTGATAAACCAGAAGATCACTTCGTCCTGGGTGTCGCGGGTTTCCACGGCCAGATTGTTCTAGCGGACCCCTCCTGGGGCATCCGTTCGTTGGGTAAAAAAGAATTTTTCAACAAATGGGATGGACTGATACTGGCTTTTTCTCCCCCCACGAAATATAAGAATTGGGCCCATAGAGTCATTAAGAAGGTGAGGCAACGGGCCAAACAGAGGGATAGAACACAGACTCTTTCCCGGAGGTTTCTATGGGACCGCTGAAGCCGGTCAAAACCCAGGTAGTTTTAGCTTTCCTTCTTGTTCTTCTTATTTTAGCTGTCGGAACCGTTCAAGGTAAGGCAAATGATAGAATAAATCCACTGCGGTTCGGAAAAGACCGGAAAGCCTGGCAACTTACCCTCAATTTTTCCAGGTATATGGATAGTCTTACTGTCCGGACCAGGGATTCGACGGGATTATGGGAGAAAGAAAAGAAAATTGACGGTACTTCTTACAGCCTGGAGAGTTCGTTTGAACTGAATGAGATAATTGGCTTTAGAGGTAGTTTTTCTTATCGTACTGATTCCATAAAATCGGAGGCGACAAATCTCTGGACGGGCGTGAAGGAAACCAGCGAGGAGACGTCGGGCCAGTTCGGAGGAGCGTCGTTTAAAATTAAGGTAAGTATCTGGGAAAATTCTGAGATCAAGTCTCACTTTCTGATTCCCGTACTGGGTGGCTCGGCAGGTGCCGGCTTCGTATGGTCAAGAGATCCCGTAATGGTGTTTCCGAAATTCGCTATCACCGGTGATGGATTCGACATGAATACGGGTGTAAGCTTCGTGGCGAATTCGAAAATAGCGATTACCGGTCAAATGTCCTTTAGCCAGGAGGAAAATGGTTCTGTTGTCGGTTTCGGGGGAGGATTAGTTTACCGGGACGGAGAATACGATGGCGTCCAGGTATCGGCGTCATTGATGAGAGGGGATTCCACTCAAGTCTCAGTTGAGATCGGCCTGAGTTACGGCCAGGAAAAAGAATAATTTTATTTAAGACGATAATTTTTTATACTTCAGTAAGGTTCTTATCCGGGAGGTAAGATATGAGAGAAACGTGGACTATCTCTTCAAAAAATTTATTGGTAATTTTGTCACTTAGTATTATTTTAGTCCTTTCCGGCTCAGCAACCTTTGCAGGGCCTCAACCCGCTGAAACCATCCTGGAAAAGGCGCCGTCTCGAGACGAGTATCCCGATTCCGACGCCGTGATAATGCTGGATAAAGGAGTGGTAGAAGTCGGGTCGAAGGCCGGGAAAACCATGATGATTACCAGGCAAATAAAGGTTTTCAACAAGGAGGGTAGACAAAAATTCGGAGAAGTGGAGATCCCTTATCTCGCCCCATCGGGCAAACCGAAGTTAAACTGGGTGCGGACAATAACACCCGAAGGCAAAGTGGTAAAGCCGGACAAAGATGACATGAGGGACGTTACTCCAGCGAGACTTCAGCAGTATCCGATGTATTCCGACTTAAAGAAGAAGGTAATTAGCATGCCCGGATTGACCAACGGGGCGATAATTGAATATTCGTATACTTTAAAACCCAAGAGGTTCTTTCTAAAAGGAGATTTCAGTTCAAGCTGGAGGTTTAGATACAAACAGCCGGTTTTGAAATCTCATTTCGAGGTTTCCTTTCCCTATGAGATGAACGTTAGCTGGACCGATTTTGATGCGAATCTACCTCCGGTAGTAGAACAAGAGAACGACCGAAAGTCTCTCGTATGGAAACGAGAGGACTTGTCAAAAATAATTGAAGAACCAGGCATGCCACCGATTTACCGGATTTCGGAGAGGGTGTTAGTTACATCAATAGAAAGCTGGGAGTACTACTCGAAGCAGTTCTGGAACCTGGCAAAAAATAGAGCAAACCCCGATAAAGCAATAAGAAGTAAAGTCAAAGAGTTAACCAAAGGACTAAAAGGCAAAGAAGAAAAGGTTCGGGCCCTCTACAATTACGTAGCGACAAAAATCAGGTACGTAGCTATCGAGCTTGGACGAGGTAAGATACAGCCTCACAAGGCTGGCGACGTATTCCATAACAAGTACGGTGATTGTAAGGACAAAGCTACACTGCTGATAAGCATGTTAAAGGTAGCCGGGATAAAGGCCCATCCGGTTTTGATCCTTTCCGGCCTCAACGAGAAAACCAGGTTCGAGGAGCCGCCGCCTGGAAGAGGGCTAAATCACGCCATAGTAGCTGTTGAAATGAAAGGAGGACTCAAGTTTCTCGACCCAACCTGCGACGTATGCCCCTATGAGTATCTTCCAGACACCGACAGGTCAAAGAAAGCTCTGGCGATCATACCCAGGAAAGATGACGTGGGCAGAATAGTCGAGATGGACAAATTCAATCCGGAAAAAACCAGAGTAAGAGTCGATCAAGAAGTGGAGGTTAGCGAAGAAGGAGATCTGAATACGAGTATAGAAATCTCCCACTCCGGGTATTACAGCTACTACCTCAAATCTTTCCTCGAGTCCTATTCCAAAGTAAGACAGGAACGGATCTATAGAGGCATATTAAGCCAGCACGAGTCGGGAGCCCAGCTCAAAGACTTTAGCCATACGGATCTGGAGAAAATTGACGAGAGGTTAACTATTGAACTGTCTTATGAAAAGAAGGGGTTTGCAGACACTTTGGGTGATTCGTTGATATTCCAGACTCCCCCGACTCTCAGAATTCCTCTTGATAGAAGTTACGATAAATTTGCCAGCCTGCCAGTGGAAGAAAGGAAATATCCATTACAGATGATTCCGGCTATCTTTATTGATGAGGTAACTATTTCTTTCCCTGAGGACAGGGAGATAGTAACTCCGGACGGTGTTGATATTGAAACGGAATGGGTGTCGTATAATTCATCTTACAAAGTTACGGGGAAAGGAGAACTGACTGTTACCAGGACATTAGTGAAGAAGAAATCCTTGTTGCCGCTGGAGGGTTACCCTGAATTCAAAAACCTGGTGAACAAGATGAGGAAAGACCAACAAAGTAATTTCCAGATAAAAGGGTAAGCTGGAATTTAATCTATCTGCTCAAAAAGAGTCCGAATTACCCCGTCGGTTGAAACCAAGGCGGGGTAATTTATCTTATTCAAGTAAGTTCACAATAGTGGAGACTCTCACGAATAATTTTCGATTTACCATATACTATACTCTTCTTACCGACAAAGAGCTGATTTGATTTACTGATCCGGTCATTTATAATTCTAATACGGGCGAATAGCTCAGTGGGAGAGCACCTGACTCACATTCAGGAGGTCGCAGGTTCGAGTCCTGCTTCGCCCACCACCCTCGGCTAGAATCCTATTGTCGGTTAACTACAAATAAGTTTTATCTTTCGCCTGACTCCGTTTTAGAACACGAGTGAGGGTAACCAGGCGTCCATATTTTCGTCGGAAAATTCCTACTTTCAACCACTTCCCATAGTTCAAACGGAGCGTTTTATTATAACTCTGAAAAAGAACTACTTTTCGTAAAATCCAGTCTAGATAAAGAACAAATTGATATTTCAATTTATAAATAAAGCTTCAACCGGGGTTAAAATCTTTTTTGAACTGGTCCTTGCTTACGATTTTCGTACCACCTTACGCACTAATCTCCACTAAGAACAATATTTCCCATTAACATTCCAATTTCACCTGCCAAATTTGGATAGATTCCCCGTTTGTTCTATAATCCGAGTGTTCAAGAATTCCAGAAGAATTACCAAAGGGGGCAATGCAATCCTCCGAGGAGGAATTACCTGGATCATTCTGCTATTTAACTTTGGAGATTGAGTGTTAAAACTAAAAATCCAAAGCTTTTTGGCTTGTTTATCTGAATATTTGAGTCGGAAGATTACTCGAAGTTGGCCCTCTTTTTACTTCGAACAAAAGAAACCTGCACAAGTCAAGAAGCTTGCCCCCAGGTACAACTGAAGAACATTGAGGTAGCTCTGGGGATTTGAAGCACGAAAATCTTGCCAGTCCTCAATTGAGAGTAGACACCTGGTTACGAACAAAGTACGAATTTCACGGCAAGAATCTATAAGAAATCCCCACCGTTTATGAGGTACTTGCTACGAAAACCTATTGGGACAAGCACTTAGGTTTACATTCTTTCCTTGTTCTTGTAATATATTTTACATTTCAACAGGATAGTCTCGTATTAGTATTAGGAGTATAATTTACTAAAGATGTTAAGTCTTTATCAATCCGTTCTAGCTTTTACCATCTTCGTGCTGGTCCTGACCGCGATTTACGTGGGAAGGCACTACCCTAAGCCGGGAACCCTACCTATGATGTTGGCCCTCATAGCCGTGGTATTCTGGGACCTCGGTTATCTCTTAAGCCTGGGGGCGGAGGGTCTGTCCACTAAGATCTTCTGGACAAAATTTCAATATCTCGGTTACGAATTCGTTCCCCCTCTCTGGTTTCTCGTCATCTGGCGCTATACCCAGCACCGTATAAGAAATCACCGCTCGCTTCTGCTGATATTCGCCCTCCCCCTTCTCACTATAGCCTTTGCTTGGACGAACCAGTTTCACGGGTTATTGTGGCAGGAAGCGGCCGTGCATGGTCATTTAGGTATTTCAGTTTTAGAAACCGGCCGCGGTCCCTGGTGGCTGGTCGATACATTATATAGCTACAGTTTGATCTCGGGAGGGGTATACCTGCTTTTGCGGGACACGATTGGACTCCCGAGCATCTACAAAAAACAGGCGCTGGTTCTTTTAGCTGGAGTCTTAGTGCCGATGGCCGGTAACCTCTCCTACTTAATGGGATTGACCCACCACTTAGACCTCGCTCCTCTGACTTTTAGTATTACTGGACTGGTCTTTGCCTGGGGGGTTTCTCGTTACAGACTTTTCGGGGTGGTTCCCGTTGCTAGGTCGAAGCTTTTGGACGAGATGAATTTGGGAACCCTCGTCATGGATAAAGAAGGGTTGCTTCTTTCCGTGAATCCCGCCGCCTGCTCCGTTTTGGGCTGCGGCCAAGCTGATATCGGAGAACCTATTGACGAACTCCTTGTGGACCACCCGAAGTTGCTGGATTACCTTCGTCGTCGAGAGAAGACCCAGGAGGAGGTAGCTATTTCTACAGGAGGCGAGACGAGTTATTTTGACTTCAAATTAACCCCCCTTGAGTCCGAGAGAGGTTATACTTCCGGTTGGCTGGCTCAGTTTTACGAGATTACCTCCCGGGTTCAAGCAGAGCAGCGTCTGCGGAAAGTCACAATAGAGACCATGGAAGCATTGGCCAAAACTGTGGAGGCCAAGGATGCCTATACTAGAGAACATCTGGACAGGGTGGAAAAGCATGCTCTAGCGGTTGCCGAGCGGTTAGATATTTCCGAAAAACGGAGAGAGCAACTAAGATTTGCGGCGGTATTACATGACATTGGTAAGGTCCGCGTTCCGGACGGGATCTTGAATAAGCAGGACGGACTAACAGATGAGGAATACGACCAAATAAAAGACCATGCGGAGGCAGGGGAAAGCATAGTTGGTCAGGTAAGTTACCTCCAGCAAGCGGCCACCATCATCGGTCAGCACCACGAGAAATTCGACGGCTCGGGATACCCCAAAGGGTTGAAGGGCGATGAAATTACGCTGGAAGCCAGGATTCTTTCGGTGGTCGATGCCTACGACGCCATGAGATCCGACCGGCCCTATCGGGACGCTTTACCCAGAGAGGTTGCAATAAAAGAGCTAAAGGAGAATAAGGGGACCCAGTTCGACCCGGAAGTGGTCGATATCCTGCTCGAGATGATTGAAGCAAGGGAGGCAGAGTTAGAATGAAGGGAGAAGAAAGAGGTTTACCCCTTTCCGGGGAAACGTTCAGACAGTTATTTGAGGACGGGCCTGAACCGACCGTTCTCCTTGACGAAAACGGCCGTATCCGGGACCTCAACCGCCGGTTTGAGGAGGTCTTTGGCTACGAGCTGGAAGAAGCAAAGGGGAAAGGGATTAACAGCCTAATAGTTCCCGAAAGGTTAATCGAAGAAGCAGAGGATCTCGACCAAAAGAGCAAACGGGGCTACCTGAACTACGAAACGGTAAGGGAAGGCAAGGAGGGGGAAATTCCCGTTTCGGTCTCCGCCACCCCGGTTACCGTGGAAGAAGGGACTTACGTGATGGCTACCTACAGAGACGTCACGGAACGGAAGGAGGCCAAAGAAAGGCTAAAATTGACTCGGCGGGAATTAAAAGAAAGCAAAGAAAGGTACCAAAGGTACTTCGAAGAGCTGGGAGACGCCATCTTTGTCCTGAAGCTCGGCGGGGCAAACCACGGGGAGATCCTGGACGCAAATACGACCGCCGTAAAACAGACCGGCTACTCTAAGGAGGAGCTAATCGGGATGAATATCAGAGAAGATCTGGTTGTCAAATCACCGGCTATGGGCTACGAAGAAGCCGACGATAGGCTAGCAAAAGGAGAGACAATAAGCTTTACCGAACAGAAGATAAGCAAGCACGGGACCCCCTACTGGACCGAAGTGGTGGTAACCCCGATAGAGTACGAAGGGAAGGAGGCAGCGCTTTCTATCAATAGGGATATTACCGAAAGAAAACGAGCCCAGGAGTCTTTAAAAAAGGAAAGAGAGAAGTTAAGACAACTCCACGATGCCGTAGATATCCTACAGCAGCAGGATACTGAAGAGGAGGTCCTCCAGACCGCCGTCGAGGTAGCGGAAAAGATTCTGGATTTTCATATCTGTGCAATCGGACTTGTGGAGGGGGACTACGTCATTCCCAATGCGACCTCTTCCGGTATAACTCCTGACGATACGACAAAATTCAAGCTCGGAGAAGGAATAACCGGGAAGTCGGTACAGCAGGGGCGATCTATCTGGGGAGACGACCTCAGAGACTATCCGGAAGCGAAGCCGACGAATCCGGAATTCAAAGCCTTTATCAGTAGCCCGATCGGAGACCTGGGGAACTTCCAAATAGTCTCCAAAAAGGTGGGAAGTTTTACGGAAAGAGACGTGGAGCTGACCGAAATCCTCGCTGACCACCTCCAGGAAGAGCTTCAGCGAGTCCGGCTGGAGAAGGAGTTAAGAGAACAAGCAATTAGAGATCCGTTAACCGGCCTGTACAATCGCAGGTATTTCAACGAAATCCTCCAGCAAGAAGCGGAGAAATGTAAACGATATGACAGATCCTTGGCTTTCGTAATGATGGACGTAAACAGGTTTAAGGAGATTAACGACCACTACTCTCACCAGAAAGGAGATCGGGTATTAAAAGAAGTGGCTAACCTGCTTGAAGAAAACGTCAGAAAAGCGGACACTCTGGTACGCTACGGTGGAGATGAATTTCTGGTCATGATACCTTACCCAGATGGGAAATCAGAAAACGTTATAACGAGATTGAGGGATAAGCTCCAGAAGTGGAACGAGCAATCGAATCTGCTGGATTCCCCCCTCACTCTGGCAATGGGCATGGCTCACTGGAGTCCCGACCAAAATAGAGACGTAGAAGGGGCTTTAAAGGAAGCGGACAAAAAGATGTACGAAGATAAGAAAGACAATAGCTGATTGACCAGCAATTCACACAGCACTCTTAACTAAAATATTGCGTGAGTCCTTGCTTACGATTTTCGTACCATCTTACGCACTAATCTCCCCCACGAACTTTGCGTTCCGTAAATCTTCAACTATACTCATCAAATCTCGATAGATTCCCCGTTTATTCTATAATCCGGGTGGTCAAGAGAGTTAAAATTATCGACTCAGTAAACCATCTCTTTACTGGTTTACATAACTAGAAGATATCTATAACCTAGAAAATGATTGGATTGATTATTTTCATTCTATCTTTACGATGAATAGGAGGTTGAAAATATGCCTAAAAACCGAATGTGAAAAAAGGGATCTCCTCCTCAGTGAAAATAGAATGATCAAATTCTAAAAAGGAAGAGGAAACTCCAGGGATAGTCTGCCCAATCAAAAATCAGCAAAGAAGCTTATTTGTTGAGCAAAAAACAGTCAGAGGACTGGGCCAAACAAAGGATGCGTGGCTTTTAAAAGGCACGAGACCAACTTGAGGAGATGTTTGAAGAGCGTTACGGGACGGACCGAAACCAATCGGATCAATCAGCTCGGGAGTAGACCCCTGAAGTTGGGAATACACAACTTTAGTTGTGCTACTCCGCTGAAATTATTAACTATTGTGATAAGACTTTAATAAGGTAGTTTCAGCAGAGTATAGCCGAATTCGGGAAGTTTCAGGGAGAGTTTATCTTCGGTGGTCTCGATCGAACTCTCGCCGAACAAAGATTCCGGTTCCGCGATTCGAGGAAGTTTTTCCGGTGATAATTCGATTTCCCCGGGCTCTCTACTCGAGTTAATCGCGGCCAGAAGGGTATCGTTTCCACTTCCCCTACTGTAAACGAATACCTGTTCGTTTGACGATATCTCCCTGAAATTACCATTCCTCAGCGGGGCCAATTTGGATCTCAGCTTGATTAAATCCTTGAAGTATTCTCTGAGGTCTTTTCTGTATAGATCCTCTTTCCAGGGATAGGTCCTTCTGCAATCGGGGTCGTCTCTTCCTTCCATACCTATCTCGTCCCCGTAATAAATTGCCGGTGCGCCGGGAAAAGTGAAGAGGAAAAAGTAACCAAGTTTAAATCGAGCCACGTCGCCCTCGCACACTGTCATGAACCTTGGCCTGTCGTGGCTGCTGAGTAAGTTGTAATTGGAGAAATTTGCCCAATTCGGATAGGATCGGCGGAGAAAGTATATCCTCTGGCTGAATTCACGAGCCCCGTACTGATCGCGAGCAATAAAGTCCATCAGAAACCTGTATAGTTCGTAATTCATGACTCCGTCAAGAGCAGCGGACTTAAACCAGGAGGAGGCGGGGCCAACTACTTCTCCCATCACGTAAGCCCCTGGTTTTATTTCTTTTGCCGCGGATCTTACGGCACGAACAAAACCCGGTTCCAGGTAATTTACAGTATCCAGACGCCAGCCGTCGATGTCAGCTTCCTTTATCCAGTGCTGAACGACCTCGAGGAGGAATTCACGTACCTCCGGGTTCGTTCTGTCGAATTCCGGCATACTGGATACCCCTGCCCAGCAGCGGTAGTTTGGTTCGGGCTCATCCTCAATTGGAAAATTATCGACCTCATACCAGTTCCAGTATTTTGAGTCACTACCGTTCTTTTTAATGTCCTCGAATGCAAAAAAATGCTCCCCGGAGTGATTAAAAACGCCGTCCAGGACGACCTTCATATCACGGTCGTGAGCTGATTCCACGAGAGATTTCAAAAGTTCCGTATCACCGAATCGAGGGTCGACTTCGTAATAGTCAGTCGTGTCGTACTTGTGGTTTGAGGGAGAGTTGAAGATCGGATTTAAATAAATTGCGGTAATTCCGAGTTCTTCCAGGTAGTCCAGCTTACTTTTTACGCCTGCTAAATCACCACCAAAAAAATTGTTTCTCGTTGGCTTCTCCCCCCAATCTTCAACGTTTTCGGGGTCATTATCCCGATTTCCGTTGTAAAACCTTTCAGGAAATATCTGGTAAAACACGGCATCCCTTACCCATTCAGGCGGCCGGATGTTTTGGACACTCGAATCGTCGAAGGAAGTCAATCTCCGTCGACCTTCGGGCATTCTGCTCCTCCTGTTAAGTTTCAGTTCTGCTGTAAAGTTTTTCGTAGTATTTATCAAGCATGCTCTTCGCGGAAAATTCTTCATAAGTCGATTCAATGCTTGTAGCCATCATCTCTTTCCACTTTTCCCTGTTTTCGTAATAGGTTGGCACGACCTCGTTCAAAAGTACACGATAAAGTGCCTCCCTGTCATGTTGATCCTGTCCTTCACCCTCGTAACCGTCTCCTAGTTGCCAGCCGTTTTTCCCGTGCTCACATGCTTCTGGCCACCACCCGTCAAGTACGCTCAGGTTTAGCACGCCGTTCATTGCCGCCTTCATTCCCGACGTTCCGCTCGCCTCCATGGGGCGTCTCGGGTTGTTTAGCCAGACGTCGACTCCCCGGGTCAGGAAACTTCCTATTTCCATCCCGTAATCCTCGAGGAACACGACGCTTTCCGGGTACTCCTCGGATTTATCGACCAGTTCGGTTATTATGTCCTTACCTGTATCGTCGAGGGGGTGGGCTTTACCGGAAAACACTAACTGAATGTCGCCGCTTTCCAGGTAGGGTGATATTTTCTCCTTACTGGAAAAGATCAGGTTTGCCCGCTTGTAAGGTGCGGCCCGACGAGCAAATCCTATTATCAGTTTATTCTGATCGAGCTCTACTCCAGTTCTATCCTTTACGTAGTCAACGAGAGCACGCTGTAGCTCAGTGTGTCTCTTCCATACCTCTTCCTTTTTTTCCGCCCCGGATATCTCCGGATCGACCCAGGTATCGCGATGGATTCCGTTGGTTACCCCCTGGATGCTCGGTCTATCGTCCACGTGCTTCCACATATCTCTGGCAGTCTCTTTGTGTAGCTGAGAGACGCCATTTGCGGCTTTTGCAAGCCGTAACCCAGCAGCGGTCATATTGAACGGTTTACCGCCAATACTCTCCATCTCTTCTTCGGATAATCCGTTAAACGCTTCCATATATTTCATTACTCTCATACTGTGCTCTTCGTTTCCCTTTTCAACTGGAGTATGCGTGGTAAAGACAATTTCCTCTCTGGTTCGGGAGTACGCTTCCTCGAAACTGAGTCCGGCTTTAGTTTTTTCCTTGATTAACTCGGTTCCCGCGAGAACGGCATGCCCTTCGTTGAAGTGATATATATCTGGTTCAAAACCCAGCCTTCTTAACGCTTTCACACCGCCGATTCCGAGGACAATCTCCTGGGCGATTCGTTCTTCCTCGAACCATCCGTAAAGCTGGCCGGTTATCCACTTGTTTGAATTTTCCTTTAGATTGGTGTCGAGCAGATAGAGCGGTGCGTTGTCGTATTTTTCGAGCTTCCAAACCCGGCAAGCTATCTCTTCGTTCTTTATCTTTACGTAAACCTTTATGCCTGTATCCTCAAGATAATCGTACGTGTAATCGTTTCGCGGGTAGGTATCCACCGGGCGACCTTTTTCGTTTATCACCTGTTTGGTGTAACCCTGGCGCCAGAGGATTCCGATCCCTATCATGGGCAAATCCTGATCTTTTGCCGTTTTAAGGATGTCGCCAGCCAGGATACCGAGTCCACCGGCATATATTTTCATCTCCTCGGCCAGGCCGTACTCCATACAGAAATAAGCCACTGAAGGCTTGTCAGCTTCCACTGTTTTCACCTCTAATTTTAATCATGTGTAAGAAATAAACTCATCCAGACCTGGAACGAATGAACTCCCTGACAAATTAACTAAACGCGTTTACTTTGCCCTCTCAGTGAATCTTTCCTCGTCCGAGTTCTGGGGGGTAGAAATCTTTCAGAGTTTTATTATTTAGAATATTTATTGGTTATCCTTTGACCGAACCCTGGGTCAGACCGGCAACGATCTGATCCTGGAGGCTTAAAAATATAGTTACTATAGGTACTGCCCCAATTAAGGCTGCTGCCGCAAATATACCCCAGCGCTGGTTGTAGCTTCCGAATATAAACAGCTTTAACCCGACGGCTAACGTGTACTGGCTAGTATCCTGAAGCAGTATGCTGGCCAGGATGAAGTCCGAGTAGACGAAGATCATAGTTAAAATGAAGATAACGGCGAGCATCGGTCGGGCCAGAGGCAATATTATTCTGATGAATGCCTGGAAGTGAGAAGCGCCATCGACCTGGGCGGACTCCTCGAGTGAATGGGGTATTGAATCAAAGAAGCCTTTTAAAAGCCAGGTGTGGAAACCGAGTGTTCCACCGAGGTAAACCATCAGTAGGCCAGTATGGGTATTTAATCCAAGCCACGGAGCTAGGTCGCCGATTTGGAGTAAAAGGAAGTATAACGCAACCATGGCAAGCATCTGGGGGAACAATTGCACGAGTAGAAGTCCCAGTAGTCCGGTTCGCCTTCCAGTAAAGCGGAATCGGGAGAAGGCGTATGCAGCCAGAGCGGACATGGCGGTGCCGATTAATCCGGTCAGGACCGATAGTTTAAGGCTGTTCCAGAGCCAGAGAAGAAATGGAGCGTTGTACTTGTCGGCGCCGCCCAGAAAGAAAAGCCGGTAGTTCTCAAGCGTGGGGTTATCCGGTACAAGGCTCTGGGCGGAAAGCGAGCCAACGGGATTAACTGAGGCAGAAATTATCCAGATTATGGGGTAGAGGACGAAGGCCAGCACGGCTAGCATAATTAAGTGTTTGAAGCCCCTGCCTGAAAACCATGACCAGAACCGTTTAAAAACTGACTTTGTATTAAACATTTTCGCTCATCTCCTCCAGAGCACCCGTATAGTGGAAGTTTATTGCACTGATAGTTCCGATAATAAGGAATATTATTATCGAAATAGCAGCCGCCAGACCGTATTGGGTCGCTCCCTGGCCGCCAAAGGCAAGTTTATAGGTGTAAGAGATCAATATGTCGGTCGAGCCGGCGGTAGTTGCTCCGACAATTGGTGGTTCACCCCTGGTCACGAGAAATATTATGTTGAAGTTATTAAAGTTGAAGGCAAAGGATCCTATTAGCAGCGGGCCGACGGAAACCATTAATAGTGGCAAGGTAATCTTCCGGAACTGCTGGAAGGGTGAAGCTCCGTCTACTTTTGCCACTTCGTAAAGCTCGGGCTGAATGCTCTGTAATGCTCCGAGACAAACGACCATCATGTACGGAAACCCGAGCCAGAGATTGACTATGAGAACGGCTACTTTAGCCAGAAGCGGATCCTGAAACCAGGCGGGACTTAAACCGAGGAGAGGCTGAAGCAATTTCGTATTTATTATTCCCACATTTGTATTGAAAAACCCCCGCCAGATCAGCGCCGATATGAAGGCAGGTATGGCGTACGGTAAAATGAGAAGGCCTTTGTACAATGGCTTTAACCGCAACCGGGAATCACTAAGTATTATTGCAATGCCCAGACCGAGCACGAAAGTAGTCAGCACGCTCATAAATGCCCAGATGAATGTCCAGGTAAATACCCGCAGGAAAGGGCCGGTGATCATAGGATCCCTGAATATCTTTGAGAAGTTTTCTAAACCAACGGTTGCCTTGAAGCCCGGTTCGAGACTACGTTCGGTCGTAGTAGAAACAAAGGTTCCTTCTTCCGGCCGGAATAGCTCCCCCGTTTGCCGGTCCCGAATGCGATCTTGTTCATCCAGGTACTCGTAACGCGATATTCGCTGGTCAAATGTGGTTAGGTTACTCATCTGAAGTGCTACGCCATTAGCTTTCGGTTTCCACTTTTGCAGTTTTTGTAAGACCCCAATAACCTCGGTTCGGCTCATCAGCTCGTAGTCTCCAAAACTCTCTATCGTTCCGTCCTCATCAGAGTCCACGAAACGTTCGTTTCCGAGATTTACTTCTGTTAACTCTTCTCCTCCGGTCAGGTACGTCTTATCACCTGTATTAGACTGGAGAATTAGCTTAATGTCCCCTTGATTGTTCTTATAGGCTTCGAAGCTATAGGAGACGGGATCCTCGGGTTGATAATACTGGCCTTCAAGTGATTCTATCGCCTGTTGCTTGCTTAAAATATGACCTGTACCGTAATTGGTCGTGGAGAGGTAGAATGTATAGCCAATTGGATAAACTACGAAGGCAAATAGAAAGATCAACCCGGGAACCATGTACCGAATCGGGTAGGTCCGGTCAGAAAGAAATACGTAATGTATAGTCGCGGCCCCGAGTAAAAGGGCGACAATGAAACCGTATGCACCCTGAAAGTAAAGAAGGACGGACGCCCAGATCCCGATGGCGTCCAGCAGGCCGAGAAAGATTAATTTAAAGAACAAGCCATAATTGCTTTCGTTTAATATATTTGTCATGATCAAATCCCCTGGAAAATATCAGGGCCGGCCTAAGCTCCAGCCGGCCCGGTAAACTTCGTGGTTAATATTCTCCCTGCCCTATTGCCTCTTTAATTATTTTTTCTGCGGCTTCCATGGCTGCTTCTGGTTCCTGTTTTTGCTGAGAGATCAACTGTAACTTATCAGTCAAAGCTCCCCAGGTTGCGTTCATTTCAGGGATATTGGGCATCGGTGTGCCAACGCTTGCGCTCTCGAGAAAAGCAGCGGTAGTTGGGTCGTTCTTTGCCTTCTCCCTTACGGGCTTGTAAACTGGCGGTCGATTTCCTTTCTCGTAAAGTTCCATCATAACATCTTCTGTAGCTACGTAATTGGTCAGGAACTCGTTTGCAAGGACCGTATCCTCGGCGTAACTGCTGAGGTAGAATCCGTTAACTCCGACGAAAGGCTTGGGCTGGTTTCCGTCCATGGGAGGAAGTTTCATGACACCAAAGTCAATTCCCGCATCCTTGACTCCACTAATGGCCCAGGGTCCAGTCATCCACATGCCGGCGTCCCCCTCTGTGAATAGTCCCTGTGATGTACTGTAATCTATACCCTGAGGAATTAGGCCATCCTCGTACATTTTGTCGAGTATTCTCAGTCCTTTCAAGGCGCCTTCAGTGGTCAGGCCTAATTGATCCGGGTTGAATCCCCCTTCGTACTTGAATATGTAACCTCCGTGTGCACTGATGAATGGATAAGTGTGATAGGGGTCACCCGTCCCGGGATAAACGAACCCGTACTTCTTTTCCTCAGGGTTCGTCAGCTCCCGTGCAACCTCCATTAATTCGTCCCACGTTTCCGGGGGTTCTTCGACGAGTTCCTTGTTGTAGATCAGGGCGATTGCCTCCATGGAGTACGGCAGGCCATAAATGCTGTCGTTGTAGGTGAAGGCGTCCAGGCTGACTTCCGTGAATTCCTCCTTTAGGTCTTCCGACATAATTATCGGTTCAAGTAAGCCATTCTGGGCCAGCTCTCCCGTCCAATCGTGGGCTCCGATTAGGATATCGGGACCTTCCTCCGATGGTGCAGCCTTGTTGAACTGAGACCTAATATCGTCGTAATTAATCTGTGAAAGTTCGACGTCTACGCTGTAATCGTCCTCGAAATCCTCCGTAATCGGTTTGAGTATTTCGTAACGGACTTTGTCAGTCCAGATTTCCAGAACCCCCGCCTTTTTGGCACTGGCGGCAAAGACTGTACCCAGTACCAGGGTCAGACTCAAAGTAATAATCAAAGCTTTTTTCATTTTAGTCCCTCCTGTATTAGAAGTAGTTAAAGATAGTTACCAGTTAATCTGACCTTTAACGTTTGTTCTACTCACCACCTCCCGTATTCGGGTTCGGTGAAACTTTAAAAGGTTTTAAAGTAGCGTACTTCTTTTCCGTTCGATCGTAGCTGGATAGAATATTTTTCTGTTCTCCTGCCGGCGCCAGGTAATCGTAAACGTTTGAAGAAACAGATGGGTGCTTAGCACCACCACCCTGCCAGGTTGAAGCTTCTTTCTGGACTGTTCTGATGTGATCCCGTCCGTAACCGTCCTGGGAGAAAACCATCAGGTAGTGGTTTCCATCTATCTCCGGCAGCAACTCCTTCGGTATTCCCGCTATCACTCGCTTCTGTTTTACGTTCGAAGATACGTCGATCTTGTACCCCTCTCCGTCTGCAGTAACCAGCTCCCTGCCGTATCCAGGCCACCCGGCAATTTTAACAAAGTAATCCCAGGTTGCTTCGGACGAGAACCTAACACCCGCGCCTTCTTTACGAGGTTCGACTTTTCCACCCTTTTCTGAGTCTATATAGAGGTTAATCAATTGATGGCTGAAGCCGAGAGGGGCGTCCCAGGGGTTGGTCATTGCTCCGAACTCGAAGCTCAATAGCCACTTGTCACCGGCGTCATAAATTTCGTATTTTCTCAGGTCGAAGAGTCCTTCGTGGTCGAATACGGAATTTTTCGGGTATGAATAATTGCCAGGGCCGTAGTCATCTCCCTCAGGATCGTTAACTGTGAAGACTCTTGTTCCGCTGAGAGGCTTTGGAATTCTCGTCCTTACCGGACGTTCAGGTATGGAAGTTAATTGGGTACCGGCTTTTCTTCTTTCCGCCGAAAGCCTTAAAGTAAAGTTTTCTTCGGGCTCGATATTAATAGTTTCATAAGGAAACTTGAATTCTATTATTTCTCCCACCTCTGCCACTCGCCGAGAGAGGTTTGAAATACTGCTGGCGAACTTCCAGTTTCTTTTGCCGTCAGCTCTGTAACGAAAGACATTCCAGGTTCCGTCAGCTTCCACATCTTCCATGTGGAGGGACACCATTTGAGATAACGGAAAGCCCAACTTTGTTTCCCCATATCGGGTTCTGGCGTTTGCCCTGGTTTCACCGCTCAGATACAGGTTAAAACTAAGGTCTTGCCCGATATATTTTCGGGCTTCTTCTACGGTATCTATTCTGACGAAAAGGTCGTTTGGCCCGTAACCAAGGTAAAGATCGGTATAAATTTCGCTGGCATCGGTCTGGAAATGAACCGCATTTCTCCACTCTTCTTCTGAGGTGATCGTGCCGTCAAGGGTTACTTTTACTCCGCCGAGGTTTTCGGCAATTGGTGGTGACTTATCCACAAATAATTCTGCAGGTATATCCTCCCTGGAATAACCCGATTGGCGGTAGGAATTAATAAGGTGTGTTTTGAATAACCCGTCAAAAATCTCGTCATTTCCGGAGTCCTTGTCCGTACCGTACCACCAGAACCAATCGCTACCTTCAGCTGCCAGGATTGCATTTCTTGCAGGAGAACCAGGTGGCTCTTCCTGGATAGCTTGTCTGGCTTCAATCAACCTCCGCCAGGCTCGGTCCTCTTCCGGTTCCCCTCTCCAGGTTGAAAGGTCCCCGGCCCATGAACCGGTGGCCAGTTTATCGATTTCTGTGGTTTCTCCTTTCTGGCTCTCTATAAATTTCCCTGGAGTGGTTGTTTTTACCCATTCCGTTTTCTCCAGCTCTCGGTAGAGCTCTTCAAGGAAAGACCGTCCATTGTTTGGGTACCCGGCCATGAACATCCAGTTTTCTCCATCAACTGCTATCGTTACCAGCTTCTCCCTGGGGTTTGCCAGGTTTTCCTTTATTTCTTTAAGCTCTTCTATAAAATCGTCTACCGCATAACTTGTTGATTTATTGCCATAGCTAAAACTTATATTGTCCGAAAGTTCGCTGTAGCGAAAGAAAACGTAAGCTTCTCCTTTCTGACTTGAAACTCTATAGGGTTTCGTTAGCTGTCTCATAAGGAGTTTCCCCTAAACTATCTGCCAGTACCTTTTGATCGGAAACGAACCAGTCGAAACCTGATTCCACCACCGGGCCAACTATGGACTGACTGACCGCCTGTTCCGGGGGCCAGAGTCCAGCTGGAGATTGACCGAAGATATCTTCGTAACGGTCTATACCCCGCCTGAGCTGGTTCCGGGTATCTTCCGGCCATGGTTCCTTGCTTACTCCTTCCCAGCCTTCGTCCATAAGCAGTGGTAGGAGGGGATGATAGTAAGGGCTGGTAATTATCTCGGAACCTTTTTCGGCGACTTCCTTGTACTCGTCGATCAAGTCCCGACAAATATCCCGCTGAGCTTCGATAGTTCTGATTACATCAGATCTCTCGTAATTTTCTTTTCCCCGAAGATCTGTTAACCCGTACTCCTCGTGGAGCCTTGGAGATATCTGCCAGAGAAAGAAGAGCGCGCTCAGGTCTGTAATTTCATCGGCTGTTAGGCTTCTCTCATCGGAAACTTCCCTTAGCTCCGCGTACCTGGGAGAATAGTAAGGATCGTCTCCGTTGTCGTCGAACATATAGGGATTAAGGGAGAAGAACTCGTCCTCTACTTTTTCTCGTTCCTTCCGGCTTAGTTCTTTCGGATCCTTCAACGCCAGTTTCAGGTGAGGATCAGTTGCCCCGATGTATTTATAGGCTCCCCCTCTATCCTTTTCTTCTTCGCTAATTTCGACGTAATCCTCTATCTGGTCGAGCAAGCTGGGCACGAGGTTATAAGTAACCTCAATTTCTTCGAACTGTTTTAGAATTAGTGGGCTGTCGAAGTACTCCTGTACGGCGTGAACCCGGGCCCAGGGTAGCTCATACTTCTGTTTCCTGACATCCTTGTAGAGAGGTTGATGCTGGTGCCAGATAAGGGCGAGGTTAAGTCTATCCGACTTCTCCGCGGCTCCCCCCCCGGCCAATCCTCCGGCTGTCAAAAGGAAAACCAATATCATCAGGACGATTAGATGGGACGAAGAATTTTTCATTTTAACCCCCCCGATTAATTAAATCAAAAGGACCGAAAAATCGTTACTGTTTATTTTTTAATTGCTTTCCCCCTGGCTCTTCTATCCTTCTAACTTTGTGGTGAAGGGGCAGGTTGAGGAAGTTCCGAATTGCCAGCAAAGCAGCCCCGATCAACCAACCTTCTTGTCCCAGCGTTGCACGTACGATTTCTAATTCCCTGTCTTCTTCCGGAAAAGAGTGGTTCAAGACCTCTTTTTTCAACCTGGGCATAAAAAAATCCGCCTCGCTCAGTCTCTCGCCTCCCAGCAATACCGCTTCCGGGTTTAGTGTATTTACGAGATTCTTGATACCAAGACCGAGGTTATAGCCCAATCTCTGGAATATCTCCAGGGCCTGTCCGTCGCCCTCGGACGCAAGGCTGGAAAGGTTTTCTATAGTCGGTGGTTTAAAGTCCAGGTTTTCAATTTCGTTTCTCAGGAAGTAGTCTGATGCCAGGGCCTCCAGGCAACCATTTTCGCCGCAGCGGCAGCGTGGCCCATTTGGATCCAGAGTGATGTGACCTATTTCGCCTGCGCCGCCGATAGCACCTCTATGGAGCGTTCCGTCGATCATCAGTCCGGCGCCGACTCCTTCTCCAACGGTTAAGCAGAGAAAATCTTCGTAATCCTTGCCCGCTCCCAGCCATCCTTCGGCTAGAGTGAAAGCATTTACGTCGTTATCAACTACTACTGGAATTGAACTATCAGGTAGGAGAACGTCAGCCAGCGGCACGTCGCTCCAGTCCAGGATGGGTGTATAAATAATAGTTCCGCCGTCCGATATAAAACCGGATACGCCTATCCCCAAACCGAGGACCTCTCCGGTTTCAGAGTAAGAGTTAAGATCTTGCCTGATTATTTCTAGAACCGTATCCAGGTCTGGCTCGGATTCAATTTCCGTAGTGTTGCCATCTATCTTATTGGTGCTCAGGTCGTAAAAACCGGAAATTACCCTTCTATTTTCTATCTTAACGGCTGCTACGGACCCAAAATCGTCGTTGATGTCAAGTAAAGTTGGCTTTCTACCGCCGGTTGATTGACTCACACCAACCTCTACTATGAGGTCGGAAGAAATTAACTTCGAGGTTATATTGGAGATTGTGGCTGGGGCCAGACCTGTTATTTGGGCGATTGTTTTCCGGGGAATCGGGTCCCCTTTGTAAAGGAGAGATATAACCGCCCTCGTATTGTAGTCACGCATCAGCTCTTTACTGATGCTTCTCGAGTTTTCGGAGCGCGATAGATCTTTCATTTACCCTCCGGAGAAGCGAGAGACTTACTTAATTTAATAAATAAAGTCTAACCAGAGTTGAAATAATTGCAACCAAAACTCCGGTTCTGGAAAAATTAGGCAGGCAACATAAGTTTTGTCCGTTTCCCTGCTCCATACCGGACCGTTTGTCGTGTATGAATGTGAAAAAGGGGTCTCCTCCTCATTAAGAATAGAATGATCAAATTATAAAAGGAGGAGAAAACCCCATGACCGATGAAAGTATAGAATTAGAAGAGTTTGACAAACCGTTGAATGAAATGCTTAAGAACAGGGTTAAGGAACGACTTGAAAAGATAATGGAGGCCGAAAGAGAGGCCTTCCTTTCTGAAGAAAACCCGAAGACGTTGCCAACGGCTACTACAACCGGGGCCAGGAAACCAGGTTCGGCGAAATAGAGGATCTGGAGGACCCAAAACAGGTTGATCTCCTAACAGTGAGCCAAATTTATTAACGTTCACATAAGAATCCCCTTAAAGAGGGCACCGTTATTCGGGCTCGAAAGTTGACTCCTCAATGGGTTCGTTGACGGATATCTCATATAGCTTGACTTCCTCTTCCTCTCCTTCTTCTACTTCCATTATGGTATACGTTTCTTCTCCTTCGACCCCAAGCCAAAAAGCCACACCCTTTTCATTTAGAAATGGGTTCCTCATCTTTTTCCACATGGCCTCTCCATTGGGAATTTCCTGCCACTTACCACCGGTACTTTCTATATCCCTGTAAAAGACTCTCTTTTCCTTATCCATTATCCACTCCTGCAGTACTTTATCTTCGTCTTTACTGGTTGTGGTCATTCGGAATAGCTCGTTTTCGGTGTTAATATTGTCGAACCAGTACTCGGTTACCGCTGGTTCCCCCCTGACAGTTCCGTCAATTTTGAAATTTAAGCTATCCAAACTTTTACCCGTATCCTCCTCAGAAGCCACAATGTTAGGGCCGACAACTAGGACCGCGACGGCCAACAGGAAAACTATTGTAGCCGTCGAAAGTTGATTTAATTTAGTCAACGGTAAAACCCCCTATTTTATCGATGCCATTTGAAAGAGATGAATAGCGAATAATCAAAGAACTAAAGTTACAATATAACTTCCGTAAAATAAATGCAAGATTTGGGGTTCCTGGCCTGGGCCGTTTTGACAATTCATTATTTAAGGGAGAAGATGCGTTTGTTTTGGCACTCTGTTAAGTCACCCCGGTCTGAGTCGATCTTTAGTATATCAAATCTTCCCTGCCTCGACTGTCGTACGTGAAGTTTATTACTAACCCAATGTAGTCCCTTATTTTCGGCTGAAGTGTTAATCTTCTTAGACGCTATGTCGTCCACATATTCGGAAAATAGCATGCTCTCAGAACAATTCTATGTGGTTTAAACGATCCGGCGGGTTAAATTTCGATTATTTTCCCGTGTGGTATATAATACCGGTAGACAAAGGAGGCAAATTTATGTTTACGGGAAATCCAGAAAAAAGTAGTAATAAGGCTTTATCAATTCTCCTGGCGGCCTTGGTGGTTTTTACCTGTGTCTATTCGACCCAATCCGTTTTGGCCGAGAGCGAGGGAGTAACCGATTCGAGTTACTTTGAATTTGATTCCGAAGCAGGGGCAATAACGGGGTATGAGGTTGCTGGAGGGTCGGACGTAGTTATCCCTTCTAAAATAGACGGGGTAGATGTGAAAGAAATTGGATTGAAGGCATTCACCGACACTGACTTAACCTCGGTCGAGATCCCGGATGGCGTGGAGGAAATTAAGGCGTGGGCGTTCAGTGTTAACGACCTGACTTCAGTTGAGATACCGAACAGCATTAAAGAAATTGGAATGCAGGCGTTTGCTGAGAATAACCTGGAAACAGCTGAGTTGGTCGAGGGACTGGAAGTGATCGGAAGGGGCGCGTTCAGCGTTAACGAGATTGTCTCGATTGATATCCCGGACAGCGTAAGAGAAATTGGGTTGGGGGCATTCTATGGTAACGACCTTAATTCAGTTGATATACCGCGAAGGGTTAAAAAAATTGGAAAGCAGGCCTTTCATAAAAATAAGTTGAGTTCAGTTGAGATAGGGGATGGCGTGGAAGTAATCGGAGCAGCCGCATTTCAGGACAATAATCTCACCTCCGTAAAAATACCGGACAGTGTTAAAGAAATTAGAGGGGGAGCATTTGCGAAAAATGATCTGCCTTCTGTCGATATACCCAGTAGCCTGGAAATGCTCGGGACGGCGGCATTTTACGGTAACAACCTGTCCTCCGTGAAGATTCCAGCTGGTTTAAGAAAGATCGCAGAGAGGGCTTTTGCAGTCAATAATTTAGCCTCGATAAAGATACCCGACAGGGTTGAAGCCATAGGAAAGGGAGGGTTTGCGAAAAACGCCCTAACCTCGGTAAATATGGGAGAAAGTTTGGAAGTGATCGGAGAATTGGCATTCTATGACAATGATCTAACATCTATAAAGCTGCCGGGTAGGGTAAAAGAAATCCGTAGAGGGGCCTTTCAAAAAAATAATTTGTCTTCTGTTGTAATACCTAATAGCGTGGAGGTAATTGGAGAAGCGGCATTCTACAAAAATGGCCTGACCTCAATAAAGCTACCGAGTAGCGTGAAAACGATCGGAGAAGGGGCATTCTATAACGGCGACTTAACCTCGGTCGAGATAGGAGAAAGTGTGGACGTAGCTGGAAATTCATTCCAGGGTAATTTTATAGAAGTTTACACAGAGAATAATAAATCAGCGGGAGTATACGAACGAGATAATGCAGATAGCGACTGGTATAAACAGGGGTGAGGATTACACTTTAAAAACAATATTAACTAAACCTAGCTCCTCACCTACATTACTCAGTATTCTGCCCTACTGGTATGATAAATCTTATCCCAGGGAAAGTGGAGAGTTTGCTTGGGAGCTTAAGTGTGGAGATCGTGGTAACGATATTGCCTAACGAGATAAATTTAAATCTGCTGAAGAACTTCAGGCTTACGTTTTGGAAGAAAATGAAAGAACTCCCTGTGAGGAGACACGTGATTGGCGGGCTGGATATAAAGGTCTTTGGTTAAGATTTCCGTACCACTTTACGTTCTAATCTCTGCCAATAATATCATTTTTCGTTAACACTTGATCCTCCGATTTCACTGACAAATTTGGATATATCCCTCTTGTAACCTATAATCCTATTCTATTTGCGCCTCAATCGGATCAGAGGTATTTTTATACTACAATGAACCTACAAATACGAAGGGACGTCATAAAGGTAGCCGCCCTGTTGGGGGCTTTTATCTGGGTAATGGACGGAGTCCTGGATTATTTATTCTTCATGGAAGGTTCCCTTTTAGGCCTCACCTTTACAAACATCCCCCCACACGAGCTGTACATAAGGATCTTCTGGTTCAGTGGCCTGTTAGTCATTGGCATTTTTGCCTCCCGGTTAATTGATGACAGGGAAAAGGCTTTGGCCGATAAAGAGGAGCTGGAGTCCCTCCTCCGGGCGGTCCGGAACGTAAACCAGTTGCTCGTCAGAGAGGAGGACGAGGAGAAGTTAATCCAGAGAGCCTGCGAGGAGTTAATCGAGGCTCGAGGTTATGAACACGTCTGGGTGGCCCTGCTTGATGAATCCAGGAATTTGACCGCTGCTGCCCAGGAAGGGGTGGGAGAGGAGTTCGAGGAGTTACTGGAACGTATCGAAGCCGGCCGGTCCCCTGCTTGCATAAAGGAACCGCTGGCCGACTCAAAAGTTTTTACCGTAAAGGACCCTTCTTCTACCTGCAAAGATTGCCCTCTGTCCGAAAGCTACAAGGATCATTGAGCGATCAACGTGAGGCTGGAATACAATGGAGTGGTCTACGGGCTCCTTTCTGCCTCCGCCCCTGCTCACCTCCTTGAGGATGATGAAGAAAGGGAGCTGATCGAGGAGGTAGCGGGCGACATCGGGTTCGCCCTTCACGAGCTGGAGATTGAAAAGGGTCTAAAAAGGAGCGAAAAGAAGTTCCGGAGTTACGTAGAGAACGCCCCAGTGGGAGTATTTATCGTCGATGAAAAGGGCAACTACCTCGAAGTCAATGAGACCGCCTGCAATATTACCGGTTATTCAGAAGAGGAACTGCTCGAAATGAACGTAGCGGACCTTCAACTACCGGAAGTTATAGATGATATCCGGGAATCTTTCCAGGAACTTCTGGAAACAGGGGAAATGAAAGGGGAGCTCCCCTATTTGCGGAAGGATGGAAGCAAGGGGTACTTCGTAGTAAACGCCGTTAGGATATCGGGGGACCGTTACCTCGGATACACCCTTGATATAACGAAGAGAAAAGAGGCTGAGAAGAAGTTAGAACGGGCTACCTTAGGTACCCTACAGGCACTCAACCGAACTATTGAAGCCAAAGACGAATATACCGGAGAACACATAGACCGGGTACAGGAAATATCAGTAGAGGTGGGCAAAAAGATGGGGTTGTCGGAAGAAAGGATGGAACAGATCCGCTATGCTTCTATCCTCCACGATATAGGTAAGCTAGGGGTACCTGATTCGATCCTCGGCAAGCCGGGGGAATTAACTAAAGAAGAGTGGAAAGAGATGGAAAAACATCCACAGATAGGGGAAAGGATCGTCGGTCAAGTCGATCAGCTAAGCCGAGCAGCCAAAATAATCGGCCAGCATCAAGAACATTACGACGGGTCCGGCTATCCTGAGGGACTTGAAGGAGAAGAGATAACGCTGGAAGCAAGGATCGTCGCCGTAGCCGATGCCTGGGACGCCATGCGAACGGACCGGCCCTACAGGGAGGCGCTGCCAAAGGAGAAAGCCGTCAGCGAGCTGAAGGAAAACGCCGGGACCCAGTTCGATCCCCGGATAGTAGAAATCGTCCTTGATATGGTGAAGGGTGAAGAAGTAGATTTGATTAAACCCTCGTAACAAATTAGAGGTTATATAGATGAACAAGGCTACTACAACAGAAGAAGCTTTTCGTTCGCTTATAGAGGCTTCTCCGCTTGCTGTATTCGACCTGGACCCGCAAGGCCGGGTGAAATCGATATGGAACGAAGCCGCCGAGAATATATTTGGGTGGAAGAAAGAGGAAGTGCTCGGGAACCGTCTCCCGATCATTACCGAAGAGAAACAAGCGGAATTCGATAGATTAAGGGAGAAAGTACTATCAGGGGACTCCTTTTCCGGAGTGGAGGTAAAGCACGAAAGTAAGGACGGCTCAACTATAGACGTAAGCGTATCCACCGCCCCGATCCACGACAGGTCGGGCCAGGTGGTAGGAATAATGGCGTTAGTCGAGGAGGTCACGGCCAGAAAGGAACTGGAGAGGTCTATCGAGAAAAGAGAGAAGAAGTTCAGGGAAATATTCAACAATGCAAACGACGCCCTGTACTTTCAGGAGTTGACCGAGAACCTGGAAGCCGGCAAGTTCCTGGAGGTAAACGACAGGGCCTGTGAAATGCTCGGCTACAGCAGGGAAGAGCTGCTCGAAATGACTCCCCGGGAAATAGACGCCGGCGAAGAGGTAGACGTAGAGGGAATAACGGAAGAACTTGCCTCGAAAGGGCATTTGACTTTTGAAACCGCCCACGAAGCCAAAGACGGGACCCGGATCCCGGTGGAGATAAGCTCCCATTTCTTTAAGCTGGATGAGAAAAATCGTGTCCTCTCGATAGCAAGAGATATTTCCGAGCGCAAGGAAGCCGAACGCCAACTGGAGGAAAGCAGAGAAAGGCTGGAGGCGGCCATGGAAGCTGGCAACCTGGCCTGGTGGAGGATGGAACTTCCATCCGGAGAAGTAGAATTTAGTGAACTAAAGACACGAATGCTTGGTTATTCCCCGGACAGGTTCAAACACTACAACGATTTTACGGACCTGCTACACCCGGAAGACCGCGAAGAGGCGATGGAGGCGATGCGTGATCACCTGGAGGGCAAAGCTGAAAAATATGAAGCGGAATACCGGATAAAGAAAAAGGACGGAAGCTACAAGTGGTTCCGTGACGTAGGCAGCGTGACTGAACTGGAAGGCGAAGACAAAGTAGTAACCGGGGTGGTTATCGATATAGACAAAAGAAAGGAAGCGGAGTTTGCCCTTGGCGAACAGAGGGCCAAGCTGAAAGAGCTCCACGGGGCAGTCGACAAGTTCCAGCAGTGCAAAGAGGAAGGGGATCTGTACGAAACCGCAATCGAGGTGACCAGTCAGGTGCTTGATTTTGACTACTGCACGATTTACCGGCTTGAAGACGAAAAGCTTGTTCCAGTAGCCACGACCGAAGAGGTTGACAAAAAACGATTAACCGCACACGAGTTGGGAGAAGGTCTGGCCGGCAAGGCTTTTCAGAGCAAAAAAGCTATATCGGGTAAAGATCTACGGGGTGAAAAGGAGGCTGCTACCGCGAGGACGGACCTCAGAGGCTACATGAGCGTACCCATAAGGGACATTGGAGTATTTCAGGCCGCTTCAAAAAAGGTAGGGGCGTTTGACGAGGACGATCTCGAACTGGCCGAGATCATGGCCGGCCACCTGAACGAGGAGGTCAAACGGATCAGGCTCCAGGAAAAGCTACGCGAACAGGCCATCCGGGACCCCCTGACGGGTCTTTACAACAGGAGGTACTTCAACGAAACCATACCCGAAGAGGTAGAAAGGTGTAACCGTTACGGCCACGAGCTAGGCTTTCTGATGATAGACGTAAACCGGTTCAAGGAAATAAACGATCGGTACTCTCACCAGATTGGCGACCGCGTGTTAAAAGAGGTAGCCGAATTGATCGAGGAAAACGTTAGGGACGCCGATACCGTGGTGAGGTACGGGGGCGACGAGTTCCTGGTTATGTTTCCGGAGACTGACGGGGAAGTGAAAAATACCGTCGACAGGTTAAGGGGAAAAACTGAGGATTGGAATAAACGAACGGAACTGCTGGACTTTACCCTCAGGCTGGCGATGGGGATTTCTCACTGGAACCCCGATCAAGGGAGAGGCGTAGAAGAAGCCCTCAACGAAGCGGACAGGAAGATGTACAAGGACAAGGAAAAATAAAGCTTGTTTCGGTCGGGTACTCTTCTTGCGACCCCGATAGAGTTATAATATCGTTATCAAGCAAAATATATACGATTCTATCAAGGTAATGGTGATTTAGGATGGACGAGGAAAAAGTAAACTTCAAAACCTACAAGCAGATGTTTGAGGCATTCTCGACTGCCCTCTACTACGACCAGGACCGCAAACGCTATCATGGCATAAGTACGGCCCTTATCGGGAAAAAGCTTGCCGAAGATACCGGCCAGGCCGACCCTTCTAAGCTATTTTACACCGGGTTGATCCACGACCTGGGCGGGGTAGGGCTAGATCACCATATCGTCCATATCGCTCTGGCTGACCAAAACCGACGACAAAGCTTCTCCTCCTCCGAACTGGATCAGGCAAAAAGCCATGGGCCGTTGGGAGCTGAAAACCTGGAAGAATACGAAGGCTTCAATTGGGCCATTCCTTTAATGAGGGACCACCACGAACGTTACGACGGGTCCGGTTTTCCAGAAGGTAAAGCTGGAATCGAGGTACCAGTGGAGGCGGACCTGTTGGGAGCAGCGGACATGCTGGATATCTTCCTCTGTTCTCTTGCGGAGGACCACGAAACCATGACTAGCGGACAAATGGTAGACGGTTTTGGAAAATTCCTAGAATCCCACGGGGGATACAGAGAGAAAGTGAGAAGCGGTATTCTCGACGTTGCCGGCCGGGAGCAATTCATAGAACCCTTGTTTTCGGTCCAGACCCTGGAGAGACTGGTGGAGGATTCTATCGAAGAACTATCCCCTCCGGGCGGTATCTACCTGGAAGGAATAGTCCAGCTTTTGGGGTCGGTAATAGATATTAAGAGTAACTATACCGAGGTCCATTCGGACCGGGTGGCTAGTTTGGGAGAAAGGGTCGGTAAACGACTGGGTATGTCCGAAGAGGAGTTGTCCGATTACCGATACGCTGCCTACCTACATGACTTAGGCAAGGTGGGGATCGACCGGTCAATCATAACAAAACCCGAGAGCCTGACTGACAAAGAGTATGAACGAATCAAGAAGCACCCTGTCTACTCCCGAGAGATACTCTCTCAGATAGAGAAGTTAGGGAAAGTAGCGAAAATTGCCGGCCAGCACCACGAACGCTACGACGGGACCGGTTATCCGGAAGGGTTGGAGGGAGATCGGATCGAACTGGGAGCCCGAATTATCACCGTGGTAGATGCCTGGGACGCAATGACTACCGATCGACCCTATCAAGAAGCCTTGGATAAAGATAAAGCAATCAAGGAGCTAAAAGATAATGCAGGAAGTCAGTTCGACCCCGAGATTGTTGAGGAGTTTCTCCAAGTGGTGGGAGCATAAATATGCCCTTTATATTTTCTAGCTTATCCTACAAACGGCTTAACTTGCTCGTTCTAGCCCTTTTTATAGCCACATTGACCTTTACCCAAACTGTAGGAGCTAGAACTATACAGTTTTCCGGCTACACGTGGGAGGTTAAAAACTTTACCGAGTATAAGAGAGGTCCTGGTCCCAACTACTTCTCCGATAATGAAAGAAACGTCTGGGTAGATGCCCAGGGGAATCTACATCTGCGGATAGAGAAGAGGGAGGGAAAGTGGCACTGTGCCGAAGTCTATCTTAAAAAGGACCTCGGATACGGTCTCTATACATTCACAGTTCGTGAATTCAAAGAACGATTTGACCCTAATGCGGTCTTAGGATTATTTGTATACGAAGGAAAGAACAGGGAGATAGACGTCGAGGTCTCTTACTGGGGCGATCTTAATAGGCCCAACGCGACGTTTGCGCTACAGCCAACATACCTTGAAGGTCATAAGGATTACTTTGAGGTCGGTGTAGAGGAGTTACCCATAAAGTTTGGCTTTCGCTGGAAGCCGAACCGAATCGCTTACTGGGCTAATGCTAGCGAGGATGGAACCAGGAAACAATTCGCCAAACCGGAGTATAGCTGGTCCCATTCCCACTTGGGATACCATGTACCGACGGAAAGGGATCTCAAAACCCACATCAACCTCTGGTTGTTCAAGGGGGAGCCTCCCGAAAAGCAGGAAGAAATTGAGGTAGTGATCGAGAAGTTCGAGTTCGAGTCATTTTAAAAGTATCTGGTCTGTTTTCGGCCCTTGCTTACGATTTTCGTACCACCTTACGTGATAATAACTTTACCTTCCGTTAACCCTCCAATTTCACCTGCCAAATTTGGATGACTTTCCCTTTTATTCTATAATCCCAGTGCCAAAAGAGAGCGGGTTGTCGGAGCGGAAAGACGTTAAACTCAACCTTCCAGGGTAATATCCGAGAGAAATTCCATCCGCTAACATTAATGATACCTTCTCGACCGACCGAATCGGCAGACGGAGAAGAATGGATTTTTAAATGCCACCTGCTTGCAATTGGACCTCGATAAGCTATAAGCTCATTTTATAAGAGAAAAGCTCGAGTAGAGAAGTTTAACCTGAGAAAGAAAAACGGGGGGTCTTAAAATGTCTCGTTTATCCAAATTTACCCTTTACGTGCTCACCCTGGCTCTGGTGGGAGGTCTCTTGTTCGTCGGGCTGACTTACGATAGACGTATCCGTTCTTCGGTCGACCAGGAGAGGGTCGAGAAGATTAACTCGAAGATAAGTGATCTGGAGAGTCGACTGGAGAGTCGGCTGGACTCTCTGGAATCCAGGCAGCAAGAAGAGAAGTCAACTCTGGAAGGCGAATTCAACGAAAAGCTAGCTTCAGTAACGGATCAGCTGGGAAGTTTACAGGATCGGCTGGAAACTCTGGAGGAAAGTGGTGCCGCCAGGAGCGAGGAGATCGAAGGGATCAATTCAACAACAGAAAACCTGAATGACGAAGTTAGTTCGTTGAAGGATTCAACCGAAGGTCTCCGCTCGCAGCTGGAATCGTTCAGAAGGGACTTTGATAAGATGGTCTCGGACCTTACACAGAAGGACACGGGTTTTGAAGAGGAAATCAACAGGATCAATTCGGCAATGGAAGACTTAAGCAACGTGACTTCCTCGTTGAGGTCTGCAGACGAAGATTTCCGGTCTGACCTGAAATCGCTCAGAAGTGAACTTGAAGAAAGGGATGCGAAAAGAAGCGAGGATATAAAAGAAGTTAACCGGACAATAAAGAAGCTGCGTGGCGAAATAGAGTTCCTGAACGAATCCAGGGAGCAGTTGCTCGCGGAGGTAGGTTCGATAGAAGAAAACTTAAACCAGGCAGTATCCAATCTCTCGGAGGAAAATTCTGGGCTAGAAGAAAATCTCACTTCAGTAAAGAGCGAATTGGATGGTCTTAAAGCCCGTATCGAAAAGCTGGAGGAAAGTGATACAGCAAGGAGCGATGAGGTCAAGGGAATAAAAACGGCTGTTGAAGGCTTGAGCAGCAAACTATCCTCTTACAGAGAGGAGTTCAAAAAGTCAGTAGCGGAACTCTCGGAAGAAAACGATAGCCTCGAAAATAGGTTGGGGGGTCTTATCACCGACCTGCGGGCCGATTTATCCAGCCTTCAGGAAGAAGTCCAGAGTCACTCCGAAACCCTTGGCGAATTGAGTCAGTAGGCTTTTTTTTCTAACCTCGGACAGAATACCCCGGGCCAGTGGAACGGCCGGTTGCCGTGACTGCTGGGTCTTCTTTTGTAAAAGAACAAAGTCCGTAGTTAAACCTGTTTTTCTACAAGCCCCGTCCCTTGGGGCGGGGTTCTTGACTTGTTTGTTTTCAATTGCGGTTTTATGTATTTAGACGAGAAATTGAAGGATGGATCAATAACAACACAACTTAGATTCAACTCCCACCAAAATTAAGCGGTTTTGACCTCTTAAATTAACAGAGAAGAGTTAACCGAAGGCTTATTTGGTAAACAGAAATTGGTCCAGCACCCAGTTTAATATGAACTTCGAACGTGAAACCGGTTTACAGAAGAGGTTTTTTG
>JAIPHJ010000019.1 GCA_021735245.1 Candidatus Bipolaricaulota bacterium
GATATCAAACTGGGTGCTGGTTGAAAGCCCTGGAAGAGGGACTTGATTTAACGCTTTAGATATCACCTAATAGGTGAAGATAACTAAGTTTCTCAAATAGGGATTATTTTTTCCTGTAGACTGAATTATAAGTTGGTCTTAGGAGAGAGAATCGCATGACTTAGGTAATAGTTATATTTGAGGGTGTAATTATTTACGCCCGGGAGGGGGTAAGATGCCAGCTGAAAAACTAGATAAAATCTTCAATCCAGAATCTTTAGCCGTGATCGGAGCAAGCGAAAAGGAAGGCTCCGTAGGGGCTACTCTGATGCAGAATATAGTCGAGGGCTTCGAAGGGGAAATATACCCCGTCAACATCGACAAGGAAACGGTAATGGATATCGAGGCGTTTTCCAGCGTCAAAGATATCGAAAGCGAAGTAGACCTGGCCATTATAGCAACGCCGGCCAAGACGGTTCCGGATATAGTTGAGGAATGCGGGGAATCAGGAATTGAAGCGGGTATCATAATTTCTGCAGGTTTTAGCGAAACGGGCAAAGAAGGAAAAAAACTGGAGAAAAAATTAGAATCCGCGAGAAAAAAACACGGAATGAGGCTTCTCGGCCCTAATTGTCTGGGAACTATCAGACCAGGTCAAAACTTAAACCTTACGTTCCTCCGCAAGGATCCTTCACCCGGCAAAGTCGCTTTCTTATCTCAGAGTGGCGCAATGGGATCGGCAATTCTTGACTGGTCGACAAAGGCAAAAGTCGGATTTAGTGCGTTCGTTTCCGTGGGGAACATGCTGGACATAGACTTCGGCGACCTTATAGACTACTTTGGCCAGGATCCAAAGACAAGCAGTATAATAATGTACATGGAAGCAGTTAAACATGCGGAGAAGTTCATGAGCGCTGCAAGGGGATTCGCAAGGACCAAACCGATTCTGGTAATAAAGGCGGGCAAGTATTCCAGAAGCGCCGAAGCCGTAGCTTCTCACACCGGTTCACTGGCCGGGGAAGATCAGATATACGACGCCGCATTCAAGCGAGTCGGGGTTACTCGGGTCTCTGACGTCGACGATCTATTCAGTAGCTCGGAAACGCTGAGCAAACAGAACCTCCCGGACGGGCCGAGAATGGCCGTAGTAACTAACGCCGGAGGACCCGGTATTATGACGACGGACGCAATACTCGACTCCGGTGGTGAACTAGCAGACTTCAGCCGGGAGACGGAGCAGGAATTAATCGAAACCCTCCCGAAACACGCCAGCGTAAAGAACCCCGTGGACGTTCTGGGTGACGCTGGATCGTCTCGCTACAAGAACGCAATAAGAATATGTCATGAGGACGATAACGTCGACGGCTTAATAGTATTATACGCGCCTCAGGGAGAAGCCTCGGCCAAAGATGCTGCGGAAGCGGTGGCAGCTGTATCCAAGGATACGGAAAAGCCGATAGTTACGTCCTTTATGGGAGCGGGAGAAGTTGACCAGGGACGTCAAATCCTGCGAGAGGAGAACGTCCCGACCAGACCGACGCCTGAGCAGGCGATAAGTGCCTACATGTACATGCATCGATACGCCAGAAACCTGGAACTGCTTTACGAAACTCCCGAGGAACTTCCCGTAAATAACCAGCCACCCCACCACCACTTAAAGGCGATGGTAAGGAAGGTCCTGCGTTCAGAGAGGTCGACGCTGACCGAAGTCGAGTCAAAGAAATTTCTAGACACTTACGACATCCCAACCTCTTCCACCAAAGTCGCCGAATCAGCAAATCAGGCAGCCAACATAGCTTACGAAATCGGCTATCCGGTCGTACTTAAGGTTTACTCTCACGACATAACCCACAAAACAGACGTGGGCGGTGTAGAACTTAATTTACAGAGCAAAGAAGAAATAAAAAAGGCTTACGAAAGGATAGTATCACGAGCAAGAAATCACCGGCCTTCAGCCGAGATTCTCGGGGTAACAGTCCAGAAAATGTTTTCCAACGTGGACTACGAACTCATCCTCGGTTCAAAGAAGGATCCCCTGTTTGGCGCGTCGATCCTGTTTGGACGTGGTGGAACGGGTGTCGAACTTTACAAGGACACTGCAGCCGGCTTTCCTCCATTAAACCAGGTCCTGGCCCACAGACTTATGGAAGATACGAAAGTTTACCAGTTACTCAAAGGATATAGAGGGAAAGAAGGAGCTGACATCAGGGAGCTGGAAAAGCAATTAATAAGGTTCTCTCAGTTAATAATCGACTTCCCCGAAATCAAAGAAATCGATATAAATCCTCTTGCAGTAATAGACGGGTCCTTCAAAGCCCTTGACGCAAGGATGATCCTCGACGACAGCTTCAAAGATGAGAGAATCGAAAAAACTCACGAACACCTTGCTATCGAACCTTACCCGAGGCAGTACTCGGAAGAGTGGAGGCTGGACGACGGCAGGAACGTGACCCTGAGACCAATAAAACCGGAGGACGAACCGTTGGAATTCGAACTGTTCGATTCCTTCTCCGATAAGACGTGGCGTCAACGGTTCTTTGGCCCGAGAACGGAAGTTTCCCACAGGGAAATGACCCGTTACACGAATATCGATTACAGGCGAGAGATGGCAATAATCGGACTTCTGGAAGAGAACGGGGAGAAGAAAATGATAGGCGTGGGCCGATTGATAATCGGTCCCGACCAGGATACCGGAGAGTACGCGGTCGTCGTAGGTGACCCCTGGCAGAGACTGGGTCTCGGCGAGAAGCTCACGGACTCGTTAATAGGAGTAGCCGAGGACAAAAACCTAAAAACCATTTACGCAACGATACTGAAAAACAACAAGCATATGCTTCAACTAGCCCGTAAAATGGGATTTAAGGAGGAAGAGAGGGATTCAGATACCGTAAAAATGGTACTGAGGCTCAGATAGCTCGAGAATCCTCTAAAGAAGAGGTGAGGTACGGGGGTTAGTTAACAATAATTCAGGGGTAATAGAGGTGTAAACCAGTTTTAATTTCACCTCTAAAATACTATTTCCAAGTAAAACCACAGGAGGGAAATAAATTGACTGAACCGAAAAAATGGGTCAAAGAAGACCCTGAAAAGGAAGACGTATTTTGGCCGACGGAGGAAATGAAAGAAAGAGCGTGGGTCTCGGACGAATCCATCTACGAAGAGGCGCTAGAGGATCCCCAGGCTTTCTGGGCTAAACATGCAAAAGAGGGCATCGACTGGTACGAAGAATGGGACGAGACCTATTCAGAGGAGCCTTATAACTACGAATGGTTTGTTGGCGGAAAACTCAACCTAGCCTATAATGCTGTCGACAGGCACGTCGAAAACGGAAAAGGCGATAAGAACGCAATTATCTGGGAGCCAGAACCGACGGACGAAGAAACCGTACGGATGACCTATGCCGAACTCCAGGAAGAAGTTTCCAAATTCGCCAACGTCCTGGAAAGCTTCGGGGTCGAAAAGGGCGACAGAGTAGGAATCTACATGCCGATGATTCCCGAAGCCCTGATAGCAATGCTCGCTACGGCCCGGGTTGGAGCTGCTCACAGCGTAGTCTTTTCCGCATTTAGCCCCGATTCTCTAAAAGACAGGCTGGATGACGCAAATGCCAAAGTTCTGGTAACGGCGGACGGCTATTACAGGCGAGGAAAACCGCTGAACCTGAAAAAGAACGCCAACCGAGGACTGCAAGGGAGTCCGGTTGAAGACGTCGTAACGGTCAAGAGGACGGGAAAAGACGTTGAAATGCAGGAAGGAAGAGACCACTGGTACCACGAAGTAATGGAGGGAGCCGATACCGAACACGAACCGGCAGTAATGAACAGCAGCGACCTCGCATTCATCCTTTATACAAGCGGCACAACCGGTAAGCCCAAAGGGGTCATGCACCATGTCGGGGGATACGCCGTCCAGTCATACCTTACGGCTAAATGGAACTTCAACCTTCGCGACGACGACGTATTCTGGTGTACCGCCGACGTAGGCTGGATAACCGGCCACACTTACATCAACTACGGACCCCTCCTAAACGGTGTTACCACGGTCGTCTACGAAGGCGCGCCTGACTATCCAGAGTACGACAGGCTCTGGCAGATAGTCGAGGACGAAGGAGTCACCGGATTCTATACGGCACCGACCGCTATCAGGATGTTCATCAAGCAAGGGACCGAATGGCCGGAAAAGCATGACCTTTCCAGCCTGAGAGTCCTCGGTACCGTTGGAGAACCAATAAACAAGGACGCCTGGATGTGGTACTTCGAGAATATAGGTGGAGGGCGCTGTCCCGTCGTAGACACATGGTGGCAGACTGAAACCGGCGCAAACGTCATCAACGCACTACCGGGAATCGGACCCTTTATCCCGACTTTTGCCGGCAAACCGTTCCCGGGAATTGACGCCGAACTCCTCGATACCGAGGGAGATCCCGTTGGAGTAGACGAAGGCGGGTATCTAACCATCAAATCGCCGTTCCCACCCAGTCTAATCAGGGGAGTTTACAAACGGCCGGAAAAGTTCAAAGAAGAGTACTGGAGTGAATACGGTCCGGGCTACTACTTCACTAGCGACGGAGCCAGAAAGGACGAGGACGGAAATATCAGAATCACCGGTCGACTGGACGACGTGATGAACGTCGCAGGACACAGACTGGCAACCGGTGAGGTAGAGAATGCCCTTGGCAAACACGAGTCAGTCGCGGAACCGGCAGTGGTCTCCCGACCGGACGAGGTAAAGGGTGAGGTTCCCGTGGCGTTTGTCATGCTGGAAAAGGGTGCTGACATCGACGAGGAAACTTTACAGAATGAACTTATCCAGCTAGTAGACGACACTATAGGACCGACGGCCCGTCCCGCAGACATAATCATCGCAGACGAAGTTCCCAAGACGAGATCCGGCAAGATAATGCGTAGAATACTAAAGAGCCTGGTAAGGGGCGAAGACGTCGGAGACCTCACTACCCTCAGAAATCCCGAAACCGTTGAAGAACTTCAGAAAAAGTTACAGGGAGAATAGTCCAATTTACACAAGGATAAACGGAGTGATTGAACTTGGAAATTAATGAAGACGTTGCCAACCCCGCACCTCTGGGATTAGGAGGGTTCGCCCTCTCAACATTCATCTTAAACCTGGTCAACGCCGGCCTGGTCGCCGAGGGATCGCTCGGTATCGTAATGCCGATGGCGATCGCCTACGGAGGTCTGGCTCAACTTCTGGCCGGGATGTGGGAATTCAGGCGCAATAATATTTTTGGAGCCACGGCGTTCTCGTCTTTTGGCGCGTTCTGGATGGGCCTGGCTTCTTTCTTCTTCCTGACCTGGGCAGGGTTAATTAATAACGTGCCCAGGGAAGGTCTCGCGATCGCGCTAATTGCCTGGGGAATATTTACCTTGTACATGACGATAGCGTCCCTGCGCGAACCGAAAGCTATTATGTGGATATTTATAACCCTGACAGTTCTATTCTTCCTGCTTGCCTGGGGAGAATTTAATCCAACTGTCGCCAGGATAGCTGGTTACGAAGGGCTCTTATGTGCATCAATAGCCTGGTATTCATCTGCCGGTGTCATCATAAATAAGATGTTCGGAAAAACCGTTCTCCCTCTGGGTGAACGTTAATCAAACGCGGAAAACTTTTAAGTCGTTTACACCCCCGGGTCAGGTGACTGCCCGGGGGTTTCTTCTTGATTTCACCACTCTGGATAAACCATAATTTGTTGAAAGTTTAGAAGTTTATTGTTTTTCATTCCTCTCAGATTTAGTTAAAGGGTTAAACAAAATGACCAGCACCCAACAAATTAATAGTCATGTTTGATAGAGTAAAAAAAGCCGTAGATTGGGTATTCGGCCAGACGAACGAACAGAAACTCTCCCGGCTCCGGAATTACGTTGATAGGGTAAACGATCTGGAAGACGAAGTAGCTGATCTGTCAGCGGAGGAAATGAAGGAAAAGACCGAAAAATTCAGAGAGAAAATCTCGTCCGGAACTGAGCTGGATGAACTAATCCCCGAAACCTTCGCCCTGGTCAGGGAAGCCGCCAAAAGAGAGACCGGCATGAGACCATACGACGTTCAAATTATCGGGGGAGCGGCCTTACACGAGAGAAGGATCGCGGAAATGGCAACGGGAGAAGGAAAGACCCTGGTCGCCACGATGCCGGCTTATTTAAACGGCCTTACGGGCCAGGTTCATATAGCAACCGTAAACGATTACCTGGCGGAACGAGACAGAAACTGGATGGGACCCATTTACGAGACCCTTGGGCTGGACGTATCGGTAATTCAGGAAGATATGGACGTAGAAGCCCGTAAGAAGGCCTACGAAGCAGATATAGTCTACGGCACCGCAAACCAGTTTGGCTTCGACTACCTGCGAGACAACATGGTGATGTCTAGGGAGCAGCGGGTTGGGGCGAGCCGGGATTTCGCGATTATCGACGAGATCGACAGTATACTGATAGACGAAGCTAGGACCCCGCTGATAATTTCGGGCTCCACGGAAGAATCCACCAAACTTTACAAAAGGTTTGCTCGACTTGCACCGAGATTTAACGAAGGACAGGACTACGAAATCGACGAGAAAAATCAGTCAATCACCCTGACCGACGACGGGGCAAACAGGGCAGAGAACTTTCTCCACCTGGATGACCTTTACTCTCCCGAAAACATCACGATGCTCCACCACCTCAAGACGTCGCTGAAAGCTGAGGAGTTTTTCCAGAAGGACGAGGACTACATAATTCAGGATGGGGGAGTCGTTCTGGTGGACGAATTCACCGGCAGGTTGATGCCGGACAGGAGACTGTCCGAGGGATTACATCAGGCAATAGAGGCAAAAGAAGGAATGATGGTTCAGAAGGAAAATCAGACCTTCGCTCAGGTGACTCTGCAGAACTTCTTTCTCCTGTACGACGGGTTAAGCGGGATGACTGGAACGGCAAAGACTGAGGAAGACGAGTTTGAAGATATCTACGACCTTGACGTCGTAGTAGTGCCAACAAACGAACCTTTACGCAGAGACCACAAGCCCGACGTAATCTTTAAGACTAAAGAGGCTAAGTACGAAGCAGTTGCAGAGGAAGTCGAAAGACTCCACGAAGCAGGACGACCCGTCCTGGTAGGGACAAACGCGATTGAGAAATCGGAGAGGCTTAGTTCCCTTCTGGAGAAACGTGGGCTGCCTCACGAAGTACTAAATGCCAAAAATCACGCCCGGGAAGCCGAAATAATCAAAGACGCAGGTCAACGCGGAGCAATAACGATAGCAACGAATATGGCGGGAAGAGGAACGGATATAAAGCTGGGAGAAGGTGTGGCAGACTTTGGCGGTCTCCACGTACTGGGCACCCAGAGACACGAAAGTCGAAGAATAGATAATCAGCTCCGGGGCCGAGCCGGCCGGCAGGGTGACCCGGGTTCTTCACAGTTCTACCTTTCACTGGAGGACGACCTTCTGAGGATATTCGGTGGCGATAGGATTGATTCCATAATGGATAAAGCTGGCATGGAAGAAGGTGAAGCCATTGAACATCAGCTGTTGACCAAGGCCATCAGACGCGCCCAGAAGAAAGTCGAGGGGATAAATTACGAAAGACGTAAAAACGTCTTAAAGTACGACAAAGTGCTTGCTCAGCAAAGAGAAGCTATTTATAGCCTGCGTGATCACTTCGTCCTTACCGAGGAAGGGAGCAACTGGGAAGAAATAGATAGCTATCTACGACCGGTCCTTACTGATTTTTCGGAAGACCTTCTCGAACAATACGGCCTGAAGGACGGGGGGGAAGAAGAAAGACTGGAAGATCTCCAGAAAGAGCTGGCGGAGTTTCAAAATTATTCCCCGAAAGGAGAGCTGACTGAGAATAGCCCAAATCTGAAAGAATCGGTAATGGAAATAGTAGTATCGAATTGGGAAAACCAGCTTGAAAAGTTTATAAACACGGACCAGGTTACCCCGGAACTAATAAAATCCATAATTATAAAGGTTATCGATAGGGAATGGCGCCAGCATCTCTACGTCATTGACGATCTGAAGGCCGGAGTAGGTTGGTCATCCTATGGTGGTAAGGATCCCCTGGTCGAGTTCAAACGCGAATCCTTCCGCTTATTTCAGGACATGAGAACCGAGTTGCGACGAGAGATAGTTGAACTACTGGTAAAGTCCCGCCTGGATATCGAAGGGGGACAAAAACCAGTTGAATCGGAAGTAGACACCTCAAAGTTTAATTTCAAGGCGGATGAAGGTAGCTCGGGGATGCCCGAAAGAAAATCCGGACAGGGTAAAGGGTCTTCCGCCCGGCAAGAGGAATCCAATACCTCTTCAACCCAGGAACAACGAATCGTCGAAGATGAGCCCGGTAGAAACGACCCCTGTCCCTGTGGAAGCGGAAAGAAGTATAAGTATTGCTGTGGTGCAAATGATTGATTTTCCTGCCACTTCATTTGAATTATCGTCGATCCACGGTATAATAATCATGATATAATTTAAGAGGAGGTGTTTTACATGACAGTAACAACGGCATTTGTGCTTGGCTTCTTTTGGTCTCTCTGGGGATTAGCCGTCTTCTCGTTCTTGGGAAGCTGTGGACTTTGTTAACCAGGTAAGGAGAAGAAAACAGCATTAATCTAGGTGATTTTAGTGTCGAAAAAGAGTGTCCTTTATACTGGTGTTTTATTGATTGTGGCCCTGCTTCTCATAGCTAATCCCGCAACGGGGCAGAATATTGGGGACAAGTTATCCAGGACCATTAAACAAAGACTTAACCTGGACTCGGAAGTTTACAGGGTTGTTGAAACGGAGTATCAGGGCGAAAAGGTCGTCCTAATAGTTATTTACGGAAACGGGGAGGCCCAAAATAGCAAACTTGGCTCCGATATAAAGTCCGGGCTGAAAAGGCACGAAGGTGAGTCCCCGGTCGCGATCTCAGTGCTAACACGGAACCGAGAGGCGAGTTTTCAACCTTACGCACTGAGAATTATCCAGAACGGAGAGACCTTACAGGCCAGCCAGATATTTGGGATAACGGATGGCTTCAAAGAGGGCAAGGTGCCTGAAAAAGTCCCAATCGAGGGCAAAGTTTTCTGGGGAAGCAAAGGAATAATTACTCTGGGAAGTTCGTTTGACCCGACTACTCCTTTCAAAATCAAGTACGGTACGACCAGTGCGAAGTTTGCCCTGGATTCCAGCCTGCAACAAGAAGAACAAAAACCAGCCGAAGTATCCCAGAACAACGAGGAGACCCAGATGGAGGGATACGAAGATAGCGAATCATCTGAAAGAAAGGACGAAGGTTCCTCTCGAGCAAGCAGTAGCAGGAAAAAAACGGGGCAGGGTCTGACTCTGGCTTTCTGGGGCGGCGTATTAACAGTAATTTCGTTTTCGCTTTTGGGGCTTTGAGATTTAAGGACAACAATATAATTATAAACTGGGGCAGGCACATGAGTCCTGCCCCAGTAACAATTTTTTGGTCGTTTGGTTAAGCTTCTTCTTTTTTTAATTCTTCGTATTCGGATTCCCCCATTAGAGTCTCTAGTTCCGATTCATCTTCCATATCAAGTTTTACGAGCCAGCCTGACTCAAACGGAGATTTGTTTATCTTCTCCGGTTCGCCCTCGAGCGATTCATTGACTTCCGTTACTTTCCCGCTGATCGGAGCCTCAACGTCCGATACTGATTTTACGGATTCGATAACTACCATTTCCTCACCTTTTGAGTACTCTTCCCCCTGGTCAGGTAACTCGACAAAGACAATATCACCCAGTTCCTTCTGAGCAAAGTCGGTTATGCCAACTGTAACTTTACGACCTTCGACCCTGATCCAATCGTGATTTTCAGTATATTTAACCTCTCCTCCGGCCATAATACCTCCTCTTTTTTGATCGTGGTATATAATTGTAGCACTGATTCGACTTACTGATTAGTTAAAATCTTTCCCAGATTATTGTCGAGAAACCCGTTTATCATTGCAACCAAGAAACCGATTAATTATATTTAGTCGGTGAAGTCGATGGATTGTGTAATTCTCGCAGCGGGAGAAGGTTCCCGCATGAATTCGTCAAAACCGAAAGTCCTGCATGAAATTGCCGGGAAGCCTTTAATCGAACATTTACTGGGGTCAATCGATCCCTTAGAATTGTCTCGTATTATCGTGGTCGTAGGATACAAGGAAAAATTAATCAGGAATTCGCTGGCGCAAAAGGATCTTAAATTCTCAGTCCAGGAAGACCAGAAGGGTACGGCACACGCTCTTAATCAAGCAAAGGGGAAAATCAAGAGTAGTGACTTTCTGGTCATCTTCGGGGATATTCCTTTAGTAAAAACTTCTTCACTGGAAAGGTTTATAGAATTTTCAAATAAGAAAAAAGTCGATCTTTCTCTCCTTACGGTAAATAGAGACGATCCCAGCGGCTACGGTAGAATTAAGCGGTCGAGTGACGGAAGCGTAGAAGAGATAATAGAGGAGCAGGATACTTCGGAAGAAGAGAAGAAAATAACGGAAATCAACGCGGGAATCTACCTTATGGCAAACATAGACTACCTCTGGCAGGAACTTGACTCGATAGGTTCGGATAATGCTCAGGGTGAGTTCTACTTGACCGATCTAGTAAAACGCTTTTCACGGAAAGGGAAAAGGGTCGCTGGGTTCCGGGCCGAAAGCCCGGAAGAATTTCTGGGAGTAAATACCAGAAAAGACCTGGCATTTGCAGGAAAAGTGCTAAACCGGAGGAAAATGAACTCGCTATTTGATAGCGGGGTAACCGTAATTGACCCGGAATCGACGATAGTCGAAAGCGAGGTCAGTATAGGTCAAGACACGATTATAGAACCTTTCACTATAATTAAAGGAGAAACGTCAATAGGATCGAACGCCAGAATAGGCCCCCATGTGGAAATTGTCGACGGCGAGATCGGCGAGGGAGTGGAGCTAAGCCATTCGGTTGTAAAAGGTGCTAGGGTTCGGGATAATAGGACGATTGAGCCATTTAGTATTCTCGGCCCAAATAGTTGATAAGTCCTGATCAAATTCCAAAGCTGGGCGCAATAAACCAAATAAACCGAGGAGATAAAATTGCAGGATCTTAAAATCATAGCGGGAAACTCAAACCCCGAATTAACTCAAGAAATTGTTACTAACCTGGACAAGGAACTAACCGAAGCTTCAGTAGACAGGTTTCCGGACGGAGAAATACACGTCCACGTGCAGGAGACCGTAAGAGGAGCATCCGTTTTCGTCGTCCAGTCCACCTCGCCGCCGGTGAACGAAAACCTGGTGGAACTGCTCCTTATAATTGACGCGCTAAAGAGGGCTTCGGCAAAGCAAATAGCGGCCGTCATCCCCTACTACGGTTACGCCCGACAGGACAGAAAACAGACCGGCAGGGTTCCGATTAGTGCAAAACTGGTAGCAAACATCATATCTACTGCCGGAGCGGACCGAATCCTAACGGTAGATTTGCACGCCGGCCAGATACAGGGGTTCTTCGACATCCCCGTAGACAACCTTCGAGGGGATCCAGTACTGGCAAAAACACTAAACGACGAGATATCCTCCGAAGAAGGCGTAGTAGTCAGCCCGGACGTCGGAGGAGCAAAAAGGGCAAGAAAAGTATCGCAAAAACTAAACCTACCCCTTGCCATAGTCGAGAAGAAAAGGGATAGACGGGACGGAGGCGTGAAGGTCTTAAACCTGATCGGCGACGTGAAATCCAAGCGGTGTCTGATAGTCGACGACATAGTCAGTACTGCGGGAACTCTAACAGAGGTAGCGGAAATACTGAAAGAAAGAGGAGCAAGTCACATAGAAGCAATCTGCACACACGGCATCTTCGCAGAGGACGCCCTGGATTTGATCGAGAAGTCTTCGATAAACTCCGTCACCGTGACAAACACGATCAAAAATCCAGAGGCGGAAAAAACTGACTTTATAAATTACATCTCCGTGGGAGATTTATTCGCCCGAACGATAAAACGGATTTACGAGGAAAAATCGGTGTCGACTTTGTTCCCCCATTCCTAATATAATTGTGTGAAGTAAGACGGATCTGGAAAAAGAAATTCAAAGAAAGGTGATATTGATGGCAACGCTTCAGGTAAGTGAAAGAGAATCAGAGGAAAATCCGAATACCTTGCGGCGCGAGGGCAAGCTACCAGCGGTACTCTACGGACCCGAGCGGGATTCGGTAAGCTTAACGATAAACAAGAAAAAGATGAAAGAACTGATGAACGAGATAACGAGAAGTACCAGAGTTGAGCTCGAACTCGACGGCGACGTTCACGAGGTATTCCTGCGGGATATCCAATACGATCATCTAACCGACGAACCGATTCATATCGACTTCTACGAAGTTCCGGACAATCACCCCGTAGAAATGGAAATACCGGTAGTAACGGTGGGAACACCGGAAGGGGTTAGCTCAGGTGGAATTATGGACCATTTGATGGAAACCATAACGGTGTACGGAGAGGCAACGGACATTCCTGAAATACTTAGGCTGGACGTAGAAGAACTCGAAATCGGTGACTCAATCCACGTATCGGACCTCGATCTAGGTGACTTAGAAATCCTGACCCCTGAAGACAGAACTGTACTATCAATTTTGGCTCCGAGAAAGGAAATAGAAATAGACCTCACGGAACCAACCATAGGCGAGGAACTACTGGGGGAAGAAGAATTAGAAGCCGAAGAGGAAGAAGAATTAGAAGCCGAAGAGGAACTTGAAGAAGAAGAGATGGAAGAAGGGGCCGCGGAAGAAGAGGAAGAAGAACTCGAGCCGGAAGAAGAAAGCGAAGGAGCGGAATAACCCAGTACCTAAGAGAGATCGGTTTGCTCCTTCCTCTTTGAAACACGGATTAACGGTTAGCTTCGGCTGATACTATTTTTGAAATGGTGAATATTATTTACATATAATTCTAAAGATGAAGAGTTCTCTGGGAGGTGAGCTTGGTGAGTAACATGTACAAAAAGTTTTCGAAAAAGTCGATGGAGATAATGGCTACGGCATACGATGAGGCGGAAAAGTTAAACGATAAGGCAGTCTCCCCGGAACATCTGCTGCTGGCTCTTCTTAGAGCTAAAAACACGAGAGTTTATAAATTCTTGAAAGATAACGGGCTGTCCTATCATCACGTACTCAGAGTGGTCAAACGGAATGATGAAGAAGAATTATCGCTTCCGCTACAGGACGAGCTGGAGCCGACGTCCCAGCTAAAGAAAATAATGAAAATGGGTTACGACGAAGCTAGGTCAAGCCAGGGCGAAAACAAGATCGAACCCGCTCATCTCCTGATAAGCATCCTGGAGGAAGGCAACGGTACTGCTTCCTCGGTGATAAAACAATTTGGTATCACTACAAGAAAGGCTCGATCCTACTTCTCCATGGTCCGGAAGAGCGACGCAAACCAGGGAATGGAATTAAAATTACAATCGACGGAAAAGGGCGGCCAGGAAGAAGGAGTGCTCGAGGAATTTGGAAGAAACTTAATTAAAGAAGCCAACGAGGGAGAACTGGACCCGGTAATTGGGAGAGACGAGGAGATAAACAGAGTCATCCAGACCCTTACCCGGAGAAAAAAGAATAATCCCGTACTTATAGGTGAGGCCGGCGTGGGAAAAACGGCGATTGTAGAGGGATTAGCTCAGAAGATAGCCAGCCAGGAAGTTCCCGGTATTCTGACAAGTAAGAAGATATTCGAAGTCGATATGGCTGCTATGGTCGCTGGAACTAAGTACAGGGGAGAATTCGAGCAACGACTCAAGGCCCTGATCAACGAGGTCACCAACAAGGACGAAGTAATTCTATTTATCGACGAACTTAGTACTGTAGTAGGAGCCGGCGGAGCCGAAGGTGCGATAGATGCTTCGTCGATCCTCAAACCCCCCCTTGCCTCCGGGGCAATCCAGAGTATTGGTACGGCAACAATAGACGATTACCGAAAATCCGTCGAAAAGGATCCCGCATTAAAACGCAGGTTTAAGACGATTACAGTGGAAGAACCGACAATTCAGCATACAATAGAGATTCTAAAAGGGATTCAGGATAGATACGAAAACCATCATAACGTAAAGATAACCGAAGAAGCTATCGAACAGGCCGCACGGTTGAGCGACCGCTATATAACCGGGCAGTTCTTACCCGATAAGGCGATAGATCTCATCGACGAAACAGCAGCAAAAGTAAGACTGGATAACTTCAATTTGCCCCCTGAATTAAGGGAAGTTTCCCGGGAGAGGATTTCGATCAAGCAGCAGGAAGAAGAAGCAACTAATTCAGGAGATTACGAAAAGGCGGCGGAACTGAGGGACCAGAGAAGGGAGCTTACTGAAGAACTTGAAAATTACGAAGAGACCGAAGATAGGTCTCAAAACGGCGACGGATTAGTAGAGGGTAAGGATATAGCTGAAATGGTCTCTTCCTGGACGGGAGTTCCGGTAGGTCGTCTCCAGAAGGAAGAGAGAAAGCGAATGGTAGACATGGAGCAAGAGATACACAAGCGGTTAATCGGCCAGAACGAGGCAGTAAATGCAATCTCCCAATCGCTTCGCAGAGCTTACGCCGGAGTGAAAGATCCCAATCGTCCGATAGGTTCTTTCATGTTCCTCGGACCAACAGGGGTGGGGAAAACCGAACTTAGCAAAACCCTCGCCGAATTCCTGTTTGGGGACGAAGAGGCACTAATCCGGGTAGACATGTCTGAATACATGGAAAAATTCAATGTCTCACGGTTGACCGGTGCACCTCCCGGCTACGTAGGATACGAAGAGGCCGGTAAACTAACCGAAGCGGTCCGCCACAGGCCACACTCGGTAATCCTGTTCGACGAGATTGAAAAAGCCCACCACGATGTCTTTAATATCTTACTTCAGGTTATGGAAGACGGCGTTCTTACCGATTCTCAGGGACGTCAGGTCAATTTCCGAAATAGCGTTATGATAATGACGTCGAACCTTGGCGGGAAACTCATAACTGACAAGACCCAGTTGGGATTCGGGTCCAAGGAAGTGGACTCGAAGGAATCTTACGAAGAGATGAAGAATATGGTTATGGATAAGGTGAAGGACGAGTTCAGGCCCGAATTTCTAAACCGTCTGGACGACCTCGTCGTGTTCCACCAGCTGACGGAGAAAGAGGTATTCAAGATTGCCGAATTCATGCTGGATAGGCTCCAGGAAAGGTTGATTGAAAAGCACGGGTTGAACTTAGACATCTCCCAATCGGCAAAAGAACTTCTGGTCGAACAAGGTTACGACTCCAAGTACGGTGCGAGACCGATGAGACGTACCATCGAACGGTTAATAGAGAACAAGATTTCCGATCACCTATTACAGGGTGATTTCGACGAAACGAGCACGATATCCGTCGGTTCCGAGGACGGAGATATCCTTCTCGAGGGGGTAAACAACAAGAGCGCCGTCGGCGTCGGAGATTGATAATGGATGGCTTATGAATGTAAAAACTGCGGATACGCTTCCGTCGAATGGCTCGGTCGCTGCCCAAAGTGTGGAGACTGGGATAGTTTCCGGCAGAATGAATCGGAAGAGGATCCTGCTCGCGTAGACTTCGTCGACGAATCCCCGAAGCCCCTTTCGGAAATTTCGTTCGATTCAAAAGAACGGATACCAACTGACATCGGTGAGTTTGACCGTGTCCTGGGGGGTGGACTGATACCCGGTTCCGTAACCCTCCTCGGCGGAGACCCCGGTATTGGGAAATCTACCCTGCTCCTTCAAGCGGCAACAAACATAGCCAAGCGAGGCAAGGTTCTGTACATTTCAGGCGAGGAGTCCTCCAAACAACTCAAAATGAGGGCGGATCGCCTTAACATCTCCGCGAACGACCTGATTATTTACAGCGGACAGAGTCTCGAAAATGCGGTTTCCCACCTAAACGAACTGGAACCCATTTGTGTTATAGTGGATTCAATCCAATCCCTTCAAAGCACCGGCAATTCTTCCTCCCTCGGAAGTACAAAGCAGGTTCGTGAATTGGGACGGGAATTTACCAGGCTTGCCAAAAAGAAAGAAATAGCTACCCTGTTAATCGGCCATATCACGAAATCCGGGGACTTCTCCGGGCCAAAAACGATCGAACACCTGGTAGATTCCACTATATATTTTGAGGGAAAGAGGGACAATAACGTCAGACTAATGAGGCCGGAAAAAAATAGGTTCGGTTCGACCAGACTTCTGGGTCTATTCCAGATGACGGGGCAAGGGCTTCAGGAAATATTGAACCCTTCCCAGTTCTTCGCTAAGAAAAACGGTCATTCGGACCAAAAAGGGACCACTACGGTCTGTACTGTCGAAGGAACTCGACCTATACTGGTGGAGATTCAGGCCCTGGTTACCCCATCAAACTCCGGAGGAAGCGCTCAAAGGAGAACTACCGGCCTGGACTACAATCGGACTTCTTTACTATTTGCGGTTATCCAAAAACAGCTTGGCATAAATTTGCAGGAATTCGACATTTATCTTAACGTAGTCGGGGGATTCAATGTCGAGGAAACAGCTGCAGACCTGGGAATAGTAAGCGCCATTCTTTCCAGTTTCCAGGACAGGAAGATTGATAGTCAAACGGTAATAATCGGAGAAGTGGGCTTAAGCGGCGAGATAAGACCGGTGAAAAACTTGAAGTCGAGGGTTACCGAGGCAGAAAAATTAGGGTACAGGAAAGCTTTACTACCTGAAAGCCACGCAAAATTGAACGATCTGGACATGAACGTCGACCTAAAACCAGTCAGCGACCTCGCTGACGCAATTGCGGAACTTGAATTGAGGGAGTAATATGCCATTCGAGACCCTGGAAGAATTGCTGGAAGAAGTCGCCCCAGGTACCCTCCTGCGTGACGCCTTAAACAGAATAGTCGAGCAAGGTCACGGAGGACTTCTGGTCCTTTCTTCTCTTGATGGTATCGAAGATATCATAACAACAGGTTTTCAGATGGATGCGGAAGTCACCTCCCAGCGATTGAGCGAACTATCGAAGATGGACGGGGCGATAGTCGTGGACGACAACCTCAGAAGAATTACCTACGCAAACGCCCACCTTTCTCCTGATCCATCGATAGAAAGCCTGGAAACGGGCACCAGACATAAAGCAGCAGAACAGACCGCCAAACAGTTAAGACTACCGGTAGTGGCAATATCGGAGAGGAGAGACAGGATAACAGTCTACTTCAAAGACCAGCGATACATTCTAAGGGACATCTCAACAATCATGTCCAAGGTAAACCAGGCGCTGCTCATAATGGATCAATACAGGGGTAACTACGACGAGGCGCTCCAGGAATTAACCGCCCTTGAACTTGACGGAAACGTGCTGCCGTTTCACGTTGCTAACCCACTGACGAAGATCGGGCAGATGTTGACTTTAAAGGAAGAAATTCTGAGGATGTTCATCGAATTAGGCGAAGAAAAAGCTCTCCCCGGTCGCCAGCTCGATAACATGATTGCCGGGATTGAAAGTGATCTGGAGTTCATTATAAAGGACTTCAAGAGAACGGAACCGGAGGTAAAATTCGAAAAAATTAGGGAAAGGATAATTGATCTCTGTACCGACACGCCCCCCTCAACCAAAGAAATTATGGGGTTGCTGGGCTACGAAGAGGAAGATTTGGACGATTTCCTGTTCTCTCGGGGCTACAGAGTCCTTCATCAGATTCCCCGGTTGCCCCATACGGTTATAGAGAGGATGGTAGATAAATTTGGCAATCTACAGGGGATCCTGTCTGCGGAAAAAGAAGAACTTCAGGAGGTTAAAGGGATAGCTGAGACCAGATCCAACACGATTAAGGCCGGCCTGAAGCGTCTGGAAAACAGAATTACCCTAATGGAGGAGTTAGAAACTTGAACAAGATTGAGAAAATTAAGGAGTCGACCAGGCTGTTATCGGATAGACTATCGGGTGAACCAGAAATAGGTATGGTCCTTGGTTCGGGACTTTCCGAAAGCTTAACTCCGATACTGGACGGAGTCGAAGAATTGAGCTGGAGCAAAGTACCTCACTTCCCCCAACCGACCGTGGAAGGCCACGAGGGAAAATACCTCATCGGAACTCTTTTCGAAAAAGAAGTATTAATCCAGCAGGGAAGGATTCACTGGTACGAAGGACTACCCTGGGACGACGTAATATACCCGGTAAGGGTACAAAAATACCTGGGGATCGAAAAGTTAATAATGACAAACGCGGCAGGGGGGATAAACGAGGGTTTTTCGCCCGGCGATCTGTGTCTGCTTACCGATCACATTAATTTCTCCGGCGACAATCCTTTGCGGGGACCGAATAACGACGAATTCGGTCCGAGGTTTCCAGACTTGTCCTACGCCTACGATCAGGAGTTGCGAAATATTGCCACCGAGGCCGCCAACCAGATGGGTATAGACCTCCAGCATGGAGTCTACGCAATGACGTCAGGGCCCAGCTACGAGACGCCCGCAGAAATCGAGGCGCTAAGAACGCTCGGTGCTGATCTGGTCGGAATGTCAACCGTTCCGGAGGTTATTGCGGCAAATCATTCCGGCATGGAAGTTCTTGCTATATCCTGTGTAACGAACAAGGCAGCAGGTATGCAGGATAAGTTGACGCACGAAGAAGTCCTGGAAGTTACAGAAAAAACGAACGAAAAGCTTGGTAAGCTTATAGGCGAGATCGTTAAAAGGATTTAACGCTCTGGCCCGGATCGGGTAGATAGAATTTCCTACGTAAGCCTGGAGCTGGCGGGGCTAGTTTTCCTTTTTCTTTTTCTTCTGGACAACATTCCGGAAACTACCTATCGACCGATACTTTTCCCGTCGCTTTGCCAGTAAAGTTTCCGAATCTAAATCCTTTAGTTCTTTCAGATAGGCGGAAATAGAATTATTGAGGTTACCGGCAACAGTTTCTAAATCCTCGTGGGCTCCTTTTCCTTCGGGTATCACCTCGTCTACAACCCCTAATTCTTCGGCGTGTTCGGCAGTAAGTTTGAGTGCCCGAGCGGCTTCGTCCGCCCGCTCGCGGTCGTTCCAGAGAATGGCGGCGCATCCTTCAGGAGAAATAACGGAATAGATAGAATTCTCCAGCATAAGCACCCGGTCCGCGGCACCAATTGCTACGGCACCACCACTACCTCCTTCTCCGATAACTGCGGCAATAGTGGGGACCTCAAGTGAGACCATGGTTGATATACTCCGAGCTATCATTCCGCCTATATTTCTCTCCTCAGCTTCTTTCCCGGGATAAGCTCCCGGAGTATCTATAAGCGTTAGTATCGGAAAACCAAATTTTTCTCCCAGATTCATCAAGCGGCGGGCTTTCCGGTAGCCTTCGGATCGAAGCATACCAAAATTGGTTTCCTGGGACTGTTCTGCATCCCCGCCTTTGCTTTGCGCAATAACAATTATCGTCTCGTCCTCGTACCTGGCCAGACCGCCCTCCAGCGCGCTATCGTCACCTATTAACCTATCGCCACTAAGGGCATAATAATCATCAGTGAGGAAGTTAACATAATCTTTTGAATCCGGCCTGTCTGGGTGCCGGGCAAGCTTCACGCAATCCCAGTCATCCAGGCCTTCTTCGGACGATTCCTTGCGCTGAGCCAGTTTTTCGGTCAGGTTATCTATTTCCCGGCTCAGATCCAGACCGTTCTCGGAATTCAGCGCTCTCAATCGTTCAATCTGTTCTTCCAGTTCTCTTAACGTTCTTTCTTCACTCATTTCTAATTAAAAAACCCCAGAATTGTTGCCAGTTCGTTCCTCATCGACTCCCTCTCGACTACAGAATCCACAATTCCGTGTTCCATGGCAAACCTACTCGATTGAAAATCCTGAGGTAAATCTTCGCCAATTGTTTCCTCGATCACCCTCCGGCCGGCAAATCCGATCAAAGCTCCCCTTTCAGCTATTGTCACGTCCCCCAGGCTCGCTATACTTGCTTCCACGCCCGCCGTAGTTGGATAGGTCATAACTGAGATGAACGGCAAACCCGCTTCGGACAATAAATCCCTCGCCGAAGTCGTCTTTACCATCTGAAACAGGGACAAAATGCCCTCCTGCATTCGAGCTCCGCCGGACGAGCTGACCAGCACAAACGGCAGGTCTTCGTCGACAGCCCTTTCTATACCACTGACGATCTGCTCTCCCACGACCGACCCCATAGAACCGCCGATAAACCGGAAATCCATGACCCCCAACACAAGAGGAACTTCCTCGATCTCTCCGGTTCCCACTATGATAGCATCAAACATTCCCGTTTCCGTCTGGTTTTCCTTGACTTTCTCTTTGTAAGGCTGAGTATCGACGAAATCCAGGGGATCGTCCGATTCTATCCTCTTCGTTTTATCTGAAAAAGTTTCTTCATCCACCAGAGTTTTAATTCTCTCTTTAGCGGTCAGAAAAAAGTAGGCATTGCAGTTGGGGCAAACGTGGTTATTCTCCTTGAGTTTTTTCTTGAAAATGAGCTTCTCGCACGATTTACACTTGACCCAGAGCGCCTCGTCCTTTTCTTTCTCCTCCTCAAAATCTACTCTGAGATATTCTTCGTCGCGGAATAACGGCATATTAATCCCCTTTCAATACCTTTGGCCCAACACTATTGTCCAGAAACTTAGAAGGTATTACAATCCCCATCGACAATACCAACCTCAAACCCTCTTCCACAGTAAGATCCAGGTAAGTCAGATCCTCTTTGGGAAGAAACACGGTCATGCCGCTCATTGGATTGGGAGTCGTAAAAACAAAAGCCGCCACCGATTCTTTACCGATTATATCTTCTAACTCTCCCAGGTTTTCGTTTGTCACAAAGCCTACCACGTAAGTCCCTCTCCTCGGGTATTCAAACATAACCACATCTCTAAAAGTCGTGGATTCACTGCTCAATATCGCGTTAATTATCTGCTTAACCGTGACGTACATCTTGTTTACCAGCGGCGTAGAACCCATTATCCTATCCAGGAGAGAGTAGACCTTTCTTCCAACGTAAATTCGAGTAACCAGGCCCACTAGAAAAACCAGCATCAGCGTCAATATCGCGCCGATTCCCGGAAGCCACTCCCTGCCTACAGCCATTCTCAAAAAATTCCCAATCAGGCTACCAATCTCCGATCCTTCCCCGGTAAACCTTCGGAACATCCTGTATATAAGCCATAATACGTAGAACGTAAACCCCACGGGGAGAATGACGAGCAACCCATTTATGAACGTGTTCTTGATATATGCCAGTATACTTTTCATAGTAGATAAATTAGAACGAATCTAGACTAATTCTAGTACATGACGGTCTATCTGTCTAACTTTAGCTCGCCGTTGGAACCTATCATATCATGGACTATAATCAAGGTAAATGCGAAGAGTAAACTGGACAATAACGGAAAAACAGCACAAGGAATTGCAACGACTATCCCGGGAAACTGGACTTCCCATTTCGGAACTGGTTCGGCGTTCTCTGGATAAATACCTCGGCCTGGTGGGAGAGGAACCTCTGAAGGGACCCGAAGAAGAGGAGCGGGGTCCGGAGTAGATTCTACCCCTGATACAGGACGGAGAAGGATATTTAAGTAGAGGAGGTCGTAATTTTTAATACTGCAACGTCAGACGAGATAAAGAACGGAGAAATCACAGACGTATACTTTGAAAGAACCCAGAAGATTCTGGAAGAGAATAATATTGATAAAAAGGTGAGAATGGAAGTAAGAACGAAGAGTGTGCCGGGAAAAGGACCGGGGGTCCTAACCGGGCTCGACGAGGTGGTCCAGCTACTAGAGGGGACGGACAACTCCGTCTGGTCAATACCGGAGGGAAGTGTCTTCCTTCCTTACGAACCGGTAATGATGATCGAAGGTCAGTACCGAAACTTCTCTCCCCTGGAAACGCCCCTGCTCGGCCTCCTCTGCCAGGCAAGCGGAATTTCTACGAAGGCCAGGGTCGTAACGGAATCAGCGGCGGATAACCCAGTTTTTCACTTTGGGTCTCGTCGAATGCACCCGGCCATAGCTCCAATGATCGGCCGCAGCGCTTATATAGGGGGATGTGACGGAGTCGCGGTCACGAAGACAGCCAGACAGCTGGGCCTGGAGCCGGTAGGCACTATTCCGCACGCACTCATTTTAATTCTGGAAGATTCCACAACCGCAACGGGAATGTTTGAAAAACTCTTTGGCGAAGAAGTAGATACGGTAGCTCTCGTAGATACATTTGGCGACGAAAAGTTCGAAGCTCTGGAAAATGCCGACCTAATAGAAGGATTAAACGCAGTTAGACTGGATACACCTTCTTCCCGCCGCGGTAATATGCTGGAAATAGCCCGAGAGGTCAGGTGGGAACTGGATCTCCACGGCTTTACCGACGTAGATATCTTCATATCTGGAGGCCTGGACGAGGATAGTATACCTGATCTCAACGAGGTCGCGGACGCCTTCGGAGTCGGTACCGCTATCTCAAATGCACCGGTAGTCGATTTCTCTCTGGATATAGTGGAAATTGAAGGAGAGCCTGTGTCCAAGCGAGGAAAGAAATCCGGCGCCAAGCAACTCTTCGTATGCAACAGTTGCCACAACAGATTGGTTAGATCCTTTGGGGAGACCGAACGTAAGTGTCCTGAATGCGGAGGCGAAGCTGAACCTGTCATGGAACAAGTTGTAGAAAACGGAGACCTAGTTAAAGACTACCCAGAACCAGGACAGATAAGAAATTACTCGATTTCTCAACCATTTATCAGGACTGATCAGGGCTAGCCGAAAAGCTTCTACGGTGATATTGAATTCAGACGATAAGCTGGTCGTGGTTCACAGGATTTTTAAAGACCAATATTCCTATACTACTTTACATCTAATAACCCTGATAAACCTACAAGTTGCATTAGACCTATAGATCTCCAACAATTATTCGAGGTGATTTTGTTGAATTTCTCGAAGAGAAACCTAGTAATTTTCTCTCTTGTCTTACTATTGGTTACACCCGCTTTTGGAGTGCTGGCCCAGGACGAAGATTCCAACCAGCAATCGGCTCAGCAAGACCAACCCACTGTAGTAGCGACGGTAAACGGAGAAGAGATAACTGAGCAGCAACTGTCACAGGCAGCTCAGGTTTATCCAATAATCATGACACTCTCCAGGCAGTTTCGATCTTTCGCTCAGTTTCTTATGACCAGCGAAGCCGGTAATACTTTCCTGACAGAATATCGAAAGTACGTACTCGACAACCTAATAGAGCAGGAGTTAAAGAAACAAAAGACGGACGAACTTGGTATAGAGGTTAGCGAAAAGGAAATCCAGGGCCAGATTGACAAAATTATCGAAAATAACGACCAGTTCGAGGATGAAAAAAGCCTGGAAGACTACCTCAAAAACAATCAAGATATGTCCCTGGACGACCTTAAAGCAAGGATAAAGGAAAGCCTCAGACAGCAAAAACTAAGGGAAGAAGTAACCGGCAAAGTGGAAGTCACCGAGGACGAAATAACCTCTTTTTACGAGCAAAACAAGCAAAGCTACACGGACGAAAAAGGCAACGTCAAACCATTAAAGGAAGTAAAAGACAAGATCGAGGGAACTTTAAGAAACCAAAAGGGTAACGAAGCCTGGTCCGCATGGCTCCAAGAAGCAAAAGAAGAGGCTGAAATAGAGAAAAAGAAAGAAAACTTATAATCGATAGACAATTGGTTTCTCGTTAGACCGATACTCCTTTCCAAGAAGAGCACTAATTCTCCTTTTGGTGCTCTTCTTGGAATTTTAACCTAGTCCATGAATTTCTCTTCGTAAGTTTCCTGAGCCTCCATAATGGATCTCTTCGCTTCCTCTTTGCCGTACCATCCCAAGGTTTCCACTGCCCCATCTCCTTTCTCAAGTTCTTTGTATACTTCAAACATGTGAGAAATCTCGTCCATAATGTGATCCGGAACGTCGTCAATATCTTTGTAACCCTGATACCTCGGATCCTTCAAAGGCACCGCCAGTATCTTATCGTCCCTCTTGCCGGCGTCGACCATCTTCAGAATTCCGATCGGTCGAGCTTCCATTATACAGCCGGGAAAAGTCGGGTTGGTAACAAGCACGAGAATATCCGTTGGATCGCCATCTTCGTCGTAAGTTCGAGGTAAGAAACCGTAATCGCCGGGATAGTGCACCGCCGTATGCAGCACCCTATCCAGAACTATTTCTCCTTTTTCCACGTCGTACTCGTATTTGTTCTCCGTCCTCCGTGGATTCTCAATCACCGCATTTACTATCCTTGGGGAGTCGGGCCCCGTTTCCAGATCTCGCCACTTGTCCTTCATATTTGAATACCTCCTGAAAAACCTATCGATCCAGGGCAGATAACGCCATCCTCTCTACCAGTTCATTAAAACCAATTCCGGCTTCCCTGGCCGCCTGAGGAAGATCGCTGGTCTTAGTCATTCCGGGCAACGTATTTACTTCCAGCCCTAAGATTTGGTCTTCTCCATTTATCATGAAATCGACTCGGCTGTACCCTTCACAGTTGAATTCTGAATGAGCCCGCAGAGCTTGTTCCTTTACCGATTCAGCCAGGTCCTCTGTTAACCGGGCGGGACAGATGAACTCCGTCTCCCCGGGTGTATACTTTGCTCTGAAGTTAAAAAAACGCTCCCGCCTGACATTCATTTCTACCAGAGGCAGAGGGGTAGGTTCTCCATTCTCGTCCAGGACTCCGGCCGTGACTTCCCTGCCGTTTATGTATTCCTCTATAAACAGACGCCCGTATTCGGATCTGACCTGATTTATTTTCTCGAGCAGATTTTTCTCATCGTCCGCTATCCCCACTCCTCGACTGGAACCTTCCTCGACCGGTTTTACAATGACTGGATATGTTAGCTCGTCAGAAACTAACTCGACCAGCAGGGAGGCGGAGCGGTCCGCTCCTTCTACGTATCCAGGGGTATTGATCGAAGCCCGGTGGAAAACTTCTTTGGAATATAACTTATTCATCGCTATCGAACTTCCCAGAGGACCCGTACCCGTATAGCGAATACCCAGGATATCGAGTAAAGCCTGTATGGTACCGTCTTCGCCAATACCGCCGTGGAGCGAGTTAAAAACAACATCGACATCCACTATCAGGTCCAGAATTTCGTCCTCGTGACTGAATTCTCCCCGGATGGGGTTAAATTCTTCGTTACCTTCCACGAGGGCCTCGTATACGTTCTCACCGCTCTTTAACGAAACTTCTCGCTCGGAGGACGTGCCGCCCATGAGAACACAGACGTCAAGTTCCTCGTCAAGGTTGACCATAAAAGTTTCACCTTTCAAAAGTTTATTTTCAGTTTAATACTAATTTCTCTCCGGCGGAAAGTAAAAGAAAGTCTACTGGAATCAATCCGAAAATAAAAAACATCCCCTCAGCTAGAAGGGATGTTTGGAGTCTCCACTACTCAAGCCTTTCACCTCGTATGAAAGCGGAACTTAATTTATGAAGGTTGGCTCCATTTTTTCACTAGGAGGATCAGACAGCTAAATTCGCCGCTGGTTAAAGAACTGGGTACTAACTAACGAAAAGAATAAGCTTATTAGTATTAACCCTGGAGTAACTTCGCGGCCTTAACCGTATTCGACATTATCAGGGTAGTAGTCATCGGTCCTACTCCCCCTGGAACCGGAGTTATCCGTGATGCTTTACCTTTCACGTTCTCGTAATCAACGTCCCCGGTAATGCCGTTTTCCGTCTCGTTTATGCCCACGTCCACCACCACGGTTCCTTCAGAAATCATGTCCGAAGTTATGAAGTTCTTTTTACCCACCGAAGAACAAACAATATCCGCCCGTCGGGTCTTTTCGGCCAGGTCGCTCACCTGATATTCGCAAAGAGTAACAGTCGCATAGCCTTCCCGCAAAGCGAGCAGCGAAAGTGGCAGCCCAACAGCCCCACCACCAACCACGAGAAATTCCTTACCGGCAAGATCGATATCCGAATACTTCAGAATCTCCATAACCGCGTAGGGGGTCGCCGGAAGCAGGACCTCCGGATCATCCTTCAAATCTTCGTAGCTCGCTCTGACAGCCCCTCCCGACAGCAGTTTTCCACTATTTATAGGGTTTATACAGTCCACGTCCTTATTCGGGTTTATCTCGGCTCTCAGTTTTCCGATATCCAGACCCTCCGGAAGCGGCAACTCTATAAATAGCCCATGAACGGATGGATCACCGTTCAATTCCCTAACCTTTCCTACTAGTTCTTCTTCCGAAGTGTCTCCGTCCAGCTTGATCCCTCTGTACTCGATCCCTAGATTCTCGGCCAGTTTCTTCTTCGTCCTGTAGTACACCCTGGCTCCCGGGTCGTCACCTACGAGGACGGGAGCGATGGCGGGCTGCACTCCCTCTTTCTTCAGATCTTCCACTTCGCCTTTCAAATCCTCTCTGTAAGTTTCAGCTATCCGATTACCGTCTATCTTTGACATCGTCCCTCCTGGCGTTACACGTTGTTTTCCTCGCTGATTAAAGTTAAGGCCTCGTCCCTGGCCGCCTTATCCGTCTTAAATTTGCCTCTTATCGCAGAAGTAACCATTTTGGAGCCCGGCTTTTTAACTCCCCTTATCGTCATGCATAAGTGCTCCGCTCGTACCTTAACCAGGACTCCGTAAGGCTCGATTTCCTCCATCAGGACGTCGGCCACCTGAGATGTCAGTCTTTCCTGAATCTGTGGCCTGCTGGACGCGACCTCCAGGGCTCGCGCCAGCTTGCTCGCCCCAACTATTCTGCCCCCTTTGGGCATGTACACGATACTTGCCTTCCCTAAGATCGGAAGCAGGTGGTGCTCGCACAGGGATTGGAATGGGATGTCGTCGAGCACCACCATTTCTTTATAATCTTCCTGGAAAAACGTCGAAACTTCTTTTCCCGGATCGGTACCTATCCCGGAACAGATCTCTTCCATCATCCGAGCTACTCTATCCGGGGTTTCCTTTAACCCTGACCTTTGGAGGTCTTCCCCTATTCCTTCCAGTATTAGTTTTGTTCCCTCTGTTATCTTTTCTTTGTCCATTGATTCTCCAGTATAGTTTTATATTAGAATAAGCCTTCTACGTTCCCGTCTTCGTCGATATCTACGTCTTCGTAGGCAGGTTCGGACGGAAGGCCCGGCATGGTACTCATCTCTCCGCACAGCGGATAGACGAAACCTGCACCCACGCTCGCCCTTACCTCACGAACCGGCAGGGTAAAGCCAGTCGGCACGCCCTTCTTCTTCGGGTCGTGCGAGAGTGACAGATGTGTCTTTGCCATGCAGATCGGGAGATCGCCAAAGCCGGATTCTTCGTAATCCTTTATTTGCTTTTCCGCTTTGTTCGTGTATTCGACACCGTCGGCACCGTAGATTTCCTTTGCGATGGTTTCTATCTTCTCTTTGATCGATTTATCCAGGTCGTAGAGGAACTCGAAGTCGGACTCTGCTTCACTTGCCTCTACAGTGGCTTCTGCAAGATCTACAGCTCCCGCTCCACCATCGGTAAAGTGGTTTGATTCGACTGCGTCAAATGCGCCCGCTTCGAGTGCTTTTTCTTTGACCAGCTCTACTTCCTTGTCCGTGTCGGTGTGGAACCTGTTTACGGCAACTACCACTGGAACGCCGAACTTCTGGGCGATCTCAATATTTTTAGCAAGGTTTTCCGTACCTTTCTCGAGCAGATCAAGGTTTTCTTCTCTGTACACCGGGTCAAGTTCCTTTCCTGCCACGACTTCCGGGCCTCCACCGTGAGTCTTAAGCGCTCTCACAGTGGCCACAAGTACGACTGCGTCGGGTACGTTGCCGCTGTACCGACATTTGATATTAAAGAACTTCTCCATGCCGATATCAGCGCCAAAGCCGGATTCCGTAACCACGTAATCTGCTATTTTCAGGCCGACCATGTCAGCCAGGTTGGAGCTATTTCCGTGAGCTATATTTGCAAACGGACCGGCGTGGACAAATGCGGGCTGGCCTTCTAGAGTCTGAAGCAGGTTGGGTTTTATGGTATCCTTCATAAGTACTGTCGCCGCCCCGGCTGCCCCCAGATCTTCTACCGTAACCGGTTCGCCGTCCCAGGAGTACCCGAGAACGATCTTACCGATTCTTTTCCTGAGGTCCTGCAGACCGTCCGTAAGACCGAGAATTGCCATTAGCTCAGAAGCGACGGTTATGTCGAAGGCGCTTTCTCTCGGGTAACCGTCCCACTTACCACCGAGTCCGACGTTTATATTTCGCATAGCCCTGTCATTAATGTCCACTACTCTATTCCACGTTATGGAGTATGGATTGATATTTAACTTCTCTTTGCCTTTTTCCTTCCAGGCTTCGTCCGAGTAGTTACGCTCGTGCATCAGACGGGCGTCAAGCGCGGCCGCTATCAAGTTGTGAGCCGCTCCTATGGCGTGGATATCTCCAGTAAGGTGGAGGTTGAAGTCCTCCATTGGTATTACCTGAGAGTAACCTCCTCCAGCTGCTCCACCTTTTATCCCGAAAGTAGGTCCCTGAGAGGGCTGGCGAATGGCGGTCATAACCTTCTTTCCAATCTTCCCCAGAGCCTGGGTCAGCCCGATATTAGTCGTTGTCTTTCCTTCGCCCAGGGGCGTAGGCTGGATCGCCGTCACGTCGATATACTTTCCATCGGGTTCGTTCTTTCGATCCTCGTAAGCATCTAACTTGACTTTTGCTTTGTAATCGCCGTACAGCTCTAGCTCGTCCCTGTTAAGTCCTACTTTTTTCGCAATTTCTTTTATTGGCTTCAGGTCCGCCGCTTGAGCAATTTCAATATCACTTTTCATGAAATATACCTCCTGATTGAATTAAAAATTGACCGAGATCCTAATTTTTTAAGCTCGTTCTCAAATTGCCACCACGAGTACCAAGCTGAAATTGGACTAATTGCCCCTTTTGTATTTAAGGTAGTTCAGACAATTCTTATCCACACCCAGAAGAGACTCTGCAGCTTTCAGGGTATCCATCATGGGCTTATCGGTCGGATCGATCAGAGCAGCGTCAAGACCCGCCTCCAGCAACATAGCAAAGACGGTTCTGTTGATAAGTGCTCTGTCCGGAAGGCCGAAGGACATATTACTTAGCCCGATATTTGTTTTTACCCCGAATTTCTCCTTAATTTCCCTGACCGAGTCTATTACGTACTGACCCTGCTCCTGGTTGCTCCCTATCGTCATGGCTATAACGTCTACATAAAGCCGATCCTCCTCTATTCCCAGGCTATCGCATTTTTCCAGCAGCGCCTCCGTCTCGTTTAACCTGTCCTCTACCGTCTCGGGCATTCCCTCTTCTCCCATCGCTAAACCGATTATCTCGGCGTCGGAATCGGCCGCTACTTCTCGGGCCCTTGCTTTGTCTTCTTCGTTGCTTATGGAGTTAACTACAGGCCTGTTTTCGACCTTCTTCAGGGCAAACTCCAGCACTTCCGGGTCCGGCGTATCTATACATATTCTGACGTCATCGACTTCGTCCTCGACTAGATCGATGAGCCAATCCATGTCGGACTGCTCGTCTTCCATCGATTCCCCGGCATTGAGGTCAACTACATCCGCCCCGGACTCCGATTGTTCCCGGGCTAGCTTTCGAATTAGTTCTTCGTCCTTTTCCTTAAGAGCCTGCTTAACTTCGTCCCTCGTGGAATTGATTAATTCACCAATTGTCAAAAACATAGATCTTTACCTCCAGATTTCAGGTTTTCCTTTCAGGAAGTTCCTCTTTCTCTAGCGTCCTACCGCTCAGACGTCAAACGGCGGAATTATTATTTAAGTCGATAAGAAATTTTAGCCTACTCCTCGTCTTCAGTTCTCCATCTTAAAACTGGTTCGCGGGCGGCTTTTGTCTCATCCAGCCTGCCCACCGGGGTGGTCTTCGGAGCTTCGTGGAGCAATTCGGGATCCTCCGAAGCCTCCTCCGCGATACTAAGCATTGCTTCTGCAAATTCATCCAGTGCTTCTTTGGATTCCGTTTCAGTTGGTTCAACCATTAACGCCTCTTTAACGATTAACGGGAAGTAGACGGTCGGCGGGTGGAAACCGTAGTCCAGGAGTCTCTTGGCGATATCCACCGTTTTGACCCCCTCTCCTACCCCGCTTCCGCTGAGCACGAACTCGTGTTTACAGAGTCCTTCGTAGGCAACTCTGTACGCGCCCTTCAGCCTCTCTTTTAGATAGTTTGCATTGAGCACGGCGTTCCCGCTAACCTCTCTTAAACCTTCGTCCCCCAGGGCTTTAATATAACTGTAAGCTCTAACCATTATTCCAAACGGACCGGAAAAACTATTGACCTTACCTATAGACCGCGACCTGTCGTAAGCAAATTCGTAGCTATCCTCGTTTTTCTCAACAGTCGGTACGGGCAGGTAAGGAACCAGTTCCTGTTTAACACCGACAGGTCCTGCCCCCGGGCCACCACCCCCGTGTGGAGTGCTAAACGTCTTGTGTAAATTGAAGTGGGTAATATCCATACCGATATCTCCGGGCCTGACCCTGCCCAGGAAGGCGTTGAGGTTAGCACCGTCGAAGTAACACAAACCTCCGGCGTCGTGAACGACCTCCGCTATTTCGGTAATATCGGTTTCAAAAATACCTAGCGTATTGGGGACGGTTAGCATAATTCCCGCCGTAGCATCGCCAACTGCACTTCTGAGCTGCTCCAGATCGACGGTTCCTTCTTCGTTCGATTCTATCTCCACCGCGTCGAAACCAGCTACCGCCGCCGAGGCCGGATTTGTGCCGTGGGAAGAGTCGGGAAGCAATATTTCCCTTCGCCGGTCCAGCTCACCGTTGTCTTCGTGATACTTTCGAATCATGAGCATACCCGTGAGCTCCCCGTGAGCACCGGCTGCCGGCTGAAGCGTAATACCGGCCATTCCGGAGATACTTTTCAGCATCTCTCCAAGCTCGTACATCAACTCAAGGTTGCCCTGAACCAGGTCTTCCGAGGCCAGCGGATGGTGGTTCTGAAATCGATGATCCTTCGCCAGATCCTCCATGGGCTTCGGGTTGTGCTTCATGGTGCAGGAGCCAAGTGGATATAACCCGTCATCCACGCCGTAGTTCTTCTTCGAGAGTTCGGTATAATGCCGAATAAGCTCGGACTGGCTGACCTCCGGAAGGCCTGGATCGTCCGACCTCAATAATTTGTCGTCGAGTTCCTCCTCCGGGGCTTCTTCCGCAAAGGACTCCTCTTTAAAAGAAGTGCCCGTCTTACCTTTCTCGCTTTTATCGAAAATCGTGGGCATCTCTATTCCACCTCGCTCCTCATCGACGCGACGAAATGGTCTAATTCGTCCTTCTTCACTTTTTCCGTAACTGCAACCAGCAGGATGTCTTCCCACCCCGCCCCCTTCAGGTTGTCGGGGTGAAGAAGATCCACCTCATTCTCCTTCATCTTCTCCCAGATATCGCAGGAGTCACCCGGTACCTCGATCGCAAACTCGTTGAAGAACGGCTGGTTCCTGGCCAGTTCAATCCCGGGCAAATCCGTAAGTTCGTCCGCAAGGTAATGTGCTTTGTCCCAGTTAATTTTTGCCAGGGATTTGAGTCCGGAGGGACCCAGAGACGCAAGGTACACGGTAGCCGCCAGGGCGTTCAACGCCTGATTCGTACAGATATTTGACGTAGCTCGTTCCCTTTTTATGTGTTGCTCCCGCGTCTGCAGAGCCATTACGTACCCTTCACTCCCCTCTCGATCAAGGGTCTTACCGGAAACCCTGCCCGGCAGGTAGCGCAGGTAATCCTTCCTGGTGGCAAAAAGCCCCAATAACGGACCTCCGAAATTCATTGGATTGCCCAGAGGTTGACCTTCTCCCACCACTATGTCAGCTCCAAAGTTCCCCGGTGGCTCAAGTAAACCCAGAGATATCGGATTAGAACTCACGATGAGGAACGAATCGTCCAGCGCTTCCTTCAGCCCACTGAGGTCCTCGACAATTCCCAGATAATTGGGGGATTGGACAACCAGCCCCGAAATCGAATCTTCGCTGGACAATATCTCGTCTAATTGAATCCTGTCGATCCGTCCGTCCCTGGTACCGAGCTCGATAACCTGCTTCTCTTCCAGCGGCAGGTAAGTTTCAATAACGTCCCTGTAGCGAGGGTTCAGGGTCTCGCTTACGATAATTTTGTCTCTACCAAGATACTCCTGAGCCATCAATACGGCCTCGGCTGCCGCCGAACCTCCGTCGTACATGGAGGAATTTGCAATATCCATGCCGGTTAATTCAGAAATTTCCGTCTGGAACTCGAACATCCAGGTTAGAGTACCCTGGCTAATTTCGGCCTGATAGGGAGTATAAGCGGAATAGAATTCGGATCTCCCGGTAACGTGGGAAACTATGGAAGGAATGAAATGATCGTAAAGCCCGGCGCCAATTAGGCTTAATCGGTCGCCAGGCTTTTTGTTACGATCAGCTATTGCTTTGACGGACTCCTTTAATTCAAGCTCCGTCTCTCCTTTACCGTCTACTAAATCTTTTTCTACCTTCAGGTCGTCCGGGATATCGGAAAACAATTCCTCAAGGGAATCGACGCCGATATCCTCCAGCATTTCCCTCCTGTCACTGTCCGTATTGGGGATAAAATCCATGAGGGATCCTGAAGTTAACTGGTTAATTTCTTAACCAGCTTGGATGCCGCCGCCGCGTCTGCCGCGTACCCGTCCGCGCCAATTTCATCCGCGAAGTCCTGAGAAACTGGTGCGCCACCAATGGCCACTTTTACCTGATCCCTGATACCTTCTTCCTCGAGCGCCTCAATAACTTCGGGCATATGAGTCATGGTGGTCGTCAGCAGGGCAGACATTCCCAGTACGTTTGCGTTGTTTTCCTTGATTGCCTCTATAAATTCCTCTGCGGGGGTCTCCGCACCAAGGTTGATGACCTCAAACCCAGCACCTTCAAGCATCATGCTAACCAGATTCTGGCCGATGTCGTGCAGGTCCCCTTCTACGGTCCCCATTACTACGATGCCGGCTGGCTCGACTCCGGATTCAGCCAGGAGAGGACGCAACAATTTCATGGCCCCTTTCATCGCCTCGGCGGAAAGCAACATCTCCGGCACGTACCTGTCACCACTTTCGTATTCCTCTCCGACCTCGTCCATCGCGGGAACCAGGCCTTCGTTCAGAATTTTTTCCGGATCAAGGCCTTCGTCTATTGCCTTTTCAGTCAGCTCCACCGTCTTATCTTCGTCCATGTCGAACACAGCTTGACCTAATTCTTCCAGTAAGTCGCTCATTCTAACATAAACCTCCTCAAATATTTTACCTTTTGTGAGATCATTATATCTCTTGCAACTGCGGTTACAAGCAAAAAGGTGGGATAAATTATCCCACAGGAAACGACATTTATCTTTGGCACTCCAGTAAACGGGATGGCCAGGTCTACAGTTATTTGAGGCCCGAATTAAGCGCTGGGTGAAAGTTATGGGAGAGTAATCTGGATTAACCTTTTAGTCATCGCCCTGTGGGTGAGATAATTAGTTCCTCCAACGGAAGTGACTTTCTTTTATATTCTGGTTTAGAAGATGGTTTTAAACGAGAGGATCGCTCAACATAGGTTGAGAATACTTTCCAGGTCGAAAAAGGGTAGTCTAATTACCTTTAAAACGCCGTGGAGGAAAAAGCGACGGTCTTGCCGGGGAAGTTTTCTCAGGGCTTATTTTGGTTAGGGATAGAAAAGAGGAAGCTAAACAACCAAGAACCTAATTTACCCCCCTCTTTTAAGAAACCTCAAAACGCCCGGCACTATCATCTCGCTAATGGCTAACTTCGAAGGGACGAAATACCTTCAAGCCAATAATTTACCAACTCCGGGTGGGCATTAACAAACTTAGTTACCGCATTCCGCTTCCTTTTATCGAATAAGCGAGTCAATTCGTTCACCTGGTCTATAGAGAGATGAAAACGGCTTAAGAACCGGGTGACCCTATTCGGGTACTTCTCCATCAGCCCCTCTCGAGCAAGTAGATGCACTACTTTTTCGTCGGTCAGTTCGGTAATGAATCTTGTATTATAAATGCTAAACGGGACACTCGGGCGTTTAAGGGTGATTAATACCCATTCTTGGCTCCGAATAGCTCGGTTAAGCTCGGAAACTGCGACCATTTCATCTATCTTCACCAGTTCGTAACTGCTTAATCCTTTTACTGTATCCATAATTATACGGGAACTCTCCAGGAGTGAACTCTCCGAAGCTAAACCAATTATTTCTTTATTCAGGTTGTTCATGACCTCCTGCCTAGTAAGGTCCTCTAGCGAAGCCAGTTTAGTTTCCGGCACGTAATCCGGTACGGCCCAGCCTGCCACTACGTCCTCGTACACCGGCCCCAGGTTGCACAATTTGCCGGCAAAGTCGTTCCACGTCCTACTTTCCGGTCGAGGAAGTTTCATACCTAGAAATAGGTCAGCATCACCGTCCGAAGTCTTTTTTAAACCGACTTGCGCGTACTGTATTTTTTTATTTACCTTCCAGTCTAATTCTTCTTCCAGAAGGTGTGTAATCAACTCGGCTACGGGCAGGTATTCCGTTTCCGGAACTACGTAAAAATCTATTGCATCTTCCTGGGCATTTGTCTTTGGGGGGGATAAAAAAACCATCACCGTGCCAAGGGTCAAAAAAACGAAAAGGAAGAGAGCCTTTTTCATTAAATCAAGTTGGAGATTCATATAATCCTCCTTTGATGAGGACCGCAAATTTAGGCCATTACAATCGTTCGAGCGGCCCTATTAAGGAAAGGGGTGAGGAACCCCGTCCCCACCCCTTAAAAGAACGAATGTTGGCCTAGATTTAAGTATGTCCTAACAGTTATCCCAGAGCGTCGACTCCGTTGACAAAGTAGTCGATGACTTCAGGGTATTTCTCTGCAAACTGGGCTCCGGCCCCTTCTCCCATATCGGAGTACATTGCCGATAGTTCGTTG
>JAIPHJ010000052.1 GCA_021735245.1 Candidatus Bipolaricaulota bacterium
TTGCGCGAAGTATTGCCTGACGAATCCACCACGTAGCGTAAGTGCTGAATTTGTAGCCCTTGCGCCAATCAAATTTTTCAACGGCCTTCATTAAACCCAGATTACCTTCTTGAATTAAGTCCAGGAAGGAAAGGCCAAAGTTTCTGTATTTTTTTGCGATACTGATGACGAGCCGAAGGTTGGCAACGGCAAGCTCCTGTTTGGCGCTTTTGTCGCCTTCTTCGATACGCTGGGCGAGCTGGACTTCTTCCTGTCTTGTTAGGAGAGGGCGATCGCCGATTTCGTCGAAATAGGCCTTAACGGGATTTGTCTTACCGTAAGGCTGGTTGGTCATTTCTTCCTCCTTTTATAAGAATAGTTTTTTAGATAGAGTAAAAATAATTGAGTTTATTTGGAAGAGGGATTTTTCGGGAAATACAGGAAGGTTACAGGTAACGTCAACTCTCCGGAAGTTAATCCAACCCCTGAGCAAATCGGTAAAAACTAATTTCCTTTCTTTTAAAAGAGAGTAAACCATGAAAGAATTATAATGGTCTTTTCTCCCTTTTCAAAATAAAGTTGGGGGGTTGGTTTAACTTTTCTCCTGCCGAAAGAGCTTTTTTACAGCAGGAAGCTTATCCTGAATAAATTCTCTACCGATGGAAGTTGCCTTTTCCACTTCGTTAAAGTTCAACCAATTCAATTCGTCCACGGGAGGACTCAAAACTTTCAATCTGTTGCCAAGCCGATTCCGAGCTATGGAGATTTTTGTGTTAATTAGCTCCTTCTTTCTAATTGTAAGAGTACGGTAAAACAGGGATAGGGGGCTCTGATCTGGATTCTGTCTAAGGCTCTCGCTTACGTCTATCGCCAGGACGCGTTCGGCTCCCATCTCTATGGCGGGAATAATTGGAAGAACATCTACTACACCGCCGTCGACGAGCAATCGGTCTTTTAACTTTACAGGTGGGATAAACCCGGGAATTGCAGAGCTTGCAGCCGCAGCTTTGTAAACCTTCCCTTCTCTGATTACGTACTCTTCTCCGTTTTCTAAATCAGTAGCTATCGCAGAATAGTTGATTGGGAGGTCTTCAATAGTTGAATTCTTGGTCATCAATTTGAAAAAAGTAAAGAGCCTTGCCAGTTTGACAGGAGTCTGGTTGGAGTCTTTATTTCCTCTCCTTCGTACACCCATTTCTCGAACCAGGGATCTTCCAATGACCTTTTCCAATTCGCGATGACTTTCAGGGGAAATTTTTAGGATATCGTTTACGTCCAGTCGTTTTACCACTTTTAACATTCCGTCCAGATTAGCTCTGTTGGCGATTGCTGCCCCAATTACAGCGCCCATACTTGTTCCTACAACTATATCCGGCTCAAGTCCTGCATCACGAAGGATTTGCCCTATTCCAAGGTGAACATAACCCCGAGCTCCTCCGCCTCCGAGAACAAGGGCGACCTTTCCCGATTCTTGTGGTTGGTTTATCAAAATACTCACCTGTACATGTACGAAGTTACCGGAGAGTCCTCGCAGATTTCTCCTTTATAGTTCTTCTCGTCGTCAATGCTAATCAGTTAAGATTTAATCGCTCTGGCTATGGCTAACCCTGGAACTTCGTTACGCGAGAGTACAAAGTTGCTTAGCTGGTTAGAAGGTTATCTAACGCCATAAAGCAGGATCATTATAATGAATGCGAGTATAGATAAACACCGTGAAAATAAAAAACCCGCAACGGGGTGACCCCGCTGCGGGATTAAGTTTTTCGGCAAATGTAGCGACTCTACATGCCCATGCCACCTGGCATTCCGCCGCCTGGCATTCCGCCGCCACCGGGGGCTCCACCGCCACCGGGGGCTCCACCGCCACCGTCTTCGTCGTCATCATCCTTTTCTACGACCAATCCGTCGGTGGAGAGTAACATACTCGCCACGGAGGCCGCGTTCTGAATGGCGGACCTGGTGACCTTTGTCGGGTCTATTATCCCGTTTTCTAGCATGTTAGTGTAATCTTCCAGAACCACGTCAAATCCTACCTCTTCGTCTTTCTCGAGGAGTCTTTCGGCAATAATTGCACCTTCGAAACCGGCGTTGCTTGCCAGCTGCTTTACGGGTTCTTTAACTGCTTTCTTAAGTATCTGGGCGCCTACTTCTCGGTCGCCTTCAAGGTTGAGTTCTTCGATCTTGTTTGCTGCCCGAAGTAGTGCTACGCCTCCCCCAGGTAGTATTCCTTCGTCAACGGCTGCCTGTGTGGCTTCGAGAGCATCTTCCATTCTGGTTTTCCTTTCGTCCAGTTCGGTTTCGGTTGCCGCGCCAACTTTGATTACTGCAATTCCACCGACAAGTTTTGCCTTTCTTTCTTCCAGTTTTTCCTTGTCGTAGTCGGAGTCACTGGAGGCGATTTGGTTATCTATCTTGTCAACTCGTCCCTTGATCGCTTCTGCGGAGCCCTTACCGCCAATAATGGTTGTATCTTCGTCGGTTACTCTGACTCTCTCCGCCTGGCCGAGCATGTCGATCGTAGTGTCGCTTACGTCCATCCCAAGATCTTCGGCTATAAGTTGTCCATCGGTAAGAGTTGCTATGTCTTCCAGTTGAGCTTCACGACGGTCACCAAATCCAGGTGCTTTGACTGCCACGCTGTCCAGCGTGCCCTTGATCTTGTTGATGACCATGGTGGTAAGTGCTTCACCGTCAACGTCGTCAGCAATTACGAGCAGGGGGTTGCCTGTCTGGGCAATTTTTTCCAGAACAGGAACAAAGTCCTGGGCGTTCTTGATTTCCTGATCTGTAATTAAGATGTACGGGTCCTCAAGGTCAACTTCCATGTTTTCGGAATCCGTTACGAAGTAAGGAGAGAGGTACTCTCTGTCAAATTGCATACCCTCTACTAACTCGTAGTAGGTATCGATTCCTTCGGATTCTTCCACGGTGATGACACCGTCTTCACCGGCCTCTTCCATGGTATCGGCGATTATTTGGCCAATTTCTTCGTCATTGGCCGAAATCGTCGCTACCTGAGCCGTTTCTTCCTTGGTTGACAGATCTCTGCTTTTACTTTTAAGTTCTTCCACTATCCGCTCGGTTCCAAGTTTGATTCCCCGTTTTAGGTGTTCCGGGTTGGCTCCCGCTGCGACGTTCTTAAAACCTTCTTCGAGAATCGCGTGGGCAAGAATTGTTGCGGTTGTCGTCCCATCACCGGCTGCGTCGTTCGTCTCGCTTGCTACTTCTTTAACCAGTTGGGCACCCATATTTTCGAACTTGTCTTTGTACTCTTGTTCCTCGGCGATGGTAACACCGTCGTTCGTAATGTCGGGAGCACCGAAATCTTGATCGAGTATTACATTTCTTCCCCTCGGTCCCAGAGTTATTCTGACAATTTTAGCTAGTTTATTAACCCCTTCCTGTAGAGCTCTCCTCGCGTCTTCTTCAAATTTTACTTCTTTAGCCATAGTTTTTTGACCTCCTAAGTGTATGGTTATTCAATCTTGGCAAGAATGTCTTTGTTTTTGATTATCTTCATTTCTTTTTGATCAACTTCTATTTCCGTCCCCGAAAAACTGGATAGTATAACCTCGTCCCCCACGTCGACCTCTATGCTGTCGTCGGTCCCCACAGCCAAAACTTCGGCCCTGATGTAGTTGTCCTCGTCCTTTGCACTGTCTGGAAGAACTATTCCACCTTCTGTAACTTCCTCTTCCTCTTCGGGTTCTTCAACTTCCTGAACCAACACTCTTCTTCCTAATGGTTTGATATCCATACATACCTCCTCTTTTGTTATTGTGTTAAATAGCCTTAATTAGCACTCTCAGCTTGCGACTGCTAAATCAGAAAAAGTGTACCTAATAACCCCCTTTTAGTCAACCCCCTGTAAAGACTATTTACTTAATCTCGAGTAGATTATCGGTCCTCAAAAAGGGGATACGGATCCAAAATCGTTTACAGGTAATAATACCTCATTGTCCGGCTTAGACGGGATCTTAAACCGAACATATCAAGGCTATAAGTCAGAACAGATGAAATAATATCCGGGGTACCTCTCTTTATATTACCTTCCGTTAAATTGTCGTGTGTTTCGACGGATTTTTCTGGACTAAGCCTCACTACGGGAGGTACTTGACCCCTTTCTGGGTAACGTGAATTTAAAAGTAGTTCCTTCTCCTTCCTCGCTTTCGACTGAAATATTTCCTTCGTGGGATTCGATTATCTCCTTGGCAATGGTTAGGCCCAACCCGGTTCCTCCGGTACCTCTGGATCTTGATTTGTCTACTCGATAAAATCGATCGAATATATGTGGCAGGTCCTCCTGAGGAATACCGCTCCCATCGTCGGAGACCATTGTAGTGGCTTCGTTGGAAGAAATTGATGTCTTTACATTGATTTGACCGCCGGGCGGAGTATGAGTTATTGCGTTGTCAAGCAGGTTTCGAATTACCTGTGAAATCCTCTCGGGATCCGCTTCGACCAGGGTGGGTTCTTCTCGTCCTTTCTCTGCTTCAATGTCGATGCTTTTGACTTTGCTTCTGGCTGCCTCTATCTCTTTATCTATGATATCCTCCAGCACAACTGGTTTTTTGTCCAGGTCTAACTTGTCTGCCTTCGCTTTGTTAACGTCTCTCAAGTCGTTTACTAATCTGTTTAAAACCAGGGATTGCTGGTGCAGGGATTCGAAAACCCGCTCGCTGGGCTCAACCATCCCTTCCTTCAACCCTTCGAGATAACCCTGAATATTTGACAGGGGGTTTCGTAGTTCGTGGGCAACGTCGCTGACCATCTCTTCTCTCAGGGTTTTTTGCTCCTTGAGTTTATTGGCCAGGGAGTTGAACGATTCACCCAATTTGCCAATTTCTCCCCTGGCAGAGGTATCTACTCTCTGGTCTAGATCCCCCTGCTTCATGCGCTTTGTCGCCCGGGTTAACTCTCTGATTGGCTTTAGGATGTTTCGAGAAAATAGAAGGGCTAATATGATCCCCGTTAGCCCGGCAATTAGCCCTCCCGTTAGAACAGATTTATTGACGGAATTAATAAAAGTATTTTGTAAAGGTGACCGTTTTTTCGACTTGATGAATATCTTCCCGACCTCGAAATCACCCAGACTGATGGTCACTTTCTTGCGCGACCAATCCTCATCCACTGAGGTCGTATTTAGTTTCTCCTCCGTGTCGCCAATTACCTTTCCAGAGGGATCAGTCAATAGGATCCTTTCGCTGTATACTTCCGCCACGTTTTCAATCAGACCGGAGACCCCTTCCCAGTCCCCCTTAAACCGGTAGTAATTAGAAAAGGTTAAAGCTAATCGCTGGTATCTTTCCGCCTGGTCCTGACTTACGTAACGATCGAACTGGTTGATGGCGGAATTGGAGGCAATATACGATATCGTTCCAACCCCGATCGCAATTACGAGGAAAAAACTTGCAAGTAATTTTATTTTAAGACTACTAAACATCTTCTTCTAATTTTTCCTCGGCTGTTGGGGGTTCGAACTTGTAACCCACGCCGTGAACAGTATGAATGTAAGTGGGATTTTCGGTATCAGGCTCTATCTTTTTTCGTAAGTTTTTAATATGAACGTCTATGGTCCTCTCGAAACCTTCGTAACCGTAACCCAGAGCGGCATGAATTAGATCCGGCCTGGAGAATACCCGACGAGGTTGCTTGACCAAAGTAGAAAGTATCTCAAATTCGGTGGGGGTTAACTCCACAGGTTCATCGTTCAGGAGGACCTTATGGGTTTCGAAATTTAAGGATAAGTTGCCGTGAGTCACCTCTTTTGGCCCCTCTTCTGACGACCTTCGCAGCACAGCTCTGATCCTTGCCAGAAGTTCCCCCGGACTGAATGGCTTGGTCACGTAATCATCGGCACCTAAATTCAGTCCCTTGATTCTATCCTCCTCCTCGGTTTTTGCAGTTAACATTATGATTGGGGTCTTGGATTCATTCCTTACGCCGCGGCAGACGTTGAGGCCACTTACCTTGGGGAGCATGAGATCCAGAACGATCAGATCCACGTCCCTCAATCGGAACAGGTTGAGGGCCGACTGACCATCATAAGCCGTCAGAACCTTGTATCCGTCCTTTTCCAGGTATTCTTTCAATAAATCCACTAGATCTTCGTCGTCGTCAACTACGAGTATTGTCCTCTTCATAAATATGTTGTAATTGCCGGGATCTGGGTCCGATTGATAGCCCAAACCCCGGCCAAATTTTGTTGAGTTAACGAGTGAGTGTCATCCATAAGTAACTGTCTCCTCGAACGACTCTCACCAGTAATGTATCTCCTCTGGAAAGCCCTGAAGTTATTTTCTCCCAATCTCTTACCGATTGCAGTGTATAGAGGTTTTTGCTGTTTTTGCCCGCCTGGAGAAGTACATCTCCTTCACGGAGTCCTCTGGCGCGAGCAAAACTCTGAAGGTCGGTTATGACTAACCCCGTGTTTACTGATAGTTCGTATTCCTGGCGGAGTTTGGAGGTGTTTTCCGCAAGGGAAAAGCCGAAATCATCGTCAGTGATTGAGCTCTTTTCCTCTGAGACTTCTATCTGCCCGTTATCCCTCTTTTCCAGCTTAACTGTTATAGTTTCTCTTTCCTGGTTTCTAATAAAGGTGAGGTCGACTTCTTCACCGACGTCCCTATACATTATTTCCTGCTGGAATTCCGTCGCGCTGGTGATTTTGTTATCGTTTACCTTGATTATTATGTCCCCTGGTTTAAGTCCTCCACGGTCCGCCGGTGAGCCCACATCTACTTCGGAAATTAGAACGCCGTACCCGTCTTCCAGGCCGAACTTCTCTCCCATTTCCCGGGTTACGTTCTGGAACCCTACGCCGAGCCACGCCCTGGTAACCTCGCCCTTGCTTACCAGATCGGACAGCACCCGTTCAACTGTGTCGATGGATACCGCAAAGTTCAGACCGGTAATCGGTATACCCTGTCGATTTCTCCTGATGATTGCGGTATTCATACCTATGACTTTTCCCTGCATATTGACAAGGGGGCCACCGGAATTTCCGGGATTGATTGCTGCGTCAGTCTGGAGCAGGTTCTGGTAGCTTCCACCGTTGTTTGGTTTCGGGATGGATCGGTTTCTGGCACTTAATACACCGGCCGTTACCGTATTTTCGAAACCCTCTGGATTACCTATTGCCACGACCCAGCTACCTATCGGGGTATTTGTGGGGTCCCCGAGGGAAACTGCGGGAAGGTTTTCGGTATCCTTGTCCCCTGTAATTTCTAAAACTGCTACATCGGTCATCTCGTCGGCTCCGGCTACCCTGGCTTGATAAGTCATTTCTTCTTTAAATACGAGCCTGATCTCCTTTGCTCCGGATACGACGTGCTCGTTTGTAAGTACGAACTTTTTTCCCTGCCAGTTAATCACGAAACCTGAACCGAGAGATTCGACCTCTCTTTCCTCTCTCTTGGGTGGCTCCCCGAAAAAGTACTTGAAGAAAGGATCTTCAAAAAGGTTAAAGGGAATTCCTGCAGATACACCTTTCGTAACTTCAACGCGGGCAACTGCTGGCCCGACCTTTTCAGCAGCTCTTGTTATTGCGGTTTCCTGTGATTCTACTAGACCCTCTTCCGAACCTAAGGTCGGAACAAGGCCGGCAGAAATTAACCCAATACCTATAACCAGGGTTAAAACCGCGTAAAATGATTTACTTTTTAAAATCATGGATCATCTCCTCCACGTTATAATTGTTATTCTTTCGCAACATTACCCTAAGGCCTAAATATGAATAACTTGTAAAGAAGATTTGAAGAGCAAGCCGATAAAAGTTTCTCCTAATATTTATCCCGCTGCAAGGGTCTCTTCCCGTACAGGATGAATATAATGAACGCTGCCCCTCAGGATTTCCGGATTAAAAAGGTTGTCCTCCCGGCCCTTTATCGAGAAAAGTCAAATAATTCTTGACCTAATTTGATATATAACCAGATGAAGGCTCCAAAAATTGCGACCGCTGACAGGATTACTAGCCATGGGTAAAGACCCAGTGATTTCAGACCAAAGAAGCTATTCAAC
>JAIPHJ010000053.1 GCA_021735245.1 Candidatus Bipolaricaulota bacterium
ATTGCAGGCTTCGGACTGAACTCCGTGCAATCTGGGGATTTCCTCAATCCAGTTTAATCTGGCCAGATCTTGAAAACCGCGATAGATTCCAACGAGGAGTGCACCACCCCCCACCGGCAACACGACGTGCTCTGGAGGGTTCCAGTCAAACTGCTCACTTATTTCGTAGGCGACTGTCTTCATACCCTCTGAAAAATACGGACTTAAATTGTGTGAAGCATAATGAGTGCTACCACCCTTTGTGTCTTCGCGGATCTTTCTTGCCGTATTTTCTCGAGGTCCCGGGACGGTCTTGAGTCGAGCCCCGTAACTCTTTATTTGTTCTATCTTCTCTCCCGAAGCCTTCTCCGGCACGTAAATCGTACAATCAATTCTGGCTTTGGCCGTGTATCCAGCCAGGGAAGCTCCGGCGTTACCTGATGAATCGTCGGCAACTCTTTCGACACCCCACTCCTTTGCCTTCGATACCGTCATGGCTACCCCCCGATCTTTAAAGGAACCCGTGGGGTTACTGTACTCTAACTTGAAGTAACTCGTTATACCCTGTTTGCTGAAAAGAGACGTGGATTCCACTATCGAAGTCCCGCCTTCTCCCAGGGTAACCGGTTCCCCCTGGGGTGGTAGAGGGAGTAATTCCCGGTATCGGAAGAGATTCCATCCTCTTTCGGAAAGTTTTTCTTTGTCTAGGTCTGCTTCTATACGCTTGTGGTCGTAATTTATCGTCAACGGGTATCCACAATTAGGACAACCGGTAACTGGTATCTCTGGAGAAATCTCCCTGCCGCATTTTTCACAGGTCAGGCATTCCAGATACATATTGGAACCTCTCTTTTTACGCTCCTTAATCAAGGATAATTAAATATCAGGTGGTCAGGCTATTTTACAATGTTAAAGCCAGGAGGTGTTTTTTGCCAGAAGCCGCACGCTTGCCCGAGCGATATCTTCGTAACTTCCGGGTATAGAAATTTGCGGCGCTACCTGGTTTAATTATGGATAAAGCGAGTAGAACGAAGTATAGATTATGATTACAAGGATGATTTCGTGGTGAAAGAAAATACCGATCGACACAAATGTCTGGCTCTCATATCCGGCGGTCTGGATAGTCAACTGGCGGCAAAATTAATTGCCACCCAGGGGATTGAGGTAATTGGGGTAAACTTTAGAACCGGGTTCATCAGCGAGGATGACGAAGAGCTCTACCGGCAAATCGAAAACGATCTCGGAATAGAGATCCGGATATTAGGGGTACCGGAGGAAGATTATCTGGAGCTCATAAAGTCGCCGGAGCATGGGTATGGTTCGGCGATGAACCCCTGTCTTGATTGTCGAATATTCATTCTCAAACGGTCAAAAAAGTACATGGAAGAAATTTCTGCCGATTTTGTAGTAACCGGGGAAGTGCTCGGACAGCGACCGATGACCCAGCGAAAAGACACCCTCGAACTGGTAAAACGGGAAAGCACTCTCGACGGTAAGCTGTTGCGTCCGCTATCCGCCGGGCTGCTTGCTCCTACCATACCGGAGGAAAAAGGTTGGGTTGATAGGAAAAAACTACTGGATATAGAAGGCAGGTCCCGGAAGAGACAACTTGAGCTGGCTGATCAGCTGGGAGTTAACAATTACAGTCAACCGGCGGGTGGTTGTCTGCTGACCGAGGAGGAATTTGGTCATCGGATTCAAGAAGTTTTTGACCACAAAGGAAAGGACAAAACTACCGCTAGTGACCTGAAGGTTCTCAAGTACGGTCGGCATTTCCGGTTGCCGGACGGTGCAAAGGCAATAATTGGTAGAAATGAGGAAGAAAACGAAAGCCTGGAGGAATTTTTGGACGATTACTGGAGTATCAGAATCGTTGATTTTCCGGGCCCTCTGACCCTGATAAACAGAGGGGCGTCAGAAGAAGATGTGGTTATTGCTGCAAGGCTTACGGGACGTTACAGTCAGGGCCGGGATCAGGAGACACTGGAAGCAATTCTGGAGCGAGACGGAAAGACCAGAACCTGTCGAATCGAGCCGCTAAAAAGAGATTCCGATCTAATCCCCGAGTTGAGGATAGACTACGGGTCCTGAGGAGGGTATTTATGGCCAAAATTCTGGAGTCCGTGCCCAACTATAGCGTTGGCAACGATGAACGGATAATTGAAAAAATAGTTGAGCCGTTTAATCAGCACGATGACGTTAAGCTGCTTGATTACTCGGCCGACCCGGATCACAACCGTTTGGTTGTGACAAACGTGGGAAGCCCCGAGGGACTATATGAAGCAACTCTCGAAAGTATTGAAATCGCCGTTGAACGAATCGACATGAACGAACACGCGGGGGAACACCCCAGGATGGGAGCTGTTGATGTGGTTCCGTTTACCCCGGTTAGAAACGTTACGATGGCCGAGGCAGTCGAGCTCGCGAAAAAGCTGGGAAAAGAGGCGGGAAATAAGTTTGACCTACCCGTCTACCTTTACGAGGAAGCAGCTACGGAACCGGGACGGGAAAACCTGGCCGAAATTCGAAGAGGAGAATTCGAAGGATTTCCCGAAAAGATTGCAAAACCGGAATGGAAGCCGGATTTCGGGCCGGATAAGGTTCATCCTACCGCTGGCGTAACGGCAATTGGTGCCCGCAAACCGCTGGTTGCTTTCAACGTAAATCTCAGGACGGACGAACTGTCGATTGCCAGGGATATTTCCCGTAAGGTCCGCCATTCCAATGGAGGTTTACGTTATTGCAAGGCGATGGGCGTAGATCTGGAAGATCGGGGAGTGGTGCAAGTTTCTATGAACATGACCGATTACACGAAAACATCGCTCCAGCAGGCCTTCGAACTAATACGGGTGGAAGCTGACCGTCACGGCGTGGAAATCAAGGGAAGCGAAATAGTCGGTTTGGTCCCGTTGAATGCCCTGATTGAGGTGGCGAAACATTACCTGAAGCTCGAGGATTTTTCCGTCGAACAGGTTATAGAGAACAGGTTACTTGAAGACCTGTAATCTCATGACAAAGAATTACGAATCCGAAACCCAGACCGGAAGAAAAATCGTAACAAACGTCGGGCAGCTTGTTACTCCTGAGGGCCGGGAATCCGTCTCCGGTTCGGGAATGAACCGGCTATCGGTCACAAGTGAAAGAGAAATTTTAGTTATAGACGGGGTTATTCAGGAGGTAGGGGAGGTGGGGGAATTTTCCGATCGGGAGCTGGAGGAGACCGAAGTTATTGACGCCCAGGGTAAAGTCGTTCTTCCCGGTTTCATCGATCCCCACACACATTTTGTCTTCTCGGGTTACAGGTCGGAAGAGTTTCAGAAGAGGCTCAAAGGTAGAAGTTATGAAGAGATCGCTGAAGAAGGTGGTGGCATAGTTAGCTCCGTCAGTTCGACTCGAGAGGTTTCCTTCCCCAAATTAAAGGAAGAAGGTAAGGAAAGGCTAAGATCTATGGTCAGATTTGGGGTAACCTCGGTCGAGGGTAAGACGGGTTACGGACTCGATAGGGAAACCGAGTTAAAGCAGCTGAAAGTAATGAGGGAATTAGAGACGGAGACCCCCGTGGACATTTCTTCGACATTTCTCGGTGCCCATGCAATTCCCGAGGAATACGCCGGTAGGAGGGAGGAGTACGTCGACTTTGTTACTGAGGAAGTTGCTCCCCTGGCTGCCGAGACAGGGGCCGAGTTCTGTGACGTATTTTGTGATCAGGGTGCATTTACGGTTGAAGAATCGAGGAAGGTATTAAACCGGGGAAAAAAGTTAGGCCTTAAGCCAAAAATACACGCCGACGAGATTGAAGCTACGGGGGGAGCGGAACTGGCGGCCGAAGTTGACGCAGTATCAGCGGATCATTTGCTTAAAGCTTCGGACGAAGGGCTGAACCGGATGAAGGAAAGTAACGTGATTGCAGTTCTCCTGCCCATTACTGCCTTTAGCCTGAAGGAAAGCTACGCCCGGGCCAGGTATATGATTGATCTTGGCCTACCCGTCAGTCTGGCGACTGACCTGAACCCCGGTAGCTGTTTTTCAGAATCAATACCTCTGTTGTTTTCCTTGTCTACCCTCTACATGGGGATGACGGTTGAGGAGACTATAACCGCATTAACGTTAAACGCGGCGGCTGCTATTGATAGGGCGGATCAAGTGGGAACTCTCGAATCGGGAAAGCAGGGGGACTTTTTAATATTGGACGCTCCGGATTACCAACATCTCTCCTATCATATGGGAGTAAACCTGGTTGAACGGGTTGTAAAAAGAGGAGAAACGATCTGGGAAAGAAACGGACCTAATTTCTAAAGGTTTTGATGAATCAGGTCTATTCTTTACCGGCGGTACCAGGGCCTACGTTATGCTTAAAGTTCGGTCTTAGTATTGAGTATAAGCCTAGAAAGTGGAATATATGCTATTAGTTTAAAGATCCGTGCTGCGGACAAAATCACCTCTGGCTAGTGGAAGGCTTTAATGATTCCTCGTAATGAGAATCGTTCGAGTTTTATATTGAACCCAATTAATAACCGCGTAAGAAGGGGTCCCCGGATATGAGCGAAGGTTTTTTTGCTTTTGCACTTGGTTTGTGCTGCTTGCTGGTAGCGAGCTCACTTGGTGTGCGTATCCGGGTTAGACAAATTGTGGACGAGTGTAAAACCATCGTTCCTTCGGCAGGTAGAACCGGGAGAAACTTTATCGACAGAGTCATGGAGTCTGAGGGTTTACATGAAGTCGAAGTGGAGGAGGTCAAAGAACCATCGACGGGAAGCTACTTCTTTGACCGTAGGCTGGTAAAAGTTCCGGATCTCGATAGTAGTTCTCTTCTCGTCCTTGCCGTGTCCGCTCACGAGATATCACACGCAAGGCAGGCAAAGGTCAGCCCAGGGGTTATAAAAACTGCCGCCTTTTTGGGGGATCTGGGGGTCATGTTTTCTTATCTATTTCCTCTGTTTTTGGTACTTGGGTTTGTGTTTTATTTCCCTCTGATATACGTCGGTTTGATCGTCTATATGTCCATTTTGCTTATCGTCCTGGTTGAGGTACCCGTGGAACTTGACGCTACGAGAAAAGCGATCGGTTATTTAAAAGAGTATTCAGACCTCGATGAGAACGAAATGAGTAAACTGAAAAGTCTCCTCCGGTGGGCTATACTTACTAGGATTTCCTATTTGACCGGTGGTTTCTTGATATTTTTTGACCTGAGTCGAGGGAGGTGAAAAATGAAGTCGGTATCATTTGCTCCTTCCATTCTGTCTGCCGATTTTAGCAAATTAAAGGAAGAGGTAAAAAGTGTGGAGGAAGTGGCAGATTTTATCCACGTAGATGTAATGGACGGTCACTTCGTTCCTAATATAACCATAGGACCGGTGGTTTCGAATTCTCTTAAGAGGTCAAAAGAAATAAGGATTCCGTTTAGCATTCACCTTATGATAACCGATCCCGATAAATACGCTTCGGAATTTGAAGTAGACTCGGAAGATTTGATAATTTTTCATTCGGAAGTGACCGATAATCCACGTGAGATGATAGATAAAGTAAGAGGGTTAGGTTGTCAGGTCGGGATATCTCAGAAACCGGGCGGCGATTTAGGGGAAATATTACCAATTCTGGACGAACTCGACGAGGTGCTGGTAATGGGTGTGGAGCCTGGATTTGGCGGCCAGCAGTTCATGCCTGAAACTCTTGAGAGGATTGAGGTTTTGAGGAGAGAAATTAGCGATAGGGGTCTTGAAACGGCAGTTGCCGTAGACGGAGGAATGAACCCCTCGACGGTTGTAGAAGCGGTCGATGCCGGAGCCGATACCATTATAGCTGGTTCCGCCGTATTTGGTAGGGAAGATAGGGTGAAGGCAGTTAAGGAACTGAGAAAGGCAGTTCAGTAGGTTATGGCAAATCAAAAAGACCAGGAATATATGGAAAGGGCGTTGAGTCTGGCAAGTAAAGGTGGTGGTTACGTCAACCCCAATCCACAGGTTGGTGCGGTCATAGTCAATGACGGAAGAGTGGTTGGGGAGGGTTATCACATGAAATTTGGCGGCCCCCACGCCGAGGTGGAAGCTCTGGAGGACGCCGGTTCCCTGGCGAAAGATGCGTCAATGTACGTTACCCTGGAACCATGTGTGCATTATGGCAAAACGCCGCCATGTGTTGACAGGATAATTGAAGCAGGAATTTCCCGCGTGGAAGTGGCAACCCGGGACCCAAACCCAAAAGTTTCTGGTAAAGGAATTGAGAAGATGGAAAGGAACGGTATAGACGTTTCGCTTGGCCTTAAGGAGGGAGAGGCTAAAAAGCGCAACGAAATTTACTTCCATTATATAAAGACCGGGCGACCTTTTGTTTTACTCAAACTTGCTATGACTCTTGACGGCAAGATAGCGACAAAGTCCGGTGACTCCCGCTGGATCTCCTCCGAACCGGCCAGAGAAATGGTACACTCTCTCAGGGCCCGCTATAGTGGAGTTGGAGTGGGCGTGAATACTATAATTTCCGACGATCCGCGGCTAAACGTGAGAAAGGTTGACGGGCCTGACGGCACCAGATTCATCTTCGACACCCGGGGGAATACCCCGATGGATTCCCGAATTTTCGAGCTAGAAAGTGGTGCTCCCACGGTGGTAGTTTCCGGGGAGGGTCTCCCCGAAGCCGATCTATTACCCTACAGAAACTCCGGAGCAAAGATCTGGCAATTTCCGGAGCGGGAAGGCGTAATTGACCTCGAAGCCTTTCTGAGAAAAATGGGAAAAGAGGATTACGATAGTCTGTTAGTGGAAGGTGGAAGTGAGATAGCCTGGAGTTTTTTGAATCAGGATCTGGTGAACAAAATTCTCTTCTTCTATTCTCCCCGGATTATCGGCGGAAGGGAGTCCGTGCCATCAGTTGGTGGAACGGGAAAGGAAAAAGTAAAGGATGCAATCAAGATAGAAGAGATGGATATCACCAGAGTTGGTGGCGATTTCTCTCTCGTCGGTTACCCTCTAAATAATGAAAACTAATCCCAGAGATACAAATATTACCTGAAGGCCATATATGGTAAGGACTGCGCTGACGTGGCCAAATTTTCGATAGAGGAAGTGGTGAATATGGTCTTGGTCAGCTTCCATGACTCCCTGGTTCGACATAACCCTCCGTACTATTGCCATGGATGTATCGATGATTGGGACACCCAGCAACAGCAGACCCGCTAACAGAGACCAGCCGTTACCGGAATAATTGGTGATTCCGAACACCCCCTTGATTACCAGGTAAGAAGCTAAAAACCCAATCAGGTAAGAGCCTCCGTCCCCGAGAAATAGCCTTGCCGGATGAAAGTTATACAACAATATGGCAGCTAGAGTTGCAATCAACGCTCCCAGGGGAAAAAATAACGTTTGTGTTGCAGTGAGAATAGCAAGGGGTATAAGCGAGATTATCCCGATTCCCACGGCCAATCCGTCCAATCCATCTATCAAGTTGAACCCGTTTGTCCCCCCAACCAGCCAGAAACCAATTAGAGCGGAATTGGCTGGTCCCCTCAACGTGAAGGATAAGCTGGAGGTAAGAGAGACGGTGGTCGCTGGTAAATGGGTAAGACAGACGACAAGTAGTGCCGCCGCCGCGTGAAAAAAAAGTTTCATTTTTGGTTTTACTCCCCACAGATCGTCTGCAATTCCCGTGAAAAAAACTATAAGGAGCCCAAAAGTTAGAGGTAGAGGATTCTTTGCATATATTAAGTAGATTGGAAGAAATCCAATCAATAAGGCCGGACCTCCGAGTGGTTTGGGAGAGATATGAATCTTTCTTTCGCTTTCTTCTGGATAGTCGAAAAGGCCCGTGGAAGGAGCAAAATGAATTAATAGGGGACAGCTGAAAAAAGTGACAATAAACGGAACCCAGACTGCGGTCGCCTGAGATGACAAAAAGACCGACTTTA
>JAIPHJ010000054.1 GCA_021735245.1 Candidatus Bipolaricaulota bacterium
CACACTCTATCCAAATATAAGTTATTACCTGAGGTGTAAATCTTTATGGTTAATTTCGTACTAAACGACAGGGAACTCGAAGTTGAACAAGGAACCACGATACTCGATGCAGCGTTAGATGCGGGTGTAGAGATCCCTCATCTCTGTTATCACGAAGAATTAAGTGCTTACGGTGCATGCCGTCTTTGTCTCGTAAAAAAGATGGAAAATGGTGCGTCCAGCCTTGAGCCTTCGTGCCAGACTAAAGTTACTGAGGGTATGAAAGTTGAGACCCATAGTGAGGAAGTTAATGAAAAGCGTAAGATTGTTTTCGAACTTCTACTGGCCAAAGCTCCGGAATCCGAAAAATTAAAGGAATTAGCCTCGAACTACGGCGTCACCAAAAGTCGCTTTGATTTAGATAGCTACGGCAAATGTATTCTGTGTGGGCTGTGCGTAAGAGTGTGTGATGAAGTGGTGGGGATGGAAGCTATCGGTTTTTCCGATAGAGGTGTAGAAAGAACGATAAAGACACCTTTTGGCAAGATATCGAATTCCTGTATCGGATGTGGTGCTTGTGCTTACATATGCCCCACTGACGCTATTGAAGTAGAAGAAGCAACTTAAATTCCCCCCAGAGCTATATGAGGGTGCTGAATGCTTTCTCTCAGCAAGGGCCGGTGCAGTGCTCGGAGCGGGCTCTGTCGTCTCCTGGATAATTACGGCTACAATAGGATAGAATACACTTAATAAATGAACAAAGCAAAAGCCTTGATGATTAGCACCCGGCCCTGGTCATTTCCCATGACCCTGGGGTCCGTCCTTGTGGGGACTCTTCTGGCGGCAAAAATAGGAGACTTTTTTCTCCCCAGGCTAATTCTTGTAGCAATTGGGACCATTCTGGCTCACAGTGCCACTAACCTCTTGAACGACTATTTTGATTTTAAATCCGGGCTGGACAAACCTGGTTCTCCAACAGCAAAATATCGACGCCATCCACTTGTCGAAGACTGGTTTAACCCGAGGGAATTGATCGTTTATAGCTCAATTGCTTATTTTTTCGTCCTGGTTATTGGTGCCTATTTAACCTATCTTAGTGGTCCACTGGTAATTGGGTTCGGACTGATTGGGTTTGTTGCCGGGTATTTCTATACCGGGGGTATCAAATATAAATACCTTGGCTGGGGTGAGGTATCAGTTTTTATTGTTTGGGGCCCGTTAATGGTTACCGGATCTTTTTTCGTCCAGTCAGAGACGATCACGATTACACCAGTTTTGGTTTCGATTCCTCTTGGGTTACTGGTGTCATCGGTGCTGCTCGGAAACAACCTAAGGGACAAACACTACGACAAAGAAGCCGGGGTAAAGACGGTTGCTACGCTCGTCGATGAGACGAACGGCTTCTTAATCTTCACCTTACTGATTTCAGGAGCTTACCTTAGTTTAATCTTTCTGATTTTAGCAGGCATCCTGACCTTTTGGAGTATGTTGGTCTTCTCGTCTTTACCGGTGGCTTATCAGCTGTTGCAAAGGTTTACCCAGGAGGTTCCCGACGATGCCGACGCAAGAACCGGCCAACTGGAAATCATCTTTGCCGGTCTTTTGGCGATTTCTTTGATCGTTGACACGCTGGTTTAGATAACAGCTACCACAAAAAATACTACTTCCATGAAGGATGTAAAATCCATTTGAAAATGACCCACGATTCCGGTCCGAAAGGAGCCGGAAAACGTCTACTCCCCAGCTACTAAGGCATCGCGTCTACCGTCTACTCTACATCAGAGAGGATGTCCCGGTTTCATCGTTTAAAGCGACTAAGTACTCCTTTTACCGCTAGCTGAAAAATCTTCAATAAATTGAATTTCTTCAATCCTACGAACCACCTCATTTCCTTGTTATTGCAGAGTATTTCGCTGCTTGTCTCTAGGAATTCTTCTTGAAGTGCCTCTAGCTCCTTATCGCCCAATGGCTGGTCTCGGTTCTCCATGATACTATCAATTTCCTCCGTGAGGTCAAGAGATTGTCGGATTCGCGACTGTATCTTCGTTGCCTCGTTCTCCGTTATTAAACCGTACTTCCCCTTTAACCGATTGAGCTCAGAGGAGGCTTGATACGTACTGGTAACGATTTCACCGCGGGTCATCCACTCCGTTTCGTAGTTTAAGGCATATTTCCAGCTGGGAGCTAACAACGCTCGCTTGTGTTCTGTGAGCGTTCTATGGAATAATTTGTAACCGTACTGGTCAGGAGCCTCGAACGCTTTGCTTCCGGGATCCAGAAATGGAGCTAAGGGCGAAATATAGGGATGAATTGGAACTTCTTCTTTGTCGCTGAACCGAGACAACAGGAACTCGCAATAACTGATCGTCTCCTCAACCGATCTCGGAGTTTGCTTAGGCAAACCAATCATAAAGAACAGGTCTATGCGTTTACATCCAAGCTCTAGAGCATTGCGAATCGTTTCATGGAGCTTCTTATTACTGTAGTTTCTTCCAAACGCCTTACGAATCCCCTCATCGTGTGATTCTGGAGAAATCTGAAGATTAAAATTGTGGATACTGTCATCTATCATTTCAAGATAATCCCTGGAAGCGGGCTGAAATAATTCCAGGGCAATGTGGTTCTTGACTTCCTTCTTCCTCATCTCGCTGAAAAATCGAGCGGCATAGTCAGATCCCGCACTCCGAATATCTCCGAGGATGATAATCGGGCCGTTGAAGTATTGGGAAATCGAAGCGACGTCCTCTGCCAACAACCCCGGGTTCCGGTTAGCAGGAGACTCCCTTCCACATATTTGTCGGTAAGCCTGAGCTGATCCCCCGCAAGTGATACAGTTGTGAGTGCATCCCCGCCAGGGGAGCAAGGCTACAATCGGGTAATCGAGCCAATTCTGGAATGGCAAGTGGCCTCCGATATCCTTATAGTGGAGGCTTGATTTAACCATGCTGCCATAATCAAAAGAGAGGGTATTTAAATTTGTGGGCAGGTAGGTAAGTTCATTTACGGTTACTTTACCATCGTTCTTCCAGATCAAGTTCGGCACTTTAGTTGGAGAAGCGCCTTGTTCAATTACCTCAAGGAGCTGGTTTAGCGGTTTCTCTGCTGACCCACCGCGGATGACGTAATCGACCTGAGGGTAATTAATAAGTTCTTCGTAGTAGTAGGAAGCCGACAGCCCCCCAAAAATCACCGGTGTTCGCGGGTGATATTTTTTCACCAGCTTCGCTAGTTCAAGGCTACCATGCGCATGCACTAGCCAGTGCAAATCTATTCCAAAAGCTAACGGATTTAAGTCTCTTATCAGTTTCTCCACGTCAAATTTCTTATCTCTCAACATCTTTACGGCTACATTGATAATACGCACTGAGTAACCGTGTTTTTTGAGATATTGGGCAATTGTCATAAAGCCCAGGGGGTACATTTCAAAGATTGGAGTTGAAGGTACTACATCGCTTATTGGCCCATACATTATCGGCTTCTCACGGAAGTCGTATATAGATGGAGGATGGAGAAGAATTAAATCAGAATTGGACATCGGGTCAAGACCCTCCTCGCAGATGAAAAATCTTGTCCCCAGCGAGGATTGACTGCAGGCCACCCTGGTAAGCTAAGGAAAGCTCTGTGTGGGCAGAAAAGCCACATTGTCCACAGTTAATGTTCCCCCGGTTTTGGACGTAGCAACCCTGATGAATCTCCCCGTTGGGCTCCACGCTGGCAATCATCCACGGGTAACAGCTCCATTCATTATCCTTCAAGGCTTCGAGACAGGCGTACGAATTGGCCAGAGGGAAACCTTCCTTTTTCATCTGGATAAGCTGGTTTAACACTGATCGCCGCTTTGAAAATGGAAGAAATAGTTCATCTTGTTCTTCTTCGTAAGGATAATGAAACTGAACGGTAATACCTTCGACAAAGGGTGAAATAAAATCAACAACAGCTGGTATCTCCTCCCAGTTCAGGGAGTTAATTGTCGTATGAGCATAGATACGAGGATGAATAGAAGTTTTTAGGTTAGATAATACCTTCTTGAAGTCCCCTCCTCTAATTTGGTTATGGGTATCCTGCAGGCCATCTACGCTGACCCAAACCATATCAGAGTTTATGTCAATAGGGAAGGTCCCATTGGTAGTTACCCCCACGCGAAAAAAGAGTTTCTTAGCTTCGGCCACAACATCTTTGAGGCCATACTCTCCATCCTTCCAAAGAAAAGGCTCTCCTCCCTCAAAAATGATAATTCTAACCCCTAGTTGGTTTAGGGTTTCCATCGTCGATACCGCCTGGGAGAAAGATAGAGAGTTGGTTTCTCTCTGCCAGAAAGGGCAATGAATGCAGGAAAGATTACATTTGTGAGTCAGTTTGATGCCTCCCAAAAGAGGTCTTTTTCGGAATTGAGTTCGGAAATAGTAAGAGAGGAAATACCCATAGTGCTTGAAGGTTTGGAACCAACTTTCTATGTGGGTATTCATCTTTCTTTTATCCTCACTGTTAACCGATTTATGGTAGGGAAAAAATGATGATATTCCTAAGTTATTGGCAAATTATAGTTTTATGGGGAGTGAAATACAATTAGAAGCGAGGTAGGTGATACCTTAGTCCCGAAGTTGTACTGGATGTCCTGTCAATAGGGAAGTTAATGATGGTGAAATGTATTTTCTCCCGTATTAACGGCTGTATCGTTTGGCATTCTCGTATAATCCACCACCCTAAGTTGTTAAATAAGTATCTTAAACCCGAATAACTTGACAAATTATCACAATTGTTATAAGATAAGTATAAGTGTAAATCCTGGGAAGATGGTTGCTGACTTTATGGCCATTATCTTCCGTCGCGTTCTGTCGAAAACATCGCTGACTTCTTTGTCTCAATCCCTCTCCTTTTCCTGTAAAATGGATTCCTTCTCAAGTGACCTCTCTTCCGAGATAGTGGTGCAAATTTACTAGGGAGGTTTGAGATGTCCGCCAACGAGATGGTAGATGAGTTGGCAAAAAAGGGGTTGTCTTACCAAGAAGGTTCAATACTCTGGTATTTGCGGGGGGGAGATGTATCTCCCGAGGGTTTAGAACCAAGCAGTGAAACTAAAACCTTCCGACATGAGTACCCAACCTATACAGGAAGAGAAGAAGTATACGTGGAAGACCTCGAAGTTAGAGATTGGGTTAGGGTCGATAGAATTATGGATAAACTTGGCCAACCGAAGATAAACTCCCTGCTAAAACACTTGGAAAACCTCGGATTGATAACAAGCGAGCTAGTGGACCCTCCTAGATACTATATGGAGGCAAAAGAATACAAACTAACCAGTTTGGGGGAGTGTCTGGTAAATACCCAATCCGAAAACATTAGAAACGCAAAGAGAATCAAAAAAATAAAACTAGATATAGAAAAGCTGAAAAGGGCACCATGTTATCACTTTCAGGATGACCTTAGGAATATCCATTGATAGGACCGCAGGAGGCTAATTCTAGTTTTTGCAACTAACAACGCTCGACCAATAAAAGTCTCAACAGGTATAGCTAAACCAAGGAAGCGAGGAGAGTGTATTTTCCAATCGTAAAAGGAGATATGCTACAACCCTGTGAGAGAATACTTTATATAAGGGCGGAATTGGTTCGGAAATTAGAGAAGCTCGGCCTTCCGCAGCAGGAGATAGCAGAGGAGTTGGAACTTACCCATCCCGAAGTTTCTCAATATATTGAAGGAGAGAGCACACAAGTAGATAAGTTAGACGATCAAATATCTTATATGTTGAAAGAACTCGCTCGAGACATAAGGGAAGGGGAAGTAGAAAATCTGTCCGGAAGAATATGCGGACTTTGCAACTATCTTGAAAGCAATCCTGAACTCGTTCGCCCTCGTGATTTCGAAAAGTAAACTAAACGATGGATCTTTAGCCCTTGCGGATGAATCCGAGGTCGACGAGCTAACCAATTTAACCTACAAGGTCGAGGGAACATATCAAGGAGAGCCGGCGGAATACTGGTACAGATTCAAAGATATCGGAACTGAAGAGGAATATGTCCGTTTTGACGTATCGCCACTTGAAAGTGAAGAAACGCGGATTGTTATACTGAACAAGAAAAACAAAAAGGTCATTTACAAAGAGATGGGTAGCGATAGTTGGCTGGAAGGGTTGTCGATGATGTTTAGCCTAATATGGAGCCGGTATAGAGAAGGGGCAATATCTCGATATGTTGATGCAGAAGACTAGCGCGAATGGTCGGAATCAGACCGGGACGAATTCCTGCTTGAAGACGAAGAGGAGCACGAAGAATATACGGTACGCGCTTATGACATCGGGGTAGACGAACCGATCGATGATTCCGTTTTTACTCCCAGTGACTCTTAAGTTAAATTTCGGGCGGGCCTGTTCTTGCTCAAGCCTCATCGGGTATTCTCCAATAGAGCTTGATAATCCAGGCCCGTTCTGCTGATTTATCAAGCTAGGCTAGAGAACTCTTCAAAACCCCTTTCCTTATCGTACCGCACAATACGACTACTGGGCCCACCCCAGAAGATCGAGAAACATATCAAATAGATTCAATATTTCACCCTAACAACCCTTCAAAAATTACATAAAACTTATTTTTAGCCTTTCTTTCAATCCACGGAGTATGTCCACAATCCTTCAATAAAATGAATTTGAAATCTTCGACGGCTTCAGACAAAGGTTCCTTCACTCCCTCGGCGGGATGAGGATCGTAATCTCCATGAATTGCGACTACCGGAGACTTAACTAATTCAGCCAGCTCCAGCAATTCACCACTTTCCCTCACTTCCCGGGCCTCACCCCACACTCGCCGATAAACTTCCGGTTGAACCTCCTCGTCCGATAGATCATCAAAAGAATGAATAGGGTCAAACGAGTCAGCTTTACGGCTCAGTTCCGCTAATCGGGTTAAATCTGCTTTCTTATTTTCTACCCCTGGTTGGCTCAAATTTTTCATCAGACGATCCGCTTCCTCTCTCTCCTCCCCCTCGAGACGTTTTAACCTCGTTTCCTTGATTCCGGAAGCATATTTTTCCTTAAATGGAGGACTTCCAACAAGTATTATTCTCTTGACGGGTGCTGGGTAGATTGCAGAAAAGATAATACTCAGCCACGCGCCCCAGGAATAACCGACTAAAGTTAGGGGAGGATTGCCGTGGTCTCCTAATATAACCATCAATTCATCGACCTGCTCTTCAATAGACGTTGCGGTCTGGAAAGGTTCTAAAACTCCTCCTTCAGAGGCTAACCTCTTGGCTACGGGCCTCATTTCTCCCGGAGCACCCGGACCTCCATGTATCACCACAATATTGAAAGGACCATCTCCGTATTTTTTTAAGTTTTTTTCTCTCACCTTAAGCTCCTTTTGCTCACAGGTCCAGCCATAATATTCAAGAGAGAGTATAGCAGCTTCCCGTCTTGTAGATTCCTCACACCTAAAGGGATGGGATTATTTGCTCACTCGCTGCCTATTTCCTTTCTAAGGGCTTCTTTCGTCATTTGGGTTAGATTATCTATCCTGTCGCTATTGCGGTATAGCACGACGTTCTCCTGTCGGAGGACGAGATCGTAGCCTTCTTCTTTTGCTCTCACGTTAGTAATCTGAAATATCTTGGTCTCTATCAATTTTGTCAATAAATTATCAAGCTGTTCGTATTGATTATGAATTTGGGAAAGTGTCTGTGAAACCTCCTCTGGCACGGCTGAACCTTCCCTAATCTCGTTTAATACCTTTTCAAGTTCGTCCATTATGG
>JAIPHJ010000020.1 GCA_021735245.1 Candidatus Bipolaricaulota bacterium
ATAAAAAGAGGCCCAGCACTCAATTGGGCACTACATTACAAAAGAGGTAAGGAGTTGTTTCGATGACAATTTAGAACAGACTCTCCCGGCAAACGGATGGAGGCTCCAATTGAGTGCTGGGCTGGTCGGTCAGACATACGCGCCGCGTCGCTGGAGTTTTCTCGGCCCGGAGCCCTTCTCTTGCATTTCAAAAAGCAGGCCGCGCTCCCATGCTCGGCCGATAATCCCGATACCGACCTCTCGCGCGGGCAATGGGAGCCCGCGCTGCTATTGGAAATGAACCAGCAGGCCGGGTCCCCGTGCCCGGCCGGTAGTCTCGATAAGATCCTTCTTTTAATTGCCGGGGCAGAGAGCAATCATTGGGAACAGAGGGCTAAATTCGCCGCTCGTGAAAGAACTGAGTTTAGTAAGAAAATCTAACCAGGCCCTGGCTTCTTGGCCGTCATCAGCCGAGTGAATCCTCCCAGATACTGGTTACTCTCGACCTCTTCGAAACCAAATTGCTCCAGTATTTCCTTCCAGTCTCTGGCAATATAGTCGTAAGCGTATTCGCATTCAGCAATTCTAAACGGTACTCTCATGTATAGAGGAAGGTCGCTTAACTCGAATTCTCCGTAATCGAGCAGATAAAACCTCCCTCCCCGCTGAAGGGCTCTGTAGGCGTTCTCCAGGGTCTTTTCCCGAGCGGAATGGGGCAAACCGTGGATAACGAACGAAGTCAACACTTTGGTGAATTGCGATTCGTAAGGCAGGGGCTGGTCAATCCTCATGTTTTCCACCTTTACGTTAAGCTTATCGTTGAACTTCTCCCTGAACTGGTTGATCCCCTCTTTGCTTATATCAAGCCCCAGAATTTTACCTTCTTCTCCTATATATTCTGCCATGAACCGGGCATTGTAACCGGACCCGGCTCCCAGATCAAGAATTCTGTCTTCCGGTTCTATCTCCATATCACCGATTGCTCGGTCGATAAACCTTCCGTACTTTCCCACGGTGACGAGATTCAGAAAGGTTTCGTAGTATCTGGCGGCAATCCCGTCGATCTCTATGTGTGAGTCCGGATAAAGTTCGCTCAAATAACTCCTTAGATTGCTAAGATTTTGTCCGCAATCGCAATTTTGCAGGGATATTAACTTCCAACGATGCCCTTGAAGTTATCCACTATTTTCCCAAAAGATTTCGAGGCCTCTGAATCCGGATATGCTTTTACGAAGGGAACCCCTTCGTCACCGGTCTGCACGATCCGCTGGTCCAGCGGGATTTGGCCGAGGAAATTAGCCTCTATCTCCTCGGCGGCTTTCTCGCCTCCCCCTGATTTGAATATCTCGGTCTTTTCGCCACAGTGGGGACAGATAAACCCGCTCATGTTCTCGATAATTCCTATTACGGGTAAATCCAGCTTTTTAGAAAAGTTGACCGCCTTCTTCGAATCAAGAAGAGATAGGTCCTGAGGGGTAGTTACTATTATCGACCCGTCCATATCACTCAATAATTGAGCGATAGACAGTGGTTCGTCTCCCGTACCCGGGGGTAGGTCGATTATAAGGTATTCCAGTTCTCCCCAGTTCACGTCTCCCAGAAACTGTTTTATTGCCTTCATCTTTAACGGACCCCGCCAGACCACCGGGGAGTCCGTACTCGGTAGAGTAAAGCCTATTGACATTACTTTCAAATTGCCCAGACTCGGTGGTTCCATGTTGTCTTCGTTTCCGGTAATTTTTCCGTCTTCCAATCCTAAAATTTTGGGAATATTTGGACCATGGAGATCCGCGTCCAGTAGTCCCACGTTACCGTCCGATTCTTCTGCTAACGATGCAGCCAGATTTGCAGACACTGTACTTTTTCCCACCCCACCTTTCCCGCTCATGACCACCAGAGAATGTTTCACTTTCTCCAGTGTTATTTCATCCGTGGATGAACCCTTCGTTTGTTTTTCATGACCTTTTACCATTTATATCCTCCCTGTGGATTATTATCGATCGTCGATCGGGTAAGAAATTTAGTTTTTGACTAATTTAAAATCTTTTAATCGGATAAATTCAAAAAATTTTTGGCAAAAACTACTATCAAACCTGATTAAATTCTAGCATATGCACGGGCTAAATCAATCCGGTGCCGGAAGTAATTAAATACTTCTAAATCACTGATAATTTAAGTCCACTAATCCAGGAGTTATTCTTCGTCTCCCTCGTTTCTTCTCCATTCGTAACCGGGTTCTTCCTCAAGTACTTCTCCCTCCCTCTTTTCTTTAACCGAGTATACCCCGACGAAAGAAAGAACAAATAATAAGGAGAGAAAGACTATTAGAAAAACGGCGACGGACGGGCCGGGGATAAAGCCGATTTTTCCACGATCCAGAGCTACCTTGAGAGTCTCGGCCTGGGTTGGGTGTATAATTATTTTCATAAACCAGCCAAGAATTATTGTCGAAAAAATCCAGAGGTAAATCCTTCTGAGCCTAACAGCCAGCGCGGACCATATAGAAACTTTGTGTTCCGGCTTTCTGAGGTCGTTAGAAAGTACCTTCATCCACTCGGTTCGAGGCAGAGAGGCCTCGGGATCCAGCATGTTTGAAAGGAAATTTTCTTCCAGAAGTCTCAGTCGCGATCGCCAGACTTCGTGAATCTGGTAGCGGTTAGCTTCCAGAGTGAGTATCGCTGAAGTTATCGGAATTGTAAGCAAGATTAGCGCCGGGTGGCGGGCTGGAGAGGCGTAGGACCAGGTGATCATACCTGCTACCATGACCATCGACCAGTAAGGAGTTCTATCCAGTCTATTGCGCCAGGTATTGACGCGCTGGACCTCGCCACGATACAGGTGTACCAGAACGTTACTCAGGATATCGCTCGTAATATCCGGCTCTATTTCTTCGTTCTCTTCATCCTCAGGCATGCTATCACCGTTTAAGTTTAGCTTAAGATCGCTGTACACGCAAAATTGATCACGATTTCGCAATACAGATACTGGGTACTTACGGTTCTTTCTTTTTTCAGGCAGTTGTGCCCTAGTTATTTCTACCATATGGAAATAACCGTTCTAAACGTGTATTGGATGACCGTGTATGATGGTTAAAGCCATAACGATGGATGCGAAATACTCCAGTAACACCACTTGACAGAATAGTGTGCATATGATAATATAGGCTCGAAGAATAAACCAAATTATCAAAGAGGTGATGATAATGCCATTTGGCGACAGAACTGGACCGAGTGGAGAAGGACCGAGGACAGGTAGAGGTCTTGGCTACTGTTCGGGATTTGAAACTCCGGGTTATATGGAAGGAACTCCCCGAGGAGGGGGAAGAGGTTTTGGCAGAGGATTCGGAAGAGGTTTCGGACGTGGCAGAAGATTTGCTGGAGGATATAGGTCAATGAATCCAAACCCGAGAGGCTACTGGAGACCTTATAGTCCCACAGTCAGCAGTCAGGAAGAGGCCAGGGAATCCGAAAAGGAATACCTTGCGAACGAAATAGAAGCGCTCGAAGAAGAACTGCAGGCAATGAAACAAAGAATGAGACAACTAAATAAAGAAAGCGGAGGAGGGGAGTGAGAAGATCCTTAGTCGTCTCCGTAACCGGGGACGAACTCGAATCACAGATGGGTAGCCGGTTCACCCGTTGTTCGAATTCATAATCGATGGTCCGGGGTGCCTGCAATTCGGCGCCTTACGGAACGCCAGTCAGGGTGGTTCGAAGTGTTAGTCGGGAACCACGCCCCAGAGACGGGGACTGGTGAAATAGAAGAGTACGCCCAGGAGAGAGTTACCCTATAATCGAAAGGACCCCCTGCGACTCAAATGTAACAGGAGCCACGGTCAAGGGAAAGAGTATGGGGTCCTTTTGTCTTTTCTCGTTTGAATCCTGACTCCACAGCCACTAGAATAGGTCAGAAGAGGTGGAAGTATGGAAAGAGTGAGGGTAAAAGCTTTATTGGTCGACACTTCAAATAACGCACCGGTTGTCCTTCTGGAGGGCGACAAAGACCATAAAGTTATGCCCATCTGGATTGGACAAAACGAAGCCCTCGCCATCTCTCTCAAGCTTCAGGGAAAGGAGTTCGAACGACCGTTGACCCACGACCTGCTAAAATCCGTCCTGGATAAATTAAGTCAGAAATTGGAAAGGGTAGTAATTGACGACCTCAGCAACAAGACTTACTATGCAACTCTGGAACTAAAGGGACCGGACGACGAGGTATTGAAGGTTGACTCCCGACCCTCTGACTCAATTGCTCTTGCCCTTAGAACGGACAGCCCGATCTTCGTGGATGACGAGATATTTGATGACGTGGCAATGGAATCTCCGTTTGACGAAGAAGAGATACTGGACGAGGAGGCAGGGGAGGAGTTCGAAGATTTTCTCGATCAACAGATGGAGTTGAGGAAGTTTAAGGAATTTACCGACGACAACTAATCTCTATTTCTCCCCCTAAAGTACTATAACATGCCTGAAAAAGAAAGGTTGGACCTTCTTCTTACAGAACGGGGTTTATGTAAGAGCAGGGAAAAAGCAAAAAGGGAGATAATGGCGGGTAATGTTTACGTCTCCGGTCAGCTTAAAGATAAACCCGGTAAAAAATTCCCCACCGACTCCGAAATCACCGTAAAAAGAAATAAAAAACGCTACGCCAGTCGAGGCGGAAAAAAGCTGGAGGCCGCACTCGAAGATTTCGATCTCGACGTGACAGGGTACAAAGTTCTGGATATTGGTGCTTCGACCGGAGGCTTTACGGATTGTCTGTTGAGAAAAGGCGCGGAAAGAGTCTGGGCGCTTGACGTCGGTAAGGGTCAACTGGACTGGAACCTGAGGCAGGACGATAGGGTCACGCCGATCGAAGGAAAAAACGCTCGATATCTAAAACCGACCGAGATTGGGGCGGACCTCGACCTTGTCACGATAGACGTATCTTTTATTTCCCTGGAACTAATTCTACCCAACGCAAAAGAACTTCTCCTTCCAAACGGTAAAATTATCGCTCTGGTAAAACCTCAATTCGAAGCCGGACCCGAGAAAGTGGAGAAAGGAGGAGTGGTGACCGACCCCGAAACACATAAAGAAGTTCTGATAAAAGTTGCTGAGTTCGCGGGCTCGGAAGACCTATCGGTAGAAAACTGTACCTACTCCCCAATTCAGGGAAAGTCGAGCAGTAACATAGAATATTTCTTTCTATTATCTCAATCGGGAGACGGATTGAGCAACGAAGAAATAACAGGGGTCGTAAATTCCGCTCACGATCACTTTTCCTGAACGAAGCGCTGATTTAACCATTCTTTTTGTTGGAGGTTTCACTCGTGATCACTGCAGCTCTCACCGGGGGAATTGCCTCGGGTAAATCCGAGGTACTTAAAGAGGCTGAAGCCTTTCCCGGGGTGAAAACAGTTCAGGCGGATGAGCTCGCAAAGGAAATATACGATCCGGATAATCCCTGCTTTCAGGAAGTGCTGGACCTGTTAGGTTCTCGAGTTCTGGCAGAGGACGGGTCCGTGAACCTTAAAAAAGTTTCCGAGATCGTCTTTTCCGACCCGGACCTGCTGGAGAATCTGGAAAAGATATCACACCCCTACGTGAAAGGTCGCATAGAAGGGATAGTGGAGTGTCTTGAAAATCAAGATATCGAAGTGACTCTGGTCGAGATCCCTCTGTTGTTTCAATCTTCCAGCGTGGGACTCGATATTTTCGACGTGGTGATACTCGTGGAGGCCTCCAGAGAGGAGCGGCTTAGAAGGCTCGAAAAAAGAGACGGTATTTCACCCGAAGAGGCGAAGAGGCGAATAGAATTGCAGAGCCTTCCGGAGAACGCTCGGGAGAGGTCGGATTACGTAGTAAGTGCGGAAGGAACAATAGAAGAAACGAAGCGCCAGGCACGAAGTTTGATAAAAGAAGAACTGTTAAATTAGAGATTTATTCCTCGCCAGCTCTTCTACGAATTCCCTGTCGTTGTATTCAATCCATTCCCCCGAAACTACCTGATATCGCTCGTGACCTTTTCCCGCGACCAGCAGACAGCCTCCGGGGGCTAATTCGTCCATAGCCGCTTCAATCGCGGATCTTCTCTCGGGGACAACTTCGTAATCAGCTCTCTTTCCCACTCCCTGTTCGATCTCGTCGAGGATTCTTTTTCTGTCCTCGCTTTTCGGATTGTCGTCGGTTAGGAAGAATCGATCAGCGTATTTTGTCGCCACCTCACCCATTTCCGGTCTTTTACCGCGATCGCTCCTACCTCCACAGCCAAAAACGAGGATTATTTTTTCGTAGTGATCCTTCAGTTCGAGGAGAGCTCTCTTAAGGGCTCCCGGGTTGTGGGCAAAATCAACGTAGACATCCGATCCGTTGTTTAGCTGCAATTTTTCCAGTCTACCGGGTAAACGGTCTGCATCCTGGAGTCTTTCGACGATTCTGGAAAGCTCGATTCCCCTTATCAGCCCCAATGCCGCAGCGGCAAGGGCGTTGTAGACGTTGTATAGCCCGGGGAAGCTCAAATGGACATCTTCCGTTCCCCGGGGCGAGTTGAGCCGAAAAGTCGTCCCGTTTTTAGTTTTGCTAATTTCCTCAGCGGAGACTTCTGCATTCCCTTCAATTCCGTATTTCACGACCTCCGCTGTCGTTTCGGCAATAATTCTATCCGATAGTTCTTCGTCCGAATTAACTATTGCACTGTCGTCTTCCGTTAACATTGAAAACAATTTGATTTTTTCCTCGGCGTATTCTTCCATCGACTCGTAAAAGTCCAGGTGGTCCCGTGATAGATTGGTAAATATTCCGCAGTTAAAATCCACGCAGGTTACCCGGTCGAGACTCAATCCGTGGGAACTAACCTCCAGGACAAGATCCTTCACTCCCCGTTCGATATTAATTCTTGCGATTTCATTAATTTCAGGGGCTTCAGGGGTGGTAACCGGCTCGTCTTCGGGAAGGGATTCCAGGTGAGTCAAAGTAGTGACCAACTCAGTTTCGCCGCCAAGAACATTGTCGGCAAGGTGAGCGGTGGTGGTTTTCCCGTTAGTCCCGGTTATACCGGTTACAAATAGCTCTTCAGTGGGCCTATCGAAAAAAAAATGGCTCACTCTGGCCAGTAACTTCCTGCTGTCTTTGACGCGGACGTAAGTTTTAGGATCTCCTTCAATTTCCAAACGGGAAATTTCCCCGAATACGACCACTGCTCCATTGTTTACCGCTTCGGGTATATACTCGTGCCCGTCGGTATAGTGGCCCGGTATTGCTACGAAAGCTCCCTTCTCTTTGACGGCTCGAGAGTCGTAGTGTATTCCGGTGACTTCCTGGCCCACCGGACCGTGCACCGAGCGGTACTTTATATCGGATAGAAGTTCCTCCAGGTTCTTTTCCATTTTATTCCCGCCTCTGGTAAACGTAGATCTCTAGGCCGTCCTCGTTTGTTTCCGTACTTACTGGTTCCCAGCCTGGCAATTTGTGATAAAACGAGGCTACCCTCGCACCCCGGGCCAGTTCCCGGTCGAATTTCGGGGCGAGTTTTGCGTTCGCCTCTTCCGAGAGAAACAGTATAACGACGTCAGCGCCCGTAAGATCGACCTCGTACATGTTTCCCCAGATCACTTTTGCTCGAGAAAAGCTTCCGGACAAGATAACTCTTATCCAGGAAACTATAACACGAAAAGGGTCTATTTCCACTCCGATTGCTGTGGCACCCCGGTCCTTCACGACACGAGTTAACCACCTGCCGTCACCGCAACCCAGATCGTAAACCAGGTCACCCGAACTAACGTCCAGGGTTTCAAGTACGCGTGAGATCGTTTTATGGTCCGTCGGCTGCCAGAGTGCATCCAGGGTCAAATTCCAGCCCAGCCATCCCAGTACCACCAGGGTGAGGGAAGATAATATAAGTATTACGATTAATAATCGCCTCGTGTTGTTTTTCCGGTAAAAGTCACTTGAATCATGCTATTCCCACCCCGGAACAGGGATTTATGCGGGACTCCGTTAAATACTCTACTCGTGTTACAGGGTCATCCGCCGAAGGGAACTGGTAACTTCTGGATATCGGAATTTAAAAGTACCGGCAGGTTAGCAGGGTTAGCTAAAACTATTGATTTCATCGAAATTGGCGGAGGGGGTGGGATTCGAACCCACGGAGCCGCGAGGCTCTCCGGTTTTCAAGACCGGTGGTTTTGTCCACTCGCCCACCCCTCCGCGTTTTTGGAAAACAAATAAGTTTAACTATTCATACTGGTGCTGGCAAGACTTAATCTTCTTCACTCTGGTCCTCAGGGATTAACTCTTCCCCTTTCCCTTCTACTTCCTGGAGTTTCTGGACGTAAATATCTACACTGTTAACTCTTAATCCAGTTTTGCTTTCAACGTCCTCTTTTATCTTTTTCTGAGTTTTCTTAGCTATCTCGTGAACCGGGTAACCCTGCTTTACGGCGATCTTCAACGTTATCGAAACTTCGTTTCCGTCAAAGTCTATACTGACACCCCGGCGCTTGCTCCCAAATATTCGACCGATATCTTCCGTTACCGAGGACTTCTTCTGTCCCAGTCCCTCTATCTGCGATGCACCTCCTGCAACAACTGCGATAACTACTTTTTCCGATATTGTTATCGTGCCCTTGTCGTTAACTACCCCTCCGTCTATCTCCTCGCTGCCAACCAGCTCGTCGTTTTCGGCCATGTACTTCACCTCCTCATTTATTATAGTCATTAACTGGGATCATTCACATAAGCGTATAGCTTACCGGGGGAGAGTGCAAAGAGGTAATTGTCCGGTTAATATTGTACCCAATGTATATTAAGACTTATTTGAGAACCAGGGAGTGATAGGGTGTTAAAAATCTCGGTCGGTAGTACTAACCCGGTTAAGCTGGAGGCTTCCAGGGAAGCATTTGAGCTGACGGGGGAAGAAGTAGAAGTGGCCAAATTCGACGTCCAGTCAGGGGTCTCGGATCAGCCTACATCGGATCAGGAAGCTATAGAGGGTGCGAGGAAAAGAGCCGAAAGGGCAAAGGAAAGGGGAGACTATGACTTTGGTGTGGGACTGGAAGGGTCGGTGGCTGACACAAATTTCGGTATGTTCTTGACCGGGTGGGCCTTCTTAATAGATGGCAAAAATGGTTACCTCGGCGGGGGAGGGAGGTTACTGCTTCCCGAATCCATTGCCGATCGGATCAGAAACGGTGAGGAGCTGGGGCCCGTGATGGACGAAGTCACGGGTAGAATCGGGGTCAAGGAAGGCGAAGGTGCAATCGGAGTCTTTACGGACGGAATTATAACCAGAAAGGACGCGTACAGGAATGCTCTGGTATTTGCTCTAGCAAAATACCTGAACCCCGAACTCTATAGCTGATAATGATTTCCTGACCGAAAACGTCGACCGGGTATTCTTCACCGGCCACTTTTTAATTTTAAGTTCCGGGCACGCTTTTAATTTGAACCAAACCGTAGCGGTTATTCCGACTGTTATTTAAGAACCGGGAATATCCAGTAGAAAATCGGTCTAAGATCTTTCCCCGTATAGCTCAGTCAGCTTATGGAGGAATTCTTTAGTTCTGTCGTGCTCGGGGTTATTGAAGAACTGGTTTGGTGATCCCTGTTCGATTATCTTTCCGCTTTCCATGAAGATTATCTCGTCGGAAACGGAATTCGCGAAACCCATCTCGTGAGTCACAACCAACATAGTCATGCCCGATTTCGCCAGGTCTTTCATTACTTCAAGCACTTCACCGATCAACTCCGGGTCAAGCGCCGAAGTCGGTTCGTCGAACAGGATTATCTTGGGCTCCATTGCAAGCGCCCGCGCTATTCCAACCCTCTGTTTTTGACCTCCGGAGAGCTGTGCTGGATACGACTCGGATTGATCTGACAGACCAACTCTTTCCAGCTCTTCCATGCCAATTCGGCGGGCTTTCTTTTTGTCGAATCCCTTGACTTTTTTCAGGCCGAGAGTTACGTTGCCGAGGGCAGTTAAGTGTTCGAACAGGTTGAAGTGCTGAAAGACCATGCCAATTCTCTGGCGGAACCTGTTGATATCTTTGGAACTGTCGGTAACTTCCTCTCCTTCCAGCCATACCTTACCCCGGTCGGGAGGCGTAAGCTGGTTTATGCAGCGAAGCAGAGTACTCTTTCCCGTTCCCGAAGGCCCTATAATTACTTTGGTCTCCGCCTGATCCATATCAAAGGATACGCCTTTGAGCACTTCTTCCTTCCCGTAGTTCTTATGAATATTTTCTACAACCAGCAAGTCCTGATTTACCATTAAGTTATCCTCCCCGTTTGTTGAATCTAAGTTGTACAATTCTCCGGTCTAGACCAGAAACCAGCTGATTCATCCCCAGGGTAAGCTCTGGAGTTTCTCAGCTAGTATTGGTAAAGAACTCTCTTGAATCGTGCTATCCCCGTCCACAGAACGGGGGATTCTGCCTAACTTTGCTAAAGTGTCAAAATCGCCCGGATCAGGTGAAGATAAAAACACTTATTAAATATACTAAAGTCAACTAAAAAAGCCAATGGTGGTTCGTATTCCAGTCCTGCCATTTTCGATTCTTGACGGTTTGACCTGCAAAAAGCCAGCGTTAATTGTTATGATTTATAGATAATAGTTCGTCGTAATTCCACTACCGTGGAAAGAGTAAATACCGAACCGAATAGTAAGGTAATCCCTAACGAACTAAAACGGGTTAGAGGTATTATAGCGATTAACTTTTACATTTTACCAGGAGGAAATTATGGATAAGTCAGGTCTAAAAAGAATCGGACGGAAACCGACCGTTGTTTTACTGGTTCTTCTTAGCTTGCTAATGATGGTTTCGGCTGCCTCTGCGGACCAGGAAGGAGATTTTCTCGGGCTCTCGGAGATAGAAAAAGGAATGAAGGGTACAGGCAAGACGGTGGTAAAGGGTCAGAAAATTTCTACGTTTTCAGTGAAAGTAATTGACGTGATAGATAAACCCGGCGAGTTAGAGGATTTCATCATTGTCCGGGCAAGTGGCAAATCGATAGAGAAATCAGGTGGAGTGGCCCAGGGAATGAGTGGAAGCCCGATCTACATAGATGACAAACTCGTTGGAGCTTTAAGCAGATCTGCAACCTGGAGCAGGGAAACTGAAAACCCGATTGCATTAATTACTCCGATAAAGACGATGCTTAAACTATTTGAGGAACGCGGCCGGAAAGGGAAATCAAATTTAGAGGCAGATAGGGAAAGTTCCGTGGAGGATTCTCTGAAAGATGTTTTCGCCGGTAAAACAGTTGCTTTTGGGAGTGACGAGGTTACCAGATCGGATAACAGGCAGGGGGAAACGGAGAAATTGGTGTTCACCCGCAGCCAGACTCCCGTTATTGTGAACAATTTCTCCGAGGCGGCCTTCAGGGCGTTATCAGAAGGAATAGATACCGCAAACCTCGACAGGATATACGATCCGTTGAAAGTACTCGGGGATAGTTCGGTAAGTAACCTCGAGAGCGGACTATCGGAATACGATCTTTCATTTCATAACGTCCAGGCAGATGTCGGTAAATCTAAACAAGCCATGGACCTGACACCCGGGGGTCCCGTAGGAGTGGCCCTGACCAGGGGTGACTTATCGATTGGTGCTCTGGGGACGGTTACTTACCGCGACGACGACGGTATTCTGGGGTTCGGCCACAGGTTCATGCTTAGCGGAAATACGAATTACCTGCTGACCAAAGCCCACGTCTTCGACACGGTGGATAGCTACCAGGCCCCGTTCAAATTGGGAAGCGTTGCCTCTTCAGTAGGCACAGTCACACAGGACAGAACACAGGGAATTCTGGGTGAGGTCGGGATCGAAACGAACCTGTTCAAAACGGATATCCAAGTCGCTGAGAAGGGTATGGAGCATTCCTCCAGTCTTCAAACCGATTTAGTAAAATCTTCGGACCTGGTTGGACCGTTATCGTACATAACTTTGAGAGAGAGTATAAACAGGTCTCTCAACCGTACGGGGCCGGGAACCGTCAAAGTAAGTTACGAGATAAATGGTGAAAACATGCCCGAGCCCATAAAAAGGACGGACATATTTTATTCCTATTCTCAGGCTTCCTACCTGCCCTCACTGCAGGTGGCACTATTCATAGACGCTCTGGCACATAATCCCTTTCGAAATCCCCAGCTTACGGACCTCCAGGCAGACGTCACTTTTCAGAATTCCATAAATTCGGGACAGATAACGTACTTCGCTACCGACGGGAACGAGTATCATCCCGGAGATTTACTTGCTTACCAGGTGAAAATCAAAAACTATCGCGACGACCTCGTAGAGAAAACGGGGGCATTTCAGTTACCCAAAAACCTCCCCGAGGGTAAGTACATCGTTGCCGCATATGGTGGTCCGAGACCGACCAAGATCGCTCCTCCGGAAATACTCGAGAATTTTCAGGATTGGGTGAGCTATCTCAACAACCTAAAAAGCTACGAACATCTCTCAGTAGAGTTGTTAAAACCTTTCGAAGAGAGTGTCGTACCCCTGGCCAGCGTCGGGTACATGTACGAGTCGGTAACCAGGGCTGACGAGAAATTCGAAGATAGGGTAGTTTACGGCAACCAGGCAGTTTCGATAAAGGTTACCAAAAACCAGGAGGAAAAGGCGGAGGCCAGCTCAACCGTAGAAGAACAGGGAGCCGATGATTGATCGCTCATTAATTGAATGCTGAACTTAAAGGAATTAAGTGAAGCTACCGGGGGGGAGTTGATCGGATTCGAACCCCGGGAAATAAAGGGGTTTTCTATCGATTCCCGAAGTCTAACCGGGGGTGATTTTTTTATCCCCCTTCCCGGTTCTCGGACCGACGGGCACCGTTTCCTCGAAGAAGTATTTGAGAAGGGAGCTTCTGGGGCTTTTGTTAGATCCCGAGACTATATCGAACCAGATTTTTTTAACGTGATTCTGGTTGACGATACCGAGGAAGCGCTTTTGCAGGCGGCCGAGTATTACCGATCAAAATTTAACGTTCCCCTGGCTGGAGTCACGGGGAGCTGGGGTAAGACTACTGCAAAAGAACTAATAGCTTCTATTCTCTCGAACTCAGGAATGGTCCATAAGACTCCCGGGAATTACAACACTGAATACGGCCTACCCCTGTCGCTGCTCGAGATGGAAGAAGGGGTAGATTACGGGGTTTTCGAACTCGGCCTCCAGTATCCCGGCGACGTCGGTAGGTTGAGTGAAATTCTCTCCCCCACTATTGGGCTGATAACTGGTGTGGGGAAAGCTCACAGGGAGAATTTCCAGTCAGTTGAGGAAATAGCGAAAGAAAAGCTAAAACTGACAAAAGGCATGGAGCCAGGCAGTAAAGTATTAATAAATGGGGATTCCGGTACCTTGAGAGCTGCCGCGAGCGGGGAACCCGATTACGACTTTTTAGAGTACGGAACGAAAATCCCTGACAGGAGTTATTTCGCCACGGATGTTACGATCAGGGGAACCCGCGGGGTGGCTTTTCAGCTTAACGGCTCCAGAATCGAACCAGCTCTGGATGATGAATACAGTGAGTTTCGACTTTCTCTGGAGTCGGGGCTTAATTCGATGGCAAACGTCAGTAACATTACAGGAGCCTCGGCAATTACGCTTGAGATGGGAATATCTCCTTCCGACGTGAAAAAAGGGGTTGACATTAGCCCTCTCCCACAGCGGCTTAACCCGATTGACTTCCCAGGAGGGGTGGTGATTGATGACACCTACAACGCCAACCCCGACGCCACGATCAACGCACTCGAGCTAATAGGTGATATAGATTTCGCAGAACGGAAAATTTTCGTTTTTGGAGACATGAAAGAACTCGGAGAAAACTCGCCAGGTTATCATCGGGAACTGGCCCCCCATATCGTTAAGGCGGGTATTAACCGGTTGCTGGCAATTGGAGAATTTACCGGAGCTCTGGTAAAAGAATTGGGCTCCGAAAGTAAAAAAGGTGGGGTTGTGGCTGCGGAATGGTTCGAGTCAGGAGCTGACCTTAAGCGAAGGCTGGACGAACTAACGATGGGCCAGGACAACCTTATCCTAGTAAAAGGCTCAAGATCCATGGAAATGGAGAAATTCGTCTCTTACCTTGTCGATGACGGAGAAGATTGGGCTAAATTTCCCTAGTTAATTGATTGGAGGGGATGGCAAATGCCGGTAGAGACAGAGAGGATTTCGGTGCGGATCGGAAGCGATAGTCAGATGGCAGAAATTACCGGAGAAGTTCAGGGAGTACTAAATGAATCGAACCTGACTGATGGAAGTGTGACTCTTTTCATTCCGGGAGCTACGGGTTCGGTAACGACAGTGGAGTACGAACCGGGGTTACAGGAGGATATTCCGGATGCTCTGGAGAGACTTGCTCCCGAGGATATCCCTTACAAACACCACCAGACATGGAATGACGGCAACGGCAGGAGTCACGTGAGGGCAACGATAATGGGGCCAGGCATGGTCGTTCCTTTCGTCGCCGGGGAACTACAACTCGGAAGATGGCAAAATATTGTAGCCATCAACCACGATACGAAAGAAAGGAACAGAGAGATAATAGTTCAGTTAATCGGGGAGTAAGGAACCAGGGTAATACTATTCAATGAACCGGACCAGGTCGTCAAGCTCCCTCCTGCCCGAATTCTTGTTCGGTTTTCTGGCCGGATATCCCACCGGTATAAGGGCCAGAGGTCGTTTGCTGGTTTCCAGTAGATCAGCTACTTTCCCTTCTTCAAATGCACCAACCCAGCAACTTCCCAGACCCAGCTCTTCAGCAGCAAGCTGAAGGTAAGAGGCGGCGATTGTTCCGTCCTGGGTGGAGTATAATTTACCTCTTTCGCCGTATTTTTTCCTGGAGCGTTCCTCGTCCTGCAGGAAAGCAAATACGATCGGTGCCTGGCCGAGGAATTTTTGCCCGTGGGCGGCCCCAACCAGCTCGTCCTTGAGTTCTTTATTTTTTATTGCGACAATCTCGTATGATTGGAGGTTGCCAGCTGAAGGAGCGGAATTGGCTGCCTTTAAAAGTTTTTCTTCTTCTCCTTCTGAAATTTCCCTCTCCTTGAACGCCCTTATAGACGATCTCTTCTTTGTTATATCAAAAAAGCTCATTTCCTCCCCCAATTTTCAATTTATGTATTAGTCTAAATTAAGCCAACCGAGCTTTAACGCCATTGGAAGTAGCTATTAGAGGTAGCTCGTAAATATTATAGATGACCAGAATTTTTCTGCAAGGTTTCGAGATAAATCATCAGAAAACCTAATTTGTCTCTAAAACAAAAAGGTTTATAATTTATTTAACCGTGCTGGCGGTCAGGACCGATATAAAAGAAATTAATCCTGGGTCGCCAGAGATAAATGGGAAGTTTACCTATCTCCCGGAGGTGTATTTTTTTGAAAGAGAAGGATATAAACAGGGAAGAGCTAAAAAGGCTTGCTGCAGAGGGCGCGATGGACTGGATTGAGAACCACTACGACGTGAACCGGGAGTTGAGGGTCGGGGTAGGGTCCGGTTCCACGGTAGCGTATTCATTTTCAAGGTTTGCTAAATATCAGAATATTATCGCCGTGCCAACTTCGTCTCAAACCAGAAAGGAATTGTGCGAACTGGGGGTCGAAATCGAGCAGCCGGAGAATTCCGGAACTCTGGACTTCGATCTGGACGGCGCCGACGAGGTGGATCCGGAACTAAACCTGATAAAAGGTGGGGGTGGCTGCCATTACAGGGAGAAGATCGTCGCAAAACAATCAAAACAATTGTTCATTGTGGTCGATCAAACGAAACTTGTCGACTACCTGGGTCAGTCGTTTCCTCTTCCCGTCGAAGTCTCTCCTGAAAGTATGGAGGAAACCAGGGACCTCCTATCGGTATACGGTGAACCCAGGTTTAGACGGACTGACGGAGGATTGTTTCGGACCGACAACGACAACGTGATAGTTGACGTACAGCTGGCCGAAAGACCGGATAAAGAAAAGCTGGGAAAGCTTGAAGAGGAAATAAATAAAATAGACGGCGTGGTAGAAAACGGATTTTTCGTGAACCGCAAGGCCGATATCGTTTTCGTCGGGACGGAGCAAGGTCTAAGGATAATTGGAGATGAGAATGAATGAATGAGGGAGTTACATTGGTTGTTGCAACGGGAGTTCAGGGAAATTCTCGGCCCGAGCGGGCATTGAACCAGGCCCTTGAAGCCAACACGCTGGATTTACTGGAGATCGCCGGTGCAGTTTCGGGGTTCGAGAGGCGAATTCTAATTACGAACTCAGAACGGTTGATAAACTTTTCCACTTCGAATAGTTCGGATGTTTCCCTCGAGAGGTCGTCCAGAAACTTTAACTTCGGCAGGTCCCTGTTTGATATTATCAGGAATTACAATATAGAAAATCTCTTCTATATCGGAGGAGGGAGTGGACCCCTATTAGAGAAAAAAGACTTCGAAAAGATTGTTTCTTTTTTGGTAAGGACTTCCGGCACTCTGCTCGCCAATAACTTCTATTCCGCCGACATGATTGGCCTCTCCTCAGCTCAGGAGATACTGAAGTTAGACCCTCCCGAGTCCGATAATGGACTCGGCTGGTTGGCCAGGGATGGGGGACTTAGGCCTCACGAAATGACCCGACGTGCAAAAACGCAACTCGATCTGGATACACCGGTGGATCTAATTCCTTTAAAGCTAAGCGGTCGAGCGGACGGAAGGTTAAAAGAACACCTATCTCAGGTAACTACGGGAAATACACGAATAAGGGATATTTTACCACAGTTTACGGACCAGGAGAGCAGGCTTGTGGTCGGGGGAAGGATAGGTGCTTCGACCTGGTCTTACATGGAGAAGAATGCTGCATGTCAGGTTGACGTTATCTCCGAAGGGAGAGGGAGTTACGGTGGAAACGGTAAGAGAGGCCCAGAGTCCTTCTGGTTGGGTAAAAGCCTGCAGGATCTGGGACCTGAAAACTTCATACGATCCGTCGGAGAAAAGGGGACCGGCTTTTTCCTCGATTCCAGGGTATTATTTGACTTTCTGGGGGAATGGCCTTCCAGAAAAGACAGGTTTTCTTCCGACCTTCTTGAGCCGAACGATGTGGAGCCTGATTACCTGCGTGATTTGACCAGGGCGGCGCGCGAGTACCCGAAACCGGTAGTGCTGGGGGGACACTCAATGATTTCAGGGTCGCTTTATCTCATGACGGACGTCGCGTGGAAATTGACTGAACCCGAGAGCGTGAACATACAACTAAAGACTTTCGAATTATGATACAGAGATTGGGGTGAATCGTATGGAAATAATACCTGCTTGGTTGTGGTTTGTAGCCGGGCTCGGCCTGTTAATTGTCGAATTAAACACGGCTACGTTCTTTTTCGGTACTGTTGGATTTGGCGCGCTGGTAGCCAGTCTTGCCGACTTCTTCTTGCCGGGTGAGATTGGTAGTTTCGTCGTATTTGTTATCGGAACGGGCCTCGCGGCTTATCTTGCCTGGAAGTTTGACATTTATTCGAGTTCCCGTCAGACCTTAAGAACGGGCGCTGACAGGTTGATCGATGAGATTGGAACTGTTGAAGAAAAGATCGATCCCTCGACCGGAGACGGAGTTGTTCTGGTTAACGGGGAAAAATGGAGAGCTGAGTCGAGTGACGACGTTAATATTGGTGTCGGTAAGAATATTGTCGTCGAGAATATCGAGGGAACGTCACTGGTTGTAACGGAAATCGAGGACAATAGTTCAGATGTAGCTGAAACCCCAGAGGAGGGTTAAAAATGACCCTGATAATAATTTTAGCGGCAATTGCGTTCGTATTGGTATTTGGTTCCTGGGCGACTACTCTGGTGCGCCAGTACCAGAAGGGGTTACTGGAGACGTTCGGTAAGTACTCCTCGACGTACGAGCCGGGGCTCCATTTTATCTTCCCGTTCGTCCAGAAAGTCCGTAAAATCGACATGAGGGAAAAGACACTGGACGTACCGCGTCAGGACGTAATTACAAAAGATAACGCTACGGTAACCGTCGACGCAATCGTCTATTACAAGCCTACAGATGCCAAGAAAGTCGAGTACGAAGTGGAGAATTTTGAACAGGCGGCGGTTCGGCTCGCTCAGACGAACTTAAGAAGCGAAATTGGCGAGATGGACCTGGACCAGTCACTTTCTTCCCGGGAAACCATAAACTCCAAATTGCTTAATACTCTGGATAAGGAAACGGACAAGTGGGGCGTAAGAGTAACCAAAGTAGAGATAAGAGAGATCACGCCTCCGGAAGACGTAAAGGACGCAATGGCCCAGCAGCTAAAAGCCGAAAGGCGGAGACGAGCAGAAGTTCTGAAGGCGGAAGGAAGCAAGAAAGCGGCAATATTGAAAGCCGAAGGTGGAAAGCGTGCGGCGGTCCTGGAAGCAGAAGGTGAGGCAAACGCGAGAAGGAAGCGGGCCGATGCAAAGCGTTACGAGTACATTACGGAAGCAGAAGGTGAGGCAAACGCCATTCAGGGCATATTTGGAGCCTACCACAAAGGGAAGCCGACGAAACAGATTCTTACCCTCAAAGCTTACGAAGCGATGAAGGAGCTTGCAGACGGTAGAGCTTCGAAACTCATAGTACCTTCCGGTACTGCTGACATTCTGGGCGCAGTTAGCAGTATAATGGGAATATCCAAGGAAGACGGGTTCCCTGATTTCGAGGAAGGGGAATTCGAGGAAGGCAAAGGCAAGGATCTGGTTGAGGGTCTATCTGAGAAGGCGGAAGAAGCCCGGACGGAATTCGAGAAAAGGGCGGAAGAAATACAGGAAGAGGCCGAAAGGCGAGCTGCAGAAGAACTCGAGGAGGAATAGAAACTACCCAGAGTAACATTTGTCGGGGGATCTAAGCGACTTCTTCTAGCAATTCCTGCCGCCAGAGAAAATAGATACTCAAAAGCACAAAAGATCCCCCGGCTATTACCCAGTAAGATGGGTACTCTTCGAAAAAGAGAATTGCCAGCAGCGAAGACCCGATTGGTTCACCCAGTATAGTAACACCGATCATAGACGCTTTTACTTCACTCAATAGCCAGTTAAAGGAAGTATGTCCTATCAGAGTTGGGATTATAGCGAGGAGCAGAAATAGGGAGAAATTATACGGCGAATAGCCAACCAGGGGCAATCCCGCAACCAGACAAAAAACCAGGAGAAAGACCGCGCTAAATCCGTAGACTATCAGTATATAGGGTAATATCTTGATTCTATCCCTAACCTCTCCCCCGATAAGAAAATAACCTGCAGCCATAACGGCACCCAGCAGGGCAAATACGTCCCCCAATAACCCGAACTCCGTTCCCTGGAAGTCTCCAAAACCGATCAGAAAACTCCCCGCCGCAGCCACCGCAATACCTAAGAGGAACCTCTTCGAAGCCTTCTTGTCCAGGAATGTGGTTTCGATTAAAACGATAAAGAGGGGTTGGGTTGTAACAAGCACTACCGAACTGGCCACGCTCGTGTGACTGAGTGAAGTTACCCAGAAGGCGAAATGGAAACTCAAGAGTAGACCGGCAATTATCAATAGAAGGAGGTCTTTCCGCGTCAGCTTACGTAACTCTCCGCCGATGTTTCCCCGGTAAGAGACGTAGAAAAAAATTATTAACGAAGAGAAGAACATTCTGTAGAATGAAATAATTAGCGGCGGAGCCGTACTCAACCTGATGAATATTGCGGCAAAGGAGACCGCCACCACGCCAGAAATCATTACTAGTACGGTTTTTGGCTTCATTGCCTGGCACAACCCCCTTTGAATATCGTCTTAACTGAGAACGACTCAATAACTATAGCGGAAAGCCAACCGATCCTAAATTAACAAAACAAATTTAGGTGGTCGTTCTTCGGATCGAAGCGTGATTGGATTCGGTTAACGTGGACGGAATAACACCGCTAACGCGTGGATTATTGACAATATCCGGAAATGTACCTAATATCTACGAAGGCAAGCTTCTGGACATTTATTGGTTTACGGAGAATACCCCGCCCTTACACGGGGATTAATCCGAAAGTTTGTAAGTAAACGGAAATCGCGGTGGCAAAGCCATGAATCAGGCGTGATGTCCCGCCCTGTGGGCAAGGATATCGCGATTAAAGCGATTTCTTTACCACTTAAAAGGGAGGAAGGACAATTAATCGCAAACCAAAACTTGAAATTTTAGACTTGAGCTGGGGTTTTTCCGAAGAAGTTGATACGGAGTCATTTCGAATAAGCAGGGGAGAGTTTGCGAAAGCGGATTCCCTGTCTGATTTCGACGTAGTTTTTATCGACCCCGGGGGGATTGATCAACTATGGACGGACCACCTTCGCCCTCAATCAGACGGTAAATTTAGGACTAACCCGGAAGATGACAGGGGGCTGGCCAGAGGCATGGAAAATCTTTTTCGAGCAAGAAGAGAAGAAGTGGTTAACCTGCTCGAGAAAGCCGGAGGGACAATATTCTGTAAACTCAGGAAACCGGGCAGGGAATTGACTGTATTGAAGAGGGACGAAAAGGAAGAATTCAACAGGTACTCCTGGTTGCCGGATCCTGAAAAGGAACTAATTAAAGGTGGGCGAGCTATTGAAAACAGGCAGGGAAAGCGCCTGTCTCTTAGGGAAATTTCGTCACCCGCAGTCACGTTATTAAACGATTTTAAGGAAACCGTCTCCTACGAAGCAGTCCTCTCAAACGAAAAAACCTCCGATAGTCAATCTTTTGAGATTTTTGCAACCACGCCGACGGGGAACGTAGCCTCGCTCAGTATTGATAGGGGAGACGGCAGCATCGTCTTCTTACCCGCCGGAGTTGAGCTTGAAGTCTCGGGCGAACGTAAGTTGCTGGAGGTAGCTGAAAAAGTGGTGAGAGGTGGTGGTTACTTTAGTCCGTCCTGGCTCGATAAGTACAATCTCCCCGCGGAAAAAGATATAAGGAATGAACTTGAGAAAATAGACCGTGAAGTCTCGCGGTTACAAAAGCAGAAGCAAGAAGAGACGAAGGAACTAAGAGATATTGACGTACTCAAGGGACTACTTTCCTCGAGGACGAACTACGAACTAAAATCCAGCCTTTCCCGGGCGCTTGAGGTAGCCGGGTTCGACGTTGAGGAAGGAGGTTCCGGCATAGACCTGATTGTAACGGATTCGGAGAAAGTAAACCTGGCAATTACTGTAGGTGCCAATGCGGAAGCACCTGTAGATTTAGATCCCTATCACAGACTGGTAAGGGGAATTAACGAACTAAAAATATTTGAGAACAAAGACCCCCAGGGGGTCGTAGTCGTGAATGGATTCGGGGCGGAAGACCCGGCGGGCCGTGGAGATCAGCTGGAAGAAGAACTGCTTGAAGGTTGCAATCTCTATGGATTTACCGTTCTGACGGCAGAGGAAATCTTTGGAAGAATCAAGGAGATCAAAAAAGGGTCAGTGGGTTCGAGAGAGGGTCTCATAAAGCTATTTGAGAACGGGTAACTTCTCGTTTTTTACCAATACTAGCTGAGAACCCCCCGGGGCTCGCCCCGGGGATGAATAATCTGGTCTACCTCGAGGTGATAGCGTGAAGCACCTGGAAGATTATCGAGATATCGTCGGTGACGAGGTTATTTCGGAGATATTCCGTAAGAGCAAAGGACTGTACGGAAAAAAAATTCTTCACGTCAACTCAAGCTATCAGGGAGGCGGAGTGGCGGAGATTCTAAACCATCTAGTCCCTCTCATGAGCGACCTCGGGATAGAAGTAGACTGGAGGGTTATTCACGGCCATAACGATTTCTTCAACGTTACTAAAAAATTCCATAACGCGCTTCAGGGAGAGGAGATTAATTTTTCCCGGTTGAAGCGATCGGTTTACACCGAGACTAACAAAAAATTCACCACCTATTCAAGGATCGATCACGACGCAGTGATCATTCACGATCCCCAACCTCTTCCGCTCATCAGGTATTTCAAGAAGCGTCAGCCCTGGCTCTGGCGGGCCCACATAGACCTTTCGGAACCTAACGCCGAGGTCTGGGACTATTTGAAGCAGTTTATAATTCGGTACGACAGGGTAATATTCTCCGCAAAGGACTTCATTTCAAGCGATATCGGAACGGAGTCCGAGATAATTTACCCCTCCATAGATCCTCTTACCGTCAAGAACAAAGAAATAGGTCGGGATACGATAGATAAGTACCTAGCTAAATACGGAATCAAGGACGATAAGCCGATAATCAGCCAGATATCACGATTCGATAAATGGAAGGATCCGGAAGGTGTAATTGAAGTTTTTGACAGAGTCAACGAGGAAGTCGATTGCAGGTTGGTATTGCTTGGGGCGATGGCAACCGACGATCCCGAGGGCCCGAAAGTGTACGAATCCATAATGGAAAAGTCAAAAGGTCGTGACGACATAATTGTGATTAACAAAGAAAGTGATATTCTCGTAAACGTTATTCAAAGGGTCTCGTCCGTGGTATTGCAAAAATCCCTAAAAGAGGGATTCGGATTAACCGTAACGGAAGCAATGTGGAAGGGTAGTCCTGTTGTAGTCTCGGATGTAGGGGGGATACCGCTTCAGGTTACAGACGGCGAGACCGGTTTTCTGGTTGATCCCGAGGATTACGAAGAGGTAGCGTCCCGAATACTGGCTATTCTGAACGATTCCGAACTCGGTGCCAAACTCGGTGGAAGCGCCCATAGTAACGTCAAGGAGCACTTTTTAATCACCAGGCATTTGCTCGACTGGCTCGAAGTGTTAAAGAAGACGATTTAAGCGCTGGGTGCCGTCTTATTACGTCGGGTGGGACCTTCTCCCGGATCGTCGCCAGTTTTATATACAATTAACAATAGGGTCTCCGGGTTTGACGGAGTCCGGTCGGGATAACAGATTTCGGTTAGGATTTTGGTAGAACCGAACTAAGTCCCGATTGGACTAATGCGGATATTATTCCTACGACTATTGCCGATATAGCCATCTTTAGACCCGATTTGATGAGGCTTCTCCGGGAAATCCTGCCCATTACAAGTCCTACGAACAGGCCCAGCAGAGAGGTTAGCAATACGGCCAGGAATATCGAGGTTCGGGAAGGGAAGAAGAAATAGGGCGTAACCGGCACCAGTGCGCCGAACGCCGTCGCGATCCCGTCGGCAAGACTCTGTTTGTTGACTTCCTGTTTTCCCTCGTGGTACACCTCGGTCTCTGTCATGTCCTTTCTCAACATTGCCTCTTTCAGGGTGTTAATATTTATCATCAGTTCAGTTTCGTAGGACGTGAAGGCGGCAAAAATGTTGGAGAAGCTGTTAGCGAGCCCTCCCGAAATTCCTGCTGCGATTATTACTTCAGGCGGAGCTCCCGTAGCTCCAATTACTACTCCCAGCGTGGATAGAGTTCCGTCCATCATCCCTCTGGTAGCGGCAACGAGTTCCTGTTCAATATCTTCGTAATCCATGATTAGCTTCCACCCCTGTGAAATAATAGATTTGATTCTTTTCGATTTATAAAAACTCTCCGAGAAAGACCCGAACCCTGGTGCGGAGATTCGGCCGGAAAAACTATAATAGTGGTCTCGGCTTTTAAGGTGGGTTATACATTTACGATCAGGGCAGGTTTAAACATAGCCCCCAGTTTCTTTTGGTGGGAGGTTTTTCTGAATCTTACCATCGGACAATAGCCTCCTTATACACTCTCCGGTGCCGAATGTGCAGAGGTGAGCATGAAAGACTCCCCAAATCAATCTTGAGGTGTGGTTAACTCCTTAACGATGGCTTTTCCACAGAGAACCTTGTCCACAGAATGGACGCTTCCGCCAAGCCTCTCAATTACGTCTTCGACGGTTTCGTAATCTATATCGTCTCCCTCCAGTGTAGCCTTTATATTTTCCACTTCGTGGTCGATCTCCACCATGGAGGAGTTTACACCGTCTATACAGTCTAGATCTGCCAGCTTTGACGAGTACTCTATGACCGAAGGTTCGTGTGGCTTCATTATGTCCAGCACCATTCTTCTGATCTTGGCCATTTTCTGGATCACCTTGAAGAAATTATAGTCTTTTAACAAATGTTAACCTATTGTTACCCTGCACTCAATTAACTAATGCTACCTCGGGCAACGTTAGTCGCAGCTGTGCTGGGCCGACCCGCAACTCCGGTGCCAGTTTAAGCCTGTTGATGACGTAACAATGTTATGTTATACTGGATTTGTTCCCATGGAAGAAGAATTGATATCAAAAAAAGAACTTTTAAACGCTACAGGTATCTCCTATGGTCAGTTCTATCGCTGGAAGAGAAAAGGCCTGATACCGGATAAGTGGTTGATGCACAAATCGACCCGGACCGGACAGGAAAGTTTTTTACCTGCTGATAGGATATTGCCCAGGATTGAGAAAATAAAGGAGCTCAAAGAGGACAAGACCTTAAAGGAGATCGCCGATTTACTATCTCCTGAACTGGTCGAGAAAAAGTACCAAAAGTCAAGCCTAACGGAACTGGACTGGGTTAACAGTCACCTGGTGGAGGCCTACGAGGAGATAGTGGGGACCAGGGAGCTATATTCGTTTAGTGACCTTGCTTACTTGATGGTCCTTTTTAGACTCAAGAAGTCCGGGGAAAGTGCCCGAAATATCTATCTGACTCTCAAGACTCTCGACCTGCAGGAGAAAAAAGCCTATAAGTTCGACGAGAAAATTATGGTTGCAAGGAGAAAGCCCGATTTCCAGAAGGTAGACAGAAGCCAGGTGACGGAATCAGGATTTTGTCTAATAGCTACAGGAGAAGTTAGATTCGACCCGTCCATCGAAGTCGTGAATGAGCTTAAACTTCCGGAGCTAGTGCGTGAGCTTAAGCTGCAATTACGGGAAAATGGTGGGCTGGGGGAGGAGTGATGATATGCAAATAGAGTTCGACGGGGATTGGAAGGTCTTGTTAGTGATCGGCGGCCTGGGGCTGATAGTATTTTTCGTAATAAGCACGATATTTGGCCTGGTGGCTGGGTTGCTGGTCGCAATTCTAAAAGGAATATGGCTCCTTCTTAAATTTCTCTTCAGTTCAATAGCCGGGTTTGCAGTCCTTGTAGCTGGGGCGTACTTTGGTTACCGGGGCTACAAAAAAATTAAAGAGGGGACCCGGGAGGAAGCAGAAACCATCGAGTACACTGATGAAGATTTCGAGAGGTGACTTCTAAAACCGATGAACCAGGACGAGGAAGAAGAAGTTAGGGTTTCCGGATCCGGCAAGATTACGGGCGGCAAATACGGGAAGATTTCGATTACCGGCTCCGGCAGGGTCGAAGGTGATGTCGAAGCGAGGGAAATCTTTGCTGCGGGTTCTGCAATATTCGAGGGAAACGTCAAAGCTCGTGAGATAAACGTAACGGGCTCCTGTGAGATAAGCGGATATCTGGAGTCCGAAGAAGTTGTCATTAAAGGGAGTTTGAACGTTGGCGAAATTATTGAGGCGAAGGGGTTGAAGTCGTACGGCTCTCTTAAAGTCGGGAAAGACGTAATTGGGGAAGATATTTATTTTGCCGGATCCTCAGAAATCGAAGGGGACGTAGAGGGAGAAAGTTTTGTCTCCCGTGGTAGCTTTTCTATCGGAGGTCTACTTACCGCCGACGAGATTGATATCTGGCTGGGAAGTACAAATTCAGCAGGCGAGGTCGGAGGAGGCAGGATCGAGATATCCAAAAGAAGCGCCTCACTGGAGCCAAACCCGGAGAAGATAAAGAACGGCGTTGAGAGCCTGGAGCGAGGACTGGGCAGTCTCGGTGAAAAGCTTGGCTTTAGTTTTGAGCTGGACGAAGAAAGGATCTCCAGGGGGCTAACGAAATTAGGAGAAAGAATTAACTACTACGTCAACGAGATCGGTAACGGCAAATTTAATTCGTCTTTAATCGAGGGGGATGAACTTTTACTGGAGGGGGTAGAGGCCGAAACGGTCCGGGGAAGCAAAGTCAGAATCGGAGAAGACTGTGTAATTGATAAAGCCGAGTATTCGGATACAATTGAAGTCGTAGAAAACTCAACGGTGAATGAGCGGGTAAGGATATAGAATAACTTCGATTTGCCGTGGTCTTCACGACACTTTGTGCCGCTGGGTGGAATATTTTTTAATCCTCTCAAACCTTCCGGGTTTGGGTGAAGGGGTTGTCAAATCAATCATGGGTATATTTTTTGGCTCGATTTTTACTTTTTTGGTCGCAATTTTTGGAATAGTATTTGGATTTCTGGGGTTATTAATCGGAGCCGTTCTTAGCATCGCGGAATTTCTTCTTGCAGGACCTGTTATCATAATCATGGTCATTCTGGGATTAATTTTATGGCATCCATTTCTCTGGATTGTTCTATTTGCAGGGATATTTTACCTTTATCGAATTAACAAGAAGAGAAGGTATATAAAGATCAGACGGGGATGATCTTACGAGTACTTTCACGCGGAGGGAACTCCAGGCAGTAGGTGAAATTGAGTTTTAGGGTATTTAATAGCTCTGGCTGGTCTTCACCCGAGTATATTCCTTTAAACTATAGCGAATCGATCGAGGGAGGCCTGATGGAAAAGCGCGAAAAGTTAGAAAAATTTGGTTTCGATCTAGAATCATACGAAAAAGCAAAAGATTATGAACTCGATAGCCTGGTTATTAGTATAGGGAGTTCCATAACTACTCTCCTGGTTCTGATATTGTTTTTGTTTTTCGGAACAAAACCATTATACGATTTTCTTGCCGGATTGGTCGAAAACGTTTGGGCGATAAGGGTTGGCTACATCCTGATATTTTCCGCTGGATTTTTTTTCCTGGACCTACCCAGTGGCTGGTTCAGCTACAAATTGGAGCACAGGTACGATTTATCGAACCAGAGTCCAATGAGCTGGCTTACGGACCAGTTTAAGGGTTTGCTTATTAGCCTGACGCTTGCTCTGATCGGATTCACTATTCTTTTCTGGACTATAGCCGTAACTGAACTATGGTGGGTCTGGGCCTGGATAGCGTTTACCGTCATATCGATTTTTATCGGCTTTATTTCGCCAACCTTATTGATGCCCCTCTTTTACGACTTTCAACCTCTAGAAAAAGAGGAATTGAAAAGGAGGTTAAAAGAACTGGCCAACCGAGCTCAACTAGAGGTTCTCGGCGTTTTTAACATGAAGGCCAGCGAAAAAACCAAGAAGGCAATAGGGGCCCTAACCGGAATTGGGTCAAGCAGGAGAATAATACTCTCGGATACGATGCTGGAAAACTATTCAGTGGAAGAGATTGAAGCAGTCATTGCCCACGAGATGGGGCACCATAAATTCCACGATATTTGGTTCCTGATTGGGGTGCAGTCCCTATTTAGCCTGCTTGGTTTCTATCTGATAGCGACGTTTATCGATCCTGTGCTGGGAAGTCTGTCGCTTGAACTGAACGTCTCGGCTTTACCGGTGATACTTGGTATGATGGAACTAATTCTTTTCGTTCTTTCTCCAGTAAAAAACTGGGTTTCCAGAATGAGGGAGAGGGCGGCCGACGGCTTCAGCCTGAAACTGGTCGATGATCCCAAAACGCTCGGTGAGGCCCTGGTTAAATTATCTCAGCAAAATCTGGGTAACCCGGCACCTTCCAAACTGGTAGAATGGTTATTTTACGACCACCCTTCCGGACTCGACAGGGTTGAGAGGGCATTTAATTACGAAAGTTAGTTCCCGGGATTACCGTTAGAACTATCGGCAATGTGGATTGGTGAGAGCTTTATAAGGGGGGAAGTAAAAATACCCATGAGAAGTAATAAATTATCAGCGCTAATTATATTCTTTTTAGTTTTTGTTGGTCCTGGGTTCAGCTTCGGTGCCGTAGCGGGGCCTGAGTTGAGTCCGGAAAAAGGTGGAAAAATTGATCTTGGAATTACTACCGAAGGACAGCTCAAAACGAGTTCTTTTACGGTGACTAACTCGGGCGATGCCCGATTGACGATCGAGCACTACATGACCGGCTGTTCCTGTTTGGAAATAACAAGCGGCGCGTCCGGAAGCTTATCCCCTGGCGAATCGGGGAAGTATAAATTTGTATTTGATACTACCGGGCTTGGCGGCAAGGAATCGAAAAAAGAAGTAATAATTTTTTCGAACGCACCAAATAGTCCCCATAGAATTACGATTTCAACCCGGGTAAAGCCTAAAGCTTCGTACCAGACGAGCCCTGAGGAAATAATCGACGGATTTTCGCTCCTCGTTGACGTTAGATCTCACGAAGAGTTCACGAGAGGTCACATACTGGGGGCGACAAACGTGCCGGAGGAGGACTTCTCGGACTGGGTAAAAACTCTTCCTGAAGGAGTAATAGTATACGTTTACTCGCAGGAAGGAAAAATAAGTGACAGGTTGATAGAAGAAATAGATTCCGAACTCCCGGTCAAGCTAAAAAGCCTGGTAGGAGGTTATCTCCAGTGGAAGATCGCCCACGAAGGATATCTGGAAGAAAGCGGCGAGTAAATATTTCGATTAGTCCCTTAGGGAGAGTTAATGAGAATTGAACGGAAAGAGAAGTATATAGAGCTCTCCGGAGATTTTACAGTACTTAGCTCAGCCCCATTCAATGGTGGACTAAGGGAAGCCAATCGAATTATCAATCATACTACGTCCGTGGACCAGCAAGGTCCGATAAGAGACTACTTCTGCGAGGAAACCTCTCTATCCCGGGAAGAGCTGGACAGCGTAATAGGGTTTGTCACCGCCGTGGACGTGGATACTGCTTTTATCGGTGAATCGGCCTTTACCGATGGAGAAGTTAAAGCCGTTATTAGCGCCGGTGTGGGGAGCCCGGTGGATTCTCGGCCTCATAATACGATAAACGTGATCGTATATACCGACGTAAATCTTTCACCGTCCGGGCTGGCTAACCTTTTCATCGTAATCACGGAGGCAAAGGTTTCAGCTCTTAGAAAGTTAGACGTAGTAAAGAACGGAGAGGAAATTACGGGAACTCCCACGGATGCAATTGCCGTAGCCAAACCAAATGAACGGGGCGAAGATGGCATTAATTTCTCGGGAACCGCGACGGACCTGGGAAAGTCCGTTTACGGTCTCGTGAAAAAGGGGGTAAGGGAGGCACTGGGCACTAATAACGGGTATTCTCCCGGAAGGACAATTTTGACTCGGTTGAGCGAAAGAGGAATAACCAGGGACGATATAGCGGATGCAGCATTTCAGCTGCTGGCGGGTGGATCGGAAGATGAGCGGGAACTGGAAGAAGAATTCTTCAAAATTCTGGAAGCTTACGCAAGCGACCCTAATATCCACCTGCTAGTCTCTACCGGATTTTATCTGGAAAGGGAAAAGGAACGGCTGGAACTCGTAGATGATCCCGGTCGACTAGTTACCGACGAGTTAATTGGGATTGATATCGCCGAATACATCGGGGGAAAGAACGCTCTCTTCAATTTCGTCCGATACGACAGGAAAAAGCCGGGTATACTAGGAGAATTACCTCCTTTCCTTGATGACGCAGTCGGGGGATTAATAGCGGGAACGATGACGAAGCTGTTCGAGGATAACCCGAAGGCGTAAGCTATTGATGGTGTGGTGGTTGATTCGGTCTTCCTCGGCCTTAAAGTTTTACCCGGTACTGCCGCCGGTGCCGGTAAAACCAGGAACCCGTTCTTCAGGAATATTCTTTTCCCGTCGCTGAAATGCGGGTTAGGGAGATTCGGAGAATATCGATCCTACTCGGTTATCGTCTCTTCGAGGGTCGACAGTTCCTCGGCAACTTCACCCTTTTCTGCTTGCTCATCGATGATCTTTCTTTTCCAGGTTCCTTGCCTGAACCATGAATAGGCGATAAATAACCCGGCTACGTTGGAAATAACGAACGCCCACCAGATTCCGGTTCGTCCAAGTCTTCTGGAAAGGACCAACGCCGACGGGTAACGAATAGCTCCCAGTATCAGTACAGCTATTGCTGCAGCCACCATTGTCTTGCCCGCACCTCGGAATCCTCCTGAAAAGACCCTCGCGGAACCTACGAAACCGAAGGTCAATGAAATGTACTTCAAAAATTCCGAGCCGACGCTAATAACCTGTTCGTTGGTAGTGAAGATGGATACGATAAAAGGAGAGAGAAAGAATACCCCCACTCCCAGCAAGGTCATTGCGAAGAACATTCCCAGGGCAGCAACGTAATTTGCTCGCTCGGCCCGGTCAAACCTCTGAGCTCCTATGTTTTGACCGGTCATCGTTTCTACGCTTCTGGAGACGGCAAGCGCAGGAAGAAAAACTGTTGAAAACACCCTTATGCCGATTCCGTAACCCGCCACGACGCTGGTTGCAAACCCACCAACTACGGACAACAAAGCGTTTACGGAGACGGCTCTGCCCGTTCCCTCTATCGAAGCCGGAATACCGATCCCGAAAATCTTCTTGAATAACCTGAAATCGGGTTTCATGTAGGATAGGTGGATTTGTAGCCCCTTTCTCCCCGTGAATAATATCCACAGGCCAGCTAATAGTCCCAGGCCACGGCAGAAAACCGTTGCTATAGCTGCCCCCTGAATTCCCATTTGAGGAAACCAGAACCAGCCAAATATCAAAAACGGATCTATGAGGATGTTCAGGGCTACCGAAAACAACATGACTAGCATTGGGGTTAGGGTCTCTCCAAAGCCCCTCATGAGGGCTATAAATACGGAAAACCCGAATAGGGCAAATAGTCCCAGTGTAACGACCTGAAGGTAGCTCGTAGCCAGGGGCACGACATCAGGAGAGGCGCCAAGCAGGTGTAAGACGGGCTTTACGAGGAAAAAACCACCGACCCCTAAAACTATCGCAACGGCCAGGCTAAATGCTATGGTTTGCGAAGCGGCGTACTCTACGTCCTTTCTATCCCCGGCACCTTCGTGCTGGGCAACTAGAACGCTACCTGCTACCGCTACCCCCATGCCCAGTGCTATGAACAAAAACACTATCGGGTAGGAAAACGTAATTGCCGCGAGTGCTTCCTTGCTTAACCTGCCCACCCAGAACGTGTCAGTAAGACTGTACGCCGTTCTGAGCAGGTTCGTTATTATTACGGGCAGCGAGAGATAAAAAAGGGGTTTGATCAAGCTACCCGAGGTAAGGTTAATATCTTTCTTACTTCTGAATATCTTCTTAATGTTCAACATCCCGGATGATAAAAATTGTAATATGAGTAAATTATTAATCAGACAGGACGAATAATCAAAGAAAGTTTGAAGTTTCTCGTCCAGACTTTAAAATCTCTTTTAGGAGTTCACCCTCGGATTGTATTTACGAAGTAGCCGTCCCAAGGGACGGGGTTATTGACCCTTCTTATATGGCTAGTTAAGATTAATGAGGTGATAGAGTTGGAAACCAGGGATCTCTTAAATCGACTTTCCGGGTTAGAAGGATCAGTTGCAATCACTGCTTTTGGAAACCCGGACCCCGATGCAATAGCATCCGCATTTGCTCTGGGCAGGATTCTTGACCATTACGAGATAGACTTCGACTACCTATTCGAAAGCGAGATTAACAGACCCGAGAATCAGTTACTGGTAAACTATCTGGAAATCAGTATCGATAATCTAACTCGGGCGGGCTTTGAGGGCTTCGATCATATTTCACTTGTAGATTGTAACCCGGGTCGGGTCAGTGAAGTTATGAGGAAAAACCTCAGGGCTGAGCTGGACCGTAAGCTCTTCTCCGTTCAGGATCATCATCCTATTGAGGAAGCCGAGCTGGAAGAACTCAAAGCCAGCAATGCTTTCGTGGATATAAGGCCAGAACTTGGGTCCTGTTCCACCATCCTATCCGAGTGCATTAAAGATTCTGACCTGGAATTTGATCCGTTTACTGCCACTGCGCTGTTTTACGGTCTGCACTCTGACACCAATGGTTTACTAAGAGGCTTTACTTCTCACGACGTAGAACAATTAACCAGGTACGTGGATTTGATAGATATGGAGTCTCTGAAGAGTATAGTCGGGCCCCTCATGACCTCCGAAACTTTCGAGGTAATTCACCGGGTAACGGATGAAGACTTCTACGAAGTTCGCGGAACTTACAAGTTTGCCAATGCAGGGACTTTAACCAGCAAAACTAGTTCAGCGATACCTCAGGTGGCCGATTTTCTATTGAAAGAAGAGGGGGTAGAGGGGGTAGTCGTGGCCGGAATCGATTTGGACAATCACGTAGTACTCGGATCAGTCAGGTATTCAGGATCCAGATATACCGCGGAGGATATTGCTGCAAAGATTGCCAAAGGAGTGGGCAGCGGTGGCGGTCACGTAGAGATGGGAGGGTTTCAAATTCAACCCGGTGTTTTACAGGACACTATTTATCGAGAGTCATCTCAGAATGCCTTAATTGAGAGTATAAAAGAGAGATTCTTCAACGTGGTCGGAAAGGGGGTCAATAATTAGCCCTCCTTTGGCTCGAGCTGATTTGTTTTGTCAGTGAGCTTAATCCATAATTTCGCGATATAGTTGTCGTATACTCTCCACCCCGGTGGGTTCTGAAAGAAATCCCGGGTACGGCAAAAGTCGGGGTTCTTGTTCTTATAGCTTGAGTTGATAGCCCTTACCCGAAGCTCGTAAAAACTACTGGACAAAAACCAGCCGATTCTTCTCCAGGTCGCAACGTGGGGCTTCCAGCAAGTTTTGGTGAACCGAAAATTTGGTTAAAACTGATAGTTGAATCTCAGCGAGGTGTAAGCTAGGTGAGCAAGGAAACGACGAACAAAACTTTACTAACTGAAGAAGGGTACGAGCGACTTTCCCAGAAAGTTGAAGAAATTCAGGGAAAAGTACAGCAAAACAGAGAAGACATGAGCAGAACAGCCAAGAATGGAGATTTAAGTGAAAATGCAGGGTTTATGGCCGCAAAAGAGTCGTACGAAGGCCATCTCAGTAGTATGAACGAACTAAGGGACGTCCTGAACGAAGCAAAAGTAATCGGAAAGGACGATATCGAAAACGATCGGGTAGGGTTTGGCAATTCGGTTACGGTAAAAGACCTGGAAAAGGATACCAGGTATACGTACAGAATAGTCGGCAAATACGAAGCGAGAATGGAACACGGGGAAATTTCACTGGAGTCTCCTGTAGCCCAGGGGTTAATGGAGAAAGAACAGGGGGATATAGCCGAAATCGACACCCCGGCCGGGAAAACCAGGTACGAGGTTATAGAGATAAGTAAGTAATTAGACCCAAAATTGTGCGGTTTTGATTTGTTAAATTAACAGGGAAGAGTTAAACGAAGGACTTATTTGATAAACGGGTGCTGGTTGAAAGCCCTGGAAGAGGGACTTGATTTAACGCTTTAGATATCACCTAATAGGTGAAGAT
>JAIPHJ010000055.1 GCA_021735245.1 Candidatus Bipolaricaulota bacterium
GAGGAAACGGTTATGAACGTTGAGCGGCTGGAGAACGCCGCCACTGACATTAAGAAAGACTCTCTGTTTGAAGCCTCAAAACTCGTCGAAAGACTGAGTGGAGTGCAACTTCCTCCGACAAAACCAGTCGTGGGCAGGAACGCGTTCTCCCACGAAAGTGGAATCCATGCAGCGGGGATGGTTGAGGATGAGGCCACTTTTGAACCGGACTTGTTGAATCCGGAGACCGTCGGGCATCGAAGAAGGTTTATAGTCGGGAAACATGCCGGTAGAAGCGGGTTGAGGAAAGTACTTGGAGAAGCAGGCCTGGAGCCTTCCGAATCCGAGGTTAACCGGATACTAAAAAAAGTGAAATCTATAAACAGTAACGGAAAGAAATTGTCCGAAGCCGATCTCTATGCCATCGCGGAAACCGAACTGGATAAACCAGGTACTACTGAAATGGTAGAGCTGGAGCAAGTATTCGTTATGACCGGGGATAACGCGACGCCTACCGCTACTATTACCGCCAGAGTTAACGGGGAGGAAAGAACTGAATCCGGTAACGGTGTTGGCCCAATAGACGCGGTGTTTGGAGCAATGAGGAGAATTATCGGCCGAGAGAAGAAAATTGAAATAACCGAATTTCGTATCGACGCGATCACTGGTGGCAGCGACGCCGTGGCTAACGTCGTAATTGCCCTGGAAGACGAACGAGGAACTTCTGCAGAAGCGAGGGGTACGGGAGACGACATAGTAATAGCAAGCGTAGAGGCACTTTTAAATGCCGTCAACCATCTGGCCAGAAAGGACGGCAGTGAAAGAAAACCGGTCAGTGAGAAAACGAACAAAATTTAGGTGAGATGATGAAAAACGTAGCAGTCATACCCGGTGACGGCGTTGGGCCAGAAGTTATGAATGCAACCGAAACCGTATTGTCGGAGATGCCGGTAAAGCTCCAATTTACAGAGTATCCCGCGGGGGATGCCGCCCTGGAAGACCTGGGTGCTGCATTGCCCGACGAGACTTTAGCCGGAGCTAGAGAGGCCGATGCGGTCCTGTTAGGAGCAATAGGTGATAGCGCTGCGGACGTAGTAATCAGGCTTAGACAGGAACTGGATACGTTCGTAAACCTTAGACCGATAAAAGGCTACCCTGGCGTCGATTGTATTTGTCCTGAAGCGGACATGGTCATTGTCCGGGAAAATACGGAATGCCTATACGCTGGAATAGAAAACGAAATAGCATCCGGCGTTACGACGGCAACCAGGGTAATAACGGAGTACGCGAGCAAGCGGATCGCAAGGTACGCTTTCGATTATGCCAGATCGGAGGGCCGAGATCTGGTAACTGCAATTCACAAAAACAACGTGTTGCCGGTCACGGGGGGACAATTCCTCGCGGCAGTAGACGAAGTCGCCGGAGAGTTTAGCGTGGAACTGGAGGATGTCCTGGTTGACGCGGCGGCCCTACATCTAGTCAGGAACCCGAGGAGGTTCGAGGTCATTCTTACGACTAATTTGTTTGGGGATATCCTTTCCGACCTGGCAGCGGGTATTGTTGGCGGTTTGGGGCTCTCTCCATCAGCAAATATCGGTGAAGACCACGGTATATTTGAACCAGTACACGGAACGGCTCCGGACATCGCGGGTACGGGTAAAGCAAACCCTACCGCGGCAATACTTTCGGCTAGCTATATGTTGAAGTTTCTCGGAGAGGAAGAACTAGCGGGAAAACTGGAAAGGGCCGTGGAAAAAACTCTGCACGAAGGAAAGACTACACCCGATCTGGGAGGGAGTCTGACCACCGGGGAAATGACTGAAGCAGTTCTAAAGAGGTTACCTTAACAATGGCTGAAAAAGACGTACTAATTTTTGATACAACTCTGCGAGATGGATCCCAGGGCAGGGATATTGGATTTTCTCTGGAGGACAAAAAGAAGGTGGCTCGACGACTTGACGGGCTCGGGGTGGACTACATAGAGGCCGGATGGGTGCCGGGTAATCCCAAAGACATCAAATTTATTCGGGAGTTTGACCAGAGTGACCACGAACACGCCAAACTCGTTGCCCTTAGCAGTACCCGACGTCCCCACAGGTCGCATTCAGAGGACCAGAATTTGATTGCCCTGCTGGATTCCCGGGCACCGGTGGTCGGGGTAGTAGGTAAGAGCTGGCGTTTTCACGTGGACGAAGTACTCGACGTGACTCCGAATGAGAACCTTTCCATGATCCGGGATTCCGTGTCTTACCTTAACAATCACGATAGAGAAGTACTGTACGACGCCGAACACTTCTTTGACGGGTTCAAAGAACATCCTCAATACGCCCTGGAAACTTTGAGCGCCGCTGAAGAGGCCGGGGCGGACGTTATATGTATTTGTGATACCAACGGAGGGACGATGCCTTCCGAAATCAGGAATATAACCAGTCAAGCTCGAGAAAAAGTTGATACTAAACTGTCGATTCACGCCCACGACGATTCCGGGCTGGCTGTCGCAAATTCGATTTCCGCTGTTGAAGAAGGTGTGACCGTTGTACAGGGTACGATAAATGGTTACGGTGAGCGGGTGGGAAATGCCAATCTCTGTACTATTATTCCGAACCTGATTTTGAAGAAGGAGCTTGCGTGTTTGAAGTCGGAGTCAAGCCTCAAAGAGCTCACCCCGGTATCAAGGTTTGTCTCGGAAATAGCAAATAAGACCCCCGAGAAGAGGTCCCCTTATGTAGGAGTAAATGCCTTTAGTCATAAAGCGGGCCTCCACGTGGATGCCGTGTTAAAGCATCCCGATACTTTCGAGCACGTCTCGCCGGAAGCCGTCGGAAGCGAGCGAAAGTTCCTGGTCTCTGAACTCTCCGGGGGTAGTACGATCGAGCGAAAACTACGGAACATTGGTGTAGACCTGGAGGGGAGCGGAGGAGCCCATAAGGAGGTTCTGGAAAACATAAAGAAACTGGAGGAGGACGGATACCAGTTCGAAAACGCCGACGCCTCCTTTGCTATACTTGCGAAAAGGATTCAGGGGGAGCTGCCGGAATTCTTCAGGGTTCTTGAATACGAGATCTTGACCACCAGGGTCGACGGAGAGGATCCTACGGCAAAAGCCAGCGTTAAACTCAGCGTGGATGGAGATATAATGGATGCTATCGAACGTGGTCACGGTCCCGTGGATGCTCTGGATAACGCCTTTCATCGATGCCTCAATAGCTTTTATCACTCGATAGAAAATATGAGGCTTACTAACTATAAAGTTCGTATCCTCGAGAGCTACAGAGGTACCGCTGCGGTACCCCGGGTAATGGTTGAAATGACTGACGGGGAAAAGAGCTGGAATACAATCGGTGTCTCTGAAGACGTTATCGAAGCGAGCTGGGAAGCGTTGAGGGATGGCTATATTTACGGCCTGTTAAGTCAGCGAATCGAATTATCCGGACACGTTGGTTGAGAGGAGGGAGCAAAAGTCACGGTGGGGCCCGGTCTTAAATCCGACCTTTATCCTTGTACATACGTCTATCGGCCTGCTTGATTGCTTGTTCAATATCTTTGCCTCCATCGGGAAACCAGAAGGATATACCGGAAGCGATCGTTAATTCCAGGTCTATTAAATCATTTTTCTCGTTCCATTCTTCTAGAGCCTGGTCAATTCTCTGGATTACCGGTCTTACCTCTTTTCCCGTTTCCGGAAACAGGACGAGAAACTCGTCTCCTCCATACCGAACGACCGTATCTACCTCTCTAATTTTGTTCTGTAGCAGCGTGGCAATTTCAATCAATACTCTGTCACCAATAACATGAGAGTAACGGTCATTTACCTCTTTAAAATTGTTAATGTCGATCATCATGAGGGCAAGAGGATGATTATATCTATGAGAACGTTCTATCTCCTCTTCGATTACTGAGGAAAAGTGGCGACGATTATATACGCCAGTTAGTGGGTCCCTGGTTGCCTGTTCTTTTAGTTCTTCTTTTCTCGATATATTACTTATCGCTATTGCCAGCTGAGTGGACAACGTCTCGAGGAGCTCAAGATCTTCGGAGCTGAAGTTGTCTCGTTTTTCGCTCTGGATGTCCAGCACTCCGAGTAATTCTTCTTCGGACTCTATCGGAACTGCCAGTTCGGACTTTATATCTTCCTTACCGCTGAGGTACCTTGCATCCTTTTGTGCGTCATTTGCGATTACCGGTTCTCGGTTTTCTGCTACCCAGCCGGTGATTCCTCTCCCGATCTGAATAATTTCGCCTTCATTAAAGGGGATATCACCGTTAAATCTCGACTCTCTTGCTACGCTCTCCAGTTCTCCGTTATGTTCTATCAGAATTGAGCAAAATTCGAAATCGAAATACTCCGCGATTAGCTCAGTGGTCTTTCTGTAGAGTTCCTCCAGGGAATCTGCCCGAATGAAGCTATGTCCTACGGAATGTAGACCACGGATTTTCCCCTTCTGTTCGTCTAGCTCTCTAATCCTTTGAGTTTTTGTTATGGCTAATGAACCTAAGTTTGCCAGACCTTCTATCAGCTGAAGCTTCTCCGCGGTGGGAACCTTTCCGTCAATTGGGTCATCAACCGAAATATGTCCCATGACTCTATTTCCTTTTGTCAGGGGGACGTAAAGTTTATCGTCCGGGTGCCAATCGTCCATCTCTTCTTTCGACTTATTGCTGGAAACAGTTGTGTCAGGCCCCCCGTTTTCTTCCAGCTGGACATCGTGTGGTATATAATAGGAATTGCTTATTTTTAGGTTTTCGTCAAATTTCGCCAAATTGACCTTAGGTTCCTGTTTTCCCAGTTCCCTCACCCTTTCCTCTTCTTCAGAGGTAAGTCCGGCGGAGGAGAAGTGTATCACGTTGGTTTCCCGGGGATCTTCGGGATTGACCGGATGGCTGTAGAGGGAGATGAGTGCCCTTTGGAAGGGTGAAGTTTCTATAACAGCTTTAGCGAGGTCAGATAATATCTCGTCCACGTTAGCCTTGGAAAGAACCTTCTCTCCGAGGTTTAGGAAGTATTTCCTCTGTTGAAGGTGAGCCCGATCCATGTCGAAATCTACTTCTTCCCCGGACTTCTCTTCCTCGCCTTTCCCCAGAAGAAGGTCTAAAAACACATCGACGACCTCTTCGTCAAACTGGGTGCCGGAATTTTCTCTCAGTTCCGTTATTGCCTCCTCCTCGGTGAGCGCGTCACGATAAACTCGGTCGGTTATCATTGCGTCATATGCATCCACGACCGAGATAATCCTTGCTTCAATTGAGATTTCGTTTCCCTCCAATCCCCTGGGATATCCAGTGCCATCAACCCATTCGTGCGTCTGTTCGACTATTTCTGCTGCGTCCTGAAGGAAGTCCTTTTCTTCAATGATCTCCCTGCCCCAGGTCGTATGCTTTTTCATTATTTCCCATTCGTCGTCGGTGAGTTCGCCCTCCTTCTGTAGAATCCCGTCCGGCACCCTTGCCTTGCCAATATCGTGAAAATAGGCCGCGTAGCTTAAGTTATATAGCTGGCGGGAGGATAGCCCAAATCTTCGCCCAACCTGGACGGAGAGCGTTTCCAGATTGTGAGAATGGTTCTCCATGCCCTCCAGGTTCTCTATTTTAATTGCTTCTTCTTTGAAATCCTCTATTTCATCCTGCATGAGGTGAAATACCGGTTCCGTGGAAAAAAGAAGAAGGGTGGATTCGGATTCCGTCCGGAACCATTGTTCCGGTGTTCTATCGTTACGGGAGATGAAGGCACCGGGTACAAGTAATCTTTCGGGTCCGGGATCGGTATAGCGAATTTTACCGTCGATTAAGAATAAAAATTCGAACCCTTCCTGATGCTCTGTCGAATAAAAACAGAAATCCTTCCCTTCCGGAATGGTTTGTTGTAATATCTCAATCGAGCCCTCTTTTGCAAGTAGCCTGGTTTCTTCGGCACCCTTAAAGATTCTATCGATAAATTCTTCTTTGCTGAAAATTGATTTTCTATTATTCATTGTCTTATCGTAAATCATTTTGAGCCGAAAAAAGTGAAGCCAGTTAGGGCAATGATAAAATAAAAAAGACCGGTTGACCACCGGCCTTCAATAGGAGCATTATTTAAAAAAGGGGGGTAAAATACCATGTAACTTATAGAACAGCCAAGCTGCCTGCCTTTCGCGTAGCTAAAGACACCATCAATTAGAAACCACGAAAAAATGCTAAGTTACGAAGGTTTCTCGTATAATCCCGGGCACACGGGAATCAATTCTGGCCGGAACCACCTATGCTAATGGGGTTGTCTGCGACCCCGTCTTTGTCCGGGATGTGTAAACCCTTGTCGTTGTACAACACTTTATTAGGACTTTTGTGGTCTATCCCCGATTCTAAATCGGCCAAAGCGGGACCAGCTAAGGTTCCCAAAACCAAAACTAATACAATCCCTACGGCCATAAGCTTTTTCATGTTAACCTCCCAACTGGATATTAGTATCTAGTGGTTTCCATCATATACTATTATACCTAATCCTAGGAATTTTAGCCATTATTTTTTAAGAATTCAAGTTTTCCTTTCTGTCTGATCTTCGGCCCGGATCTTCGATATTTTCCCGTTGGAATTAATTTAAGGTATTTGTTTCTTATGAACAAGCCTCTTTAACATCCGGTTTCTATAGGTTAAATGTTCCGTGTTTTTCCAGGTGGGGTACCAGACCGCCGTCGTCCAGAATCTTCTTCATCTCGGGGGGTAGCGGGGAAATCTCTATCCTTTTTCCCTTATGCAGATCCTTCAGTACCCCCTCCTGGAGGTTTAAGTTTAGTTTATCTCCCTGGTTGATGGAGTCAGTATCACACTCCACTATCGGTAAACCAATATTTAACGCATTTCTGTAGAAAATTCGGGCAAAGGACTTGGCGAGCACCGCCCCGACCTCAGAGTGTTTGATAACGGTTGGGGCTTCTTCTCTGGAAGACCCAGAACCGAAGTTTCTACCAGCCACAATGAAGTCTCCCGGCTCCGCTTTGTCTCTGAAATCGGGGTCAACCCCTTCCATCGCGTGTTCGGCCAGCTTATCGTCGTCCGTTATTTTCATCAGGTACTTGCCCGGAATTATATAATCCGTGTTAATGTCGTTGCCAAATTTATGAGCCTTTCCTGTCAGTTCTGTCTTGTTCATGCTTTTCCTCCTATTTAGTGCAAAAGGTAGATTCCGTTCTATTCAGAAAGTTGTCCGTTGATCAAATGTATGATCTAAATGGGTTCTGTTTGCTTGCTTATTTTATGTTCGCTTGTCCTGAGATGTCCTTCTCCGAAATCAGCTTTTGCTCTTCCGGCGATAAAACCGTGCGCGATTTCCCCTGCGAGGAAATCGTCACTTCCGATCTCAGCCTCGCTCCCCAGCCTTTCCAAAGGAAGGCTGGAGCCATGCCCGCTCGGCCTCCGATAGGATTTTCCTGCCGGAGACCAAAATCTGATTTTACCTCTTCTGCATTTCATCAAAGATCAGCAACCGCCCTGGCAATTAAACGTAGTTTCGTGGGTCGGTAATTTTGCCTTCAATTGCCGAAGCCATTACGGTAGCTGGAGAACCCAGGTAAATACCGGCGCTTTCGTTTCCCATT